>JAZRQF010000061.1:0-8427 GCA_045649605.1 Faecousia sp.
ACGGTGGAGGTGCCGAGCACCGCGCCCGCAGACGTGCCGATCGCGTCCGCCATCAAAGCGGGTTTGATACGGGGCAAGCGACCGTCTTTGTCGAGCATATTGGCTTTGGTTGCCACGCCGATGAGTGTGCCGAGTGTGTCGAACAGATCGACAAACAAGAAGGCAAAAATCACCACAACAAAATCCAAGGGACGGATTGCAGAAAAATCTACCCGGAAACACTGTCCAAATGTTTCGCCCAGCTTGGAGAAGTCTGCGGAAACGATTGCTTGGGGAAGCAAAGAGTAAAAACCTGCATCCGGAGCGGGCGTGTACACACCGGTTAACTGGCAGATGATGCCCAACCCCCAAGTAGCCACAATACCAATCAGAATAGAGCCTTTGACCTTCAAAATGTGCAACACCGCAGTAATCACCAAACCAGCCAGCGCCAGCAGTGCGCAAACACCTGCTGTAGAGAACTGTTCCGTGAAGCTGACAATGCCCACCAAAGTGCTGTCGTTATTTACCACCAGGCCGGCGTTCTGCAAGCCGATAAAGGCAATAAACAAGCCGATACCAACGGACACACCACGTTTCAGGGTCAAGGGAATGGCGTTGAAAATTGCTTCGCGAACATTGGTTAGAGAAAGAGCGATAAAGATCAATCCCTCTACAAACACCGCCAGCAATGCCAATTGCCAGGAGTAACCCATGCCGATAACCACGGTATAAGCCAGATAGGCATTCAGGCCCATGCCGGCAGACAACACGAAAGGCAGATTGGCCATCAATGCCATACAAGCTGTTCCTACAAAGGATGCAATAGCTGTAGCCAGCAACACCGCTGTAGAATCCATACCGGCATCACCCAAAATGCTGGGATTAACTGCCAAAATGTATGCCATCGTCATAAAAGTAGTAATGCCTGCAACTACTTCTGTTTTAACATTTGTGCCTTTTTCTTTCAGTTTAAACAGTTTGTCTAACACGGATATTCCTCCTTTTTCTGTAGCAAAACGTTTAACGTATTATTCTTCCGGTGCGCGTGCAACCAAAATATTTGTCAGAATACCCAGGATCAAAGCGCAAGCAATAGAAGTCAAGGTAACTTTACCGAAGGACAGTGTCAGGTTGCCGATACCGGTAATCAAGATCACCGAAACCACGAAAACATTCTTACTTTGGTTCAGATCTACCTTCTGTACCATCTTTAAACCGCTGACGGCAATAAAGCCATACAGTGCAGTACAAACGCCACCCATAACGCAGTTTGGAATCGATGCCAGGAAGGTTACAAACGGACCAAAGAAAGAAATCACAATACACATGATCGCAGCGGTAGTAATGGTAATTACAGACGCATTGCGTGTAATTGCCACACAACCGACCGACTCACCATAGGTAGTATTGGGACAGCCGCCAAAGAGCGCACCCGCCATAGATCCGACACCGTCACCAAGCAATGTCCGATGCAAACCGGGCTCCGTCAACAAGTCCTGACCTATAATGGTGGACAAGTTCTTATGGTCTGCAATATGCTCAGCAAAGACCACGAATGCCACCGGCACATAGGCCACTGCCACAGTTGCAATGAACGCAGGAGACAGGCCCTTGATGCCCTCTCCCAGCTGCATGAATGTTAAATCAGGCACAGCAAAGATATCCAAGTTTTTAAAAACAGAGAAATCAATGATCTGCAGGGCGACATTGTTTGTCGCGATACCGATAACGGTAAAGATGGTCGCAACCACATAGCCTACCAAAATACCCAAAATAAAGGGGATCAGCTTCATCATCTTTTTGCCGTAAACGGAGAATACGATTACCGCAAACAAGGTAATCAGTCCGCAGATCAAGGCAACATAGGGGCTGCATCCGGAAACAGAGGTGATACTGTCTACGATCTGGCCATCCTGAATGACTTGCTCGACCTTCTCCACCATAACCTTACCCTTGAGCATATCGCCAATGGCATTGCCTGCAAGAGACAAGCCGATAATTGCCACGGTGGGTCCGATAACAGCAGGAGGCATCAGGCGGTCGATCCACTTAACGCCTACGAACTTAACAACGATTGCGACGGCAACATAAACAAGGCCTGCCAAAATCGCACCAATGAGCAAACCTACATAGCCTGCAGAAACAGTTGCTGCACCTGCAAACGCTGCGCCCATAGAGCCAAGGAATGCAAAAGAAGATCCCAAATATACCGGGCTCTTAAACCGGGTAAATAACTGATATACCAGCGTACCTACACCAGCGCCGAAAAGCGCAGCAGGCTGACTCATGCCATGACCAATAATGGCGGGGACGGCAATTGTCGCTGCCAAAATTGCCAAAACCTGCTGCAAGGCAAAAATCAACAGCTGCGGAAATTTGGGTTTATCTTGGACTTTGTAGACCAAATTCATAGAATAACCTCCGATTCGTATATTTCCAGTCAATTATAGCATCCGCTTGTCTTAAAAGCAAGAATTACCAAGAAAAACCGCTGACTAAGTCAGCGGTTTTTAGGGGTATCATTATTCTTCCGGGGGTGCAAAGGCGGGCATCAAATAGGTGTATTTGCTAATGGACGAGGTGGGATTCCAGGTCATATAGCCGCCGGTACAGCCGGCATCCCGCAGACCCTTGATCTGGGCAGCAACCTCGTCAGGACCATAGCTGTTGTACGGTTCTCTAATGGCATTGTAAGCCTGAATCCACGTACGAACGGCGGCAGGGGTTGCCGTCTCGCTTTGACGAACCATAACGCTCTGTCCCCAGCTATACAGGGTATCATAAGGATGCTCCCAAGGCCGCCAAGAACCCGATGCGCCAAAGTGGTCGGGATAAGGCATACCGCTGATAGCGTCCACCACATTGCTGATGGCAGGCCAGTACTGGCCGTAAGCTGTTACATAGGTATATGCGCTTTCGCCATATACGTCTGCGCTGACATAGGCGCCCTGCTCATGGAGAATGTCGGTAGCATACATCAAAAAGCGCTGGATCGCCTGGGCCTTTGACTCACCATAGGTGTTGTGGAAGTCAATGGTTCCTGCTTCCTCATAGCTGGAAGTGCGGTCCGGGAAACGGACATAGTCGAACTGGATCTCGTTAAAGCCCATCAGTTCCACCGCTTCCACAGCAAGATTAACCTTGTACTGCCAAGCAGACCGGTTATAAGCTGTGGGCCAGTATTCGCCGGAAAGCTTGAGAGGATTGCCGGCGGTGTCGGTAATGGCATATTCCGGGTGATCTTTGATGAAATAGGAGTCATTAAAGGTGGTAATACGGCCGATGACGTAATAGCCTGCGTCTTTCAGTTTCTGAATGGCCGTCTGATATTCCTCTACAGAGTTATGCGCTCTTGCGGCGCCGGAGGGGCAGTATTCCTTCATAACGTCGCCGGCATAACCAACGGAATCTCCGTCCACAATATCCACAACGAAAGCATTGATACCGCTTTCATCGGCGATCTTAATATAGCTGTCTACTTCGCCCAAATTCCAGCTTACAAGGTACAGCGTACGGCATTCTTCCGGCATTTCGTTGCCCTCGATCGGGCCTTTTTCACGGGGGAAATAGTCCAGATTTGCCGCGCCGCCGCCACCGTAACGGTTGCCTCTGGCCTCATGGGTAGCATAACAGCCGTTATCATAGTTGGCAAGGGCATCCGTTTCATTATTGGCAAGATACCAAGGCATGATATAGCCGGTTTCCCCATCAAAATCCACGCAGTACATGTGCGCTGCGCCGGTTTCGTCTACATAGTCGCAGCCGGTTACCGCAACCGCTGCACCCTTGTCAGCAAGCACCGTAAGCAGCTTGCCGTCCACATCCCGCAAATTGACTGCGGTTCTCACATAAAGGGTGTGGGCGGGAATAACCTGAGTAGGATCTTCCACCACCGATGCGTCCTCTTGCAAAAGTACAATTGCCTCATCCACAAGAAGTTCTGTCTTCCCTTCGGGTGTGATTACATACTGTACCTGCGTGCCACGGATCAGTGTACCTACAGACGTGCCATTTTCATCATAGTAGGCGATTTCCTGCTCCAAAGATGCCACAAAACCGGATTTCCACTCCCGCACCGGTTCGGTGGGTTGGGTTTCCGTGGGCATAGTTGTAGCGACAGTCTCCCCGCCATTGTGGCTGGATGCCCGCAGGAAGGTCTCCCCTCCTATAATGAATGCAATCGCCAAAATACATACGATCGTTGTGATAACATAAAGGGCGGCATGCCCTTTTTTAGATGCAGAAGATTTCATAAAAATCGCCTCGAAAAATAGTATTTGCGGTTATTTTACTACAAATTTCGCCACACTGCAACCGATTAATTATAAAAGAGCATCGCCCTCGGTTTCCCAAAGGCGATGTTTTCGTCTATCATTGGATTTGTTGTGCAGGAACGGGTTCCCGGGGTGGGGTGTCCCAAGCATTCAAATCCTTTTCCATCCAGACTGTGCCGTACCACTTGCCAAATTTATAGCCACAATCGGGCATAGTAGCAGTGTGGCGATAACCTACCGCCTGATGAAAAGAAATGGACGCTTCATTGGCTGTAGTAATGATGGCATAGACTTTCCGGTAACCTTGGCGCTGCAAAATCTGCTCCAAAGCGGCATACAAGTTCTTGCCGATGCCTTTGCCGCAAACTTCAGGGCAAAGGTAAATAGACGCTTCTGCACACCACTGATAAGCCGCCCGTTCAAAAGGCAGACTTCCGTAAGCATAGCCAAGCACGATGCCGTTTTCCTCCCAAACAAGCCAAGGGAATTGGGCGGTGATGTCCAAAAATCGCTTGGTAAATTCCGCAAGGGTAGGAACAGTATACTCAAAGCTGATCGCAGTATTCTCCACATAAGGTCCGTAGATCTCCAAGATCCGGGGCAAATCCTGCACCGTCGCCTGCCGAATGGACATCAAACCACCTCCTGAACGTATAGCATCATTGTATGACAGATCCACACTTCCGTCAACAAATATCGCAGAAAAAAGCACCCGCAGACATGCTGCAGGTGCTTTTGTTTTCCTTTAATTAGGTGCGGCCCAGCGTATACTCGCTGCTGCCCCAAGTGATGTACATGCTTTCCTGACCGAACTGGATGTAGAAATCCATCACCATTAACTCGCCGGTGAAAAGATTGGTGTGAGAGCCGGTAGACTCAGCTTCGAACAAGAAATCGCCTTCCGCATTTTTCTCGACCTTGCCATCTTTAATAGTACCGGTGTAGCCGGCATAGTCGAGGGTGAACCAATACTCGCCGTTCTGCAGATAGAAAGATACATCTGCTTTATAGGTTTTGCTGGAGCTTTCGCTGTGCTGAATGAAAATGCCCTGGCAAGCCTTCAGCGCTGCCAGCTCTTCCTGCAGCTTCAGGTGCTCCTCACAGCCGGACTGGATAGAAAAAGCCATTACATAAGCTTCGTCCACAGACATGCTGGACGCACTCAAGATCTGCTCAACAGTCTGCATTGCCACATCGTCGCCTACGGAAACCGGATTGATCGGCTCAGTGGGCACAGCAGGCGCTTCATCGTCAGCCGGCTCAGTGGGCATGGGCATAACCTCCTCCACAGCCTCCATAGGCATGGTGGGCGCAATGGTTGCTTCCTGCATTGCAGGCATTGTTGCCGGCTGAACAAATTCCTCATATTCTGTTTCAAAGGGGTTCGGGATACCGAACTTATCCAGTACGTTTTCCAACGGAGCGCAAGCGCAAAGGCTGAATGCCATTGCCAGCACCAAAAGTACTGCTAAAATCTTCTTCATTTTCTCTCTTCCTTCCGTATGTATGTTTTTACTGCAATACAACATATCGCATAGCAGGATTATATGTCTTTTCGCCGCCTTTGTCAATAAAACTGCTCTTTACTGTTCTTGTTTGGGATAACGATTCCGCAAGATCAGCATTCTGCAATTTATTTCTGAAAATCCTCCAAATAGACCTGCACAGAGCGGGTCATTTCCCGAGAGAAGTCGGAATTATACTTTCTGTTACAGAACGCTTGTATCCATTCTTCAAAGCTTCGTACGCCTGCTTTTACAGAAAGCATCTGTTTCAGCTCATCCGCATCCATATCCCGATAGCCGTTTTCGTGGACAATGTGGCGCATATCCGAACGGGGTGGTTTTTGGTGTTCCAACTGCTGCTGTGTGGGATAGCCAAAAACAAGCATAGCAGCCGGAAACACATGCTCAGGCAAGGAAAGCAGCTTCCGCTGTTGCTCGGCATTTTCCATAATATCGCCAATATAGCAAGAGCCAATGCCAAGGCTATGCGCCGCCACTACCGCATTTTGCGCCGCTATGTTTGTATCGCTGACAGCCAACAGAAGATCTCCCACACCGGGTTTTCTGGGTTCGCAGCCGTATTCCAAGAAGGCATTATACCATTTGCGGCAATCGGCGCAGAACACCAGCACCAAAGGCGCACTTGCAATAAACGGCTGATGGTCGCAGCTTTCCGCCAGTTGCGCCTTCAGCACCGGATCGGTTACATGAATGATCGTATACAGCTGCTGGTTACCGGCTGTAGGAGCATTGACCGCTGCCTCCAAAATTGCCGACACTTCCTCGGTTGGGATCTGCTGATCTTTAAAAACACGCACAGATTTTCTTTCTTTTAGCTGCTGAATGACTTGATTCATAATCCGTCCTCCCGTTTTGTACGATAGATTTATTCCGCTATATTTTCTTCTGGCGATACCGAATCAGGGCGACAATTGCCGAAATCATTGTCAGCAATGAGCCGAAGGCCGCGCCGTAAGCTTGAGAAATAAAGTTATAACACAGCCAAAACGGCGCACCTATCAAAGCAAATTTTCGAATGGTCTGTTCCTTTTGAAACCAAAGTCCCACGGTTTGAAGCAGTGCTCCGGCAATCGGCAATAATTCTACCCAGCTTTTCTGAAGAATCGCCAAAACCAAACCTGCGACAACGATCAAACTGCTAATCGCGACAGCAACGCCCTTAGCATACCGTTGAAACCCCGGCACATTCTTCTTTCCGGCAAATATCGAAGAAACTGTAGATAACACGTCCAAAACAGCACCGGAAAATGCACCAAGTAAGCAGTATTGCAACACATACAAACAATTAGAAAGGCAGGTGACAAATACAAGCTGTCCGCGCCTTTTCAGTTGAAAGCTCAAAAGATAAAGCGCCACTGCCGCAATTCCCACAATTTGGGCTAGAATAATCACCTTACCACCTTCCTTTTTTTGCAATTGTACCACAACAAAACCATATTTTCAACAAACACAAAATCCGCCCGGATTCCTCCGGGCGGATAATTCTTGTTTTACAAAGTCAGCGATTACTTGCTTTCCTTAATAGCAGCCTGAGCAGCAGCCAGACGTGCGATAGGCACACGGAAGGGGCTGCAGGACACGTAGTCCAGACCGATCTTGTGGCAGAACTCAACGGAAACGGGGTCGCCGCCGTGCTCGCCGCAGATACCGCAGTGCAGGCTTGCGCGAGCAGCCTTACCATTGGTAACAGCCATCTGCATCAGCTTGCCAACGCCGTTCTGGTCCAGCTTAGCGAAGGGATCGTTCTCGTAGATCTTGCTCTCGTAGTATGCGGACAGGAACTTGCCTGCATCGTCACGAGAGAAGCCGAAGGTCATCTGAGTCAAGTCGTTGGTGCCGAAGCAGAAGAACTCAGCTTCCTTAGCCAGCTCGTCAGCAACCAGACATGCTCTGGGGATCTCGACCATGGTGCCGACCTCGTAGTGCAGCTCAACGCCAGCAGCAGCGATCTCAGCATTGGCGACCTCGATAACGATGTCCTTAACGAACTTCAGCTCCTTGGATTCGCCGGTCAGGGGGATCATGATCTCGGGAACAACCTTCCAGTCGGGATGTGCCTTCTGGACGTTGATAGCAGCACGGATAACAGCGGTGGTCTGCATCTTAGCGATTTCGGGATAGGTAACGCTCAGACGGCAGCCACGGTGACCCATCATGGGGTTGAACTCGTGCAGGCCGGAGATAATGTTCTTGATATCAGCAACAGTCTTGCCCTGAGCATTTGCTAGTGCTTCAATGTCAGCTTCCTCGGTAGGAACAAACTCGTGTAGAGGTGGATCGAGGAAACGGATGGTTACTGGGCAACCTTCAAGCGCTTCGTAAATCTTTTCAAAGTCGCCTTGCTGATAGGGGAGAATCTTATCAAGAGCAGCTTCACGTTCTTCTACAGTGTCAGCGCAAATCATTTCACGGAAAGCAGCGATTCTGTCAGCTTCAAAGAACATATGCTCTGTACGGCAAAGACCGATACCTTCTGCGCCAAGCTCACGAGCCTTTTTAGCGTCAGCAGGTGTGTCGGCGTTTGTGCGAACTTTAAGGGTACGGAACTCGTCAGCCCAAGCCATGATGCGACCAAATTCGCCTGCGATTTCAGCATCAACAGTTGGAATGATACCGTCGTAGATGTTACCGGTTGAACCATCAAT
>JAZRQF010000062.1:0-26164 GCA_045649605.1 Faecousia sp.
CATCGACTTCCCCCTCTCCAACTGCGTCAACTCCGGCATCGATACTGTGGGCATTCTGACCCAGTATCAGCCCCTGGAGCTGAATGAATACATCGGCAACGGCCAGCCCTGGGGCTTGGACAAGCCCCACTCCTGCGCCCAGGTGCTGCCCCCCTACGAGCGCCAGGACAAGAAGTCCGGCTGGTACAAGGGCACTGCCAACGCCATCTATCAGAACATCGACTTTATCGACCGGTACAACCCGGAGTACGTGGTGGTACTCTCCGGCGACCATATCTACAAGATGGACTACGCCAAGATGGTAGAATACCACGAGAAAAACAATGCTGCCTGCACCATCGCTGTCCGTGATGTGCCTTTGGCAGAGGCCAGCCGTTTCGGCATTCTGAACACCAACCCCGACGGCTCTATCTACGAATTTGAGGAGAAGCCTGCCAAGCCCAAGTCCACCAATGCCTCTATGGGCATTTACGTGTTCAACTGGGACGTTCTGCGCAAGTTCCTCATTGACGACGAGGAAGACCCCAATTCCTCCAACGACTTTGGCAAGAACATCATTCCCAACCTTTTGAATGCCGGTCATAAGCTGATGGCTTACACCTTCGACGGCTACTGGAAGGACGTGGGAACCATCGATTCTCTGTGGGAAGCCAACATGGAGCTGCTGGGCAAAGACCCGGCGTTCAATATCCGTGGCGACGAGAAGTTCAAGATTTACGCCCGTAACAACGCTCTGCCTTCTTCCTACATTGACGGCAGCGCAAAGACCGTCAACTGCTTCATCGCAGAAGGTTGTGAGGTTTACGGCGCCGTCCGGCACAGCATTATTTCCACCGGCTGCACCATCGGCGAAGGCGCTTTGGTAGAGGACAGCGTGGTCATGCCCGGCGTTACCATCGAGCCCAATGCCATTGTCCGCCATGCCATTTTGGGCGAGGGCAGCAAGGTCTGCCGTGGCGCAGTGGTAGGTGGCGCTTATGCCCCCGGCGAGAAGAAAGAAATCAGTGTTACCAGTAAGAATTCCGTGGTAGAGGCAAACACCGTGCTGCTGCCCGGCGAAATGCTGTAAGGAGGACGTCGCAATGAATGTAACCGGTATTATTTTTGCAAATGACGGCTCTCTGGGCGAACTGACCGAGCGCCGCACCATGGCCAGCCTTCCTTTCGGCGGCCGCTACCGTCAGGTAGACTTTGCGCTGTCCAATCTGGCATGCGCCGGCATCCGCCGCATCGGCATTGTTACCCGTCACAGCTATCAGAGTCTGATGAACCACGTAGGCTCCGGCGAAGAGTGGGGTCTTGAGATGGAAGAGGGCGGCTTGGAGTACCTGACACCCTTCTCCTCCTCCAAAACCTCTGATTACCGTGGCAAGCTGGAGAGCTTGTACGCAGCCATGCCCTTCCTGGAGTATGGCCCGGAGGACGAGTATATCGTTATGATCGACTCCGCTGTGCTGTGCAACATCGATATTGACAAGGTGCTGGAAAACCATATCGCCAGCGGCAAGGATATCACTTTGGTCACCAAGGCAGGGGTTGCCGACGGCAACAAGAAGCTGGACTTGGCTGTAAAGCTGGACGAAAACGGCAACATTGCCGACATGGTAGTTGACTATGCCGCCGAGGCTGGCTATGAGGCATCTATGGATATCTTCGTGCTGAGCACCAAGTGGCTGATCCATCAGGTGAAGGAGCACATCGCCCACAATCTGTACCACATGGACCGTGATCTGGTGCTGGGTCTGTGGCAGAAGGGTGAGGCTACCGTCAATGTCTATTCCTATGCAGGTCTTGCTCTGTACAACGAGACCATCGCTGACTACTTTGCCAACAGCCTGTCTCTGGTAAATAAGGAGATCCGTCAGGATCTGTTCGGCGGCAGCCACCCGGTATATACCAAGGTTCGTGACCGTGTTCCCACCTTCTACGGTGAGAATTGCTGCATTGAAAACTGCTCTGTGGCAGACGGCTGCCTGCTGGGCGGTACTGTGAAAAATTCCGTGCTGTTCCGTCAGGTTACGGTTTACCCCACCGCAGTGGTGGAAAACTGTGTTGTCATGAACGATGCGGTAATCGGTGAAAACTGCGAACTGCGCCACGTGATTTTGGACAAGGACGTAACCATCCGTCCCGGCACTACCCTTATCGGCACACCCAACAGACCGATCATCATCAAACGAGGTGAAGTTGTATGAAAATAGCCCTCCTTGCCTCTGAGGGAGCGCCTTACGTCAAGTCCGGTGGACTGGGTGACGTAATGGAGGCGCTGCCTGCCGCATTGCAGCGGATCGAAGGCAATCAGGTGGTTTTGGTGCTGCCCTACTACCAGAAGATCAAGCAAAATCCTGCCTACGAAGTGGAGCAGGTGACACAGTTTTACGTGTCTCTTGGCTGGCGGCAGCAGTACTGCGGCGTAATGCGGCTGAAAAACCGTGCCGACGGTGTGCAGGTCTATTTCCTGGACAACGATCATTATTTCGGCGGTCGCAGTGGCCCGATTTACGGCGACATGGACGACGGCGAGAAGTTCGCATTCTTCTCCAAGGCATGTTTGGATATGTTGGTGGCGCTGGACTTCATTCCCGATGTGATCCAGTGTAACGACTGGCAGACCGCCCTTGTGCCTACCTATTTGGCTGCCCAGTACCACCCCTTCTTCCACGGCACCAAGTGCATGTTCACTATTCACAACGTGGAGTATCAGGGTTGGGCAAACAAGGCATTTTTCGACGATGTGCTGGCGCTGCCTTGGCAGTACCGGGCATGTCTGGATCTGAATAATTCCGTCAACGTGATGAAGGGCGCTATTGAGACTGCCCACATGGTCACCACCGTTTCCGAGACTTACTCCCGGGAGCTGATGTACCCCTACTATGCCCACGGACTGGACGGCGTGCTGTCCAATGCCGCATGGAAGCTGACGGGCATCACCAACGGCATCGACGTAAACACCTTCAACCCGGAGACGGACAAGGCATTGCCCGCCCACTATAACGCAGAAACCTTTGGTCAGGGCAAAGCCGCCTGCAAGGCTGCTTTGCAGAATGAGGTAGGTCTGCCCCAAAAGGCGGATACCCCGCTGATCGTCATGGTTACCCGTTTGGCAGGCCATAAGGGACTGGATCTTTTGTGCTACATCGCCCGCAAGCTTCTGTGGGAGCGGGATTGCCAAATTTTGATTTTGGGTACCGGCGAGTATAAGTTCGAAGAATTCTTCCGGGAACTGGCACGGGAATTCCCCGACCGTGTGGCGGCAAAGATCACCTTCGATTTGGGCTTGGCTTCCCGGATCTATGCCGGCGGCGACATCTACATGATGCCCTCTAAGTCCGAGCCTTGCGGTCTAAGCCAAATGAATGCCATGCGCTATGGCACGATCCCCGTGGTTCATGCTACCGGCGGTCTGAAGGTTACCGTTCCCCCCGCCGATGAAAACGGCAACGGCGGTCTTGGCTTCACCTTTGAAAGCTATAATGCCGACGACTTCTACGGTGCGCTGTGCCGCTGCTTAAATCTGTACAGCAGCAACCCCGACGGCTTCCACGCCTTGCAGAAGCGCTGCATGGAGCAGGACTTCAGTTGGGACAAGCCGGCTGGTCGCTATATGGAGCTGTTCCAGCGCATGCGGGAGCATATGTAATACTATTTTCCGGGGCGGCAACCGCCCCGGTACGTTTCGTTTTCAGGAGTTTCTATGCGTATACTTTTTGACTCGCAAAATCCCCAGTATAAGACCCCCTTTGGCTGTATTGCCCAAGGGGAGGCTTGCGCTTTGCACATCCACATTCCCCAAAACGTGGGGGCAACGGCTGTCGTCTGCGTTATGCAGCATGAGGACGGTTCTGCCTGCAAGGAAATTTCTATGGAACTTTCCCGGGAGCATGGACTGTATCAGGTGTTTTCCGGCAGCTTCACCTTGCAGCCGGGACTGTATTTTTACTATTTCCGCATCACCGGCAGCACCGGCACGTTCCGGCTGTTCAAGCAGGGTAGTGACACCAACATGGAAGCCGGCGATCTGTGGCAGCTTACCTGCACACCGGCAGATTTTGTCACCCCCGATTGGGCAAAAGGCGCAACCATCTATCAGATCTTCCCGGACCGTTTTTATAAGTCCGGCGAATGCGACCTGACCGGAAAATTAGAGCCTTACGAAGTCCACGAAAACTGGGACGAGGAGATCGTCTGGGAGCCGACTCCGGAAGGGGAAGTGCTCAACAACGACTTCTACGGCGGCAACTTCCGTGGCATCACCGAAAAAATGGACTACATCGCCTCTTTGGGCGTGGATATACTGTATCTAAACCCCATCAGCAAGAGCTTTTCTTCCCACCGCTATGACACCGGCGACTATAAGACCCCCGACCCCATGCTGGGAACGGAAGAAGATTTTCAGATCATGTGTGAGGCCGCCCATAAACGGGGCATCAAGGTCATCTTAGACGGCGTGTATTCCCACACCGGCTCGGACAGTCTGTACTTTGACAAGAAGGGAAGCTTTGGTGGCAAGGGCGCTTACTGCACCCCGGATTCGCCCTACTTTAGCTGGTATCAGTTTAAAAATTACCCCGATTCCTACGTTAGCTGGTGGGACTTTGACACCCTGCCCACGGTGAACAAAATGGATCCGGCGTTCTTAGACTACGTAATCACCGGGCAGGACAGCGTCATCGCCCATTGGCTGAATTTAGGCGCAGACGGCTTCCGTCTGGACGTGGTGGACGAGCTACCCAACGAATTTGTGGAAATTCTGAAAACCCACCTGCGCAAGCTGCGCCCCGATGCCCTTTTAATGGGCGAGGTGTGGGAGGATGCCTCCAATAAAGAGGCCTACGGTGTCCGCCGCCGTTACTTTGTGGACGGCACGTTAGACAGCGTAATGAACTATCCCTACCGCAAGGCCATTCTTGCGTTCCTGCGGGGCAATGACGACGGACAGAATTTCCGCACCGAAGTCATGTCCATTCTGGAAAACTACCCCCGGCAGGTGGTAGACTGCAACATGAATATGCTGGGCACCCACGATACTGCCCGTATCCTGACCCAGCTTGTGGAAGACCCCAGCGACGACCGTTACCAGCAGGCAAAGCGCCACTTCTCCCCGGAGCAGTTGCGCCTTGGTAAGGAGCGGCTGCGCATGGCAACCGCCCTGCAGTTTATGCTGCCCGGTTGCCCCAGCGTGTACTATGGCGACGAAGCCGGCATGGAGGGCGGCAAAGACCCCTTCAACCGCCGCACCTACCCTTGGGGCAGGGAAGACGCTTCTCTTCTTGCCCATTTCCGGGCGCTGGGACAGCTTCGTAAGGAAAATACTGCTTTGCGTTTGGGTGATCTGGAATTTTTGGAGGCAGGCGACGGCCATATCGCCTTCAAACGGACTTGGGAAAATAAGACTGTAAAGATTTATGTAAACCAACAAGATGCGCCTTGGCAAGTTCCCGGCGGCAAGCTGCTGTTAGGGCATAACCTGCGCAACGTAGCGCCGGATTGGATCAGTCTGGAGAAGCTTGGTTGGTGCATTGTGGAGGATCAGTAATGGAGCGGGAAGCTTTTTTCAGCGGCTACTGCCGTGTGATTGATGGCAGCCGCACCGTGGCGGTAGAGGCGCAGGAGAAGAACCTTACCTTTGCCGACTGCGACTATGCCGCCTGCCCCTACGCCCAAAACTGCCCCATCGGCAAAAACATCACCGCATTTTTGCAGGAAGAATAAAACCTATTTCCGTAGAAATATATCGGTAATAAAGTACTTTTTAAGAAAATCCCTGCTTTTTATGGACAAATAGTTAGAAATATAGTATCATACAAGCAATACATTTGAGAGGTGAGCAACATGGCATTATCCTTCTTTGGCGGCATTCACCCCAAGGAAAATAAATTCTACGCCGAACATAGTCCGGTGCAGGAATTCCCCCAGCCGGATATTGTAGTGATTCCCATGGCGCAGCATATCGGCGCGCCTTGTCTGCCTTTGGTGAAAAAGGGCGACATTGTCACCATGGGTCAGAAGATCGGTGACAATCAAGGTCTGTGCGTTCCGGTGCATGCCAGCGTTTCCGGCAAGGTCAAGGCGGTGGAGAAGCGCCCCCACACCAGTGGTACCATCGTCATGAGCGTGGTCATTGAAAACGACCACCAAAGCACCCTTTGCCCCGACATTCAACCCCGCACCCAAGCGCAGGTGGATGCCCTTTCCGGCGAGGAACTGATGGCAATCATCCGGGAGGCAGGCATTGTCGGCATGGGCGGTGCGACTTTCCCCACCCATGTGAAGCTCAGCTCCGGCTTGGGTAAGGTGGATACCATCATCGTCAACATATCCGAGTGTGAGCCTTACATCGTGGCCGACGACCGGCTGTGTCAGGAGTATCCTGCCGAAGTGATCTCCGGCTTGAAGCTGATCATGCGGATCTTGCAGCTGGATCAGGCGCACATTGCCATTGAAAACAATAAGCCTGCGGCAGCAAAGGCTCTGCGGGACCATGCCGACGACGGCATTACCGTAGATGCCCTGCCTGCTAAGTACCCCCAGGGCGCAGAAAAGCAGCTCATCAAGGCTATCACCGGCAGAGAAGTACCCTCCGGCGGTCTGCCTGCGGCAGTTGGCTGTGCCGTATTCAACGGCGCAACCTGCAAGGCAATCCACGATGCGGTGTATTTGGGCATGCCGCTGATCAGCCGTATCGTTACCTTGTCCGGCGACATTGTTATGGAGCCGAAAAACCTGATGGTGCCTCTGGGTGTAGACTTTAACACCTTGATCGATGCGGTAGGCACCAGCGAAAATCCCTACAAAGTTCTTTCCGGCGGTCCTATGATGGGCGCTGCCCAGTACGATCTGGCAGTTCCCGTAATCAAGGGAACCAACGCCATTACGGTTTTGGGCGAGAAAAACCGGTTCAACGTGGAAGGCTCTGCCTGCATTCGCTGCGGCAAGTGTATCGATGCCTGCCCCATGAAGTTGATGCCGGTGCTGATGTACAAATCCATGGCAGCCGGTGACCCGGAGGAAATGAAGTCTGTAAACATGATGGACTGCATCGAGTGCGGCTGCTGCGCCTATATCTGTCCGGCAGGCGTACCGCTGGTGCTGGGATTCCGGGCAGGTAAGCATATTATTCGGGAAGCCGCTGCTGCGGCAGCTAAGAAATAAGGAGGCGGAACGTTTGGCACAGATGAAATATTTCTATGAGCTGACCATTTCCAGCTCTCCCCACATGCACGCCCCGGCAACCACCAAGACCATTATGCGTGATGTGATCATCGCATTGCTGCCTGCCCTCATCGGCAGCGTGTACTTCTTCGGTTTCCGGGCGCTGATGGTCACCTTGATCAGCGTGGCAGCATGTGTGTTCTTTGAGTGGCTTTGGTGCAAGCTGCGCAAGCAGAAGAACAAACTCTACGATATGTCTGCGATCGTTACCGGTGTGCTGGTCGCATTTGTCTGCCCGGTAACCATTCCTTACTGGTGTATTATTATCGGCGATTTCTTCGCCATTATCGTGGTCAAGCAGCTTTTTGGCGGCATTGGCAAGAACATTGTCAATCCTGCGCTGGCTGCCCGTGCCTTTATGTTTAGCTGGCCGGTGCTGATGACCAACTGGGTCAAAGTTGGCTTCTCCAATGCTGCCAGCCTCTTCTCCACAGCAGACGCTGTTACCGCAGCCACACCTATGGCGGCTATGCATCAGGGTCAGTTGCCGGAAGCTTCCGTTTGGGATCTGTTTTTGGGCAACGTAGGCGGCTGCATCGGCGAGACCTCTGCGCTGCTGCTTCTTATTGGCTTTGCGTACTTACTGCTGCGCCGGGTCATCACCCTGCGCATTCCCGTCAGCTATATCGCCACCGTGGCGGTGCTGGCATTTCTGTTCCCCATGGGCAACGACCGGCTCACATGGATGGCTTGCCAGCTCTTTGGCGGCGGTCTGATGCTGGGCGCAATCTTCATGGCAACCGACTATGTAACAAGTCCCGTTACCCATTTGGGACAGATCGTTTACGGCATCGGCTGCGGCGTTCTGACCATTCTGATCCGCTACTTCGGCGGCTATAACGAGGGTGTCAGCTACGCAATTTTGGTTATGAACTGCTGCGTGGTGCTGCTGGATCGTATCGGCAGACCCAAGCGCTTCGGCGCTCCCAAGAAGGGGGTGGCTGCAAGATGAAAACCGCTTCTTACGTACTGCGGCTGACGCTGACCTTGCTGCTGATCACCGCGATCACCGCGGCAGCGCTGGCAGGTGTGAACACAGTCACCGCACCTATTATTGCAGAAATCAACGCACAGAAAACCCAAAAGGCAATCGAGGCAGTCCTGCCCGGTGGCGGCGAACTGCTGACGGACTTTTCTGACGAGAGCGGTGTGATCACTGCCGTTTACGGCTCTGACACCGGCTATGCGGTGGAAGTCAATCCCGCCGGCTTTAACGGCGCTATCAAAATGATGGTCGGCGTTTCCAAGGACGGCAAGGTGCTGGGCGTTTCTGTCATCTCCCACACAGAAACCGCCGGTCTGGGCGCCGTTGCGGCAGCTAAGACCTCCGCAGGCGAATCCTTCCGTGGTCAGTATGTGGGTCAGTCCGGCACATTGGCAGTTACAAATGACGGCGGCACAATCGATGCCATCACCGGCGCAACCATCACCTCCCGGGCAGTCACCGCTGGTATCAATGCGGCCCTTGCCTGCGTGGAAAAACTGGGTTAAGGAGGTAGGCAATTATGAATATTAAAAAGCAATTCAAAGAAGGCCTGCTGACGAAAAACCCGGTGCTGGTGCAGCTTTTGGGCATGTGCTCCACCTTGGCGATTACCACCAGTCTGTTTAACGGACTGGGTATGGGTCTGAGCGTTACGCTGATTCTGATCTGCTCCAACGTGCTGATTTCCGCTTTGCGGAAGGTGATTCCTTCTCAGATCCGTATTGCGGCTTATATCGTTATTATCGCAGGCTTCGTCACCATCGTTGACTTGGCGCTGCAGGCATTCCTGCCGGCTTTGGCAGAGAATTTGGGCGTGTTCATCCCCTTGATCGTTGTTAACTGTATGATCTTGGGCAGAGCCGAGGCATTTGCCTCCAAAAACGGTGTCATTGCCTCTGCCTTTGACGGTCTGTTCCAAGGCATCGGCTATACCGTGGCGCTGGTCATTATGTGTGTGATCCGTGAGCTGCTGGGCGCCGGCACTTTTGGCGGCGGCTTGCTTAACGGCGGCGAGGGCATTCGCATCATTCCCGAGGGCTATCCCGCTATGCACATGGTCATGCCCGTAGGCGGCTTTTTGACCTTGGGATTCGTCATTGCCGGATTCCAATGGTTCATGCGCTATAGCCGCAACAAGTCCAAGAAAAAGGAGGCCGTGAAGAAATGACTTACATGCAGACACTTCTGGGCATCCTGATCTCCGCAATTCTGACGGAGAACTTTATCCTTGTAAAATTCTACGGAATCTGCCCCTTCATGGGCGTTTCCAAAAAGATCGACACCGCTTTGGGCATGGGCATGGCCGTTACCTTTGTTATGGCGCTGGCCTCTGCCGCTTGTTGGGCGGTAGATGCGCTGATCCTGCAGCCTTTGGGACTGGCTTACATGCAGACTGTGGCATTCATTCTGGTCATCGCTTCCATCGTGCAGGTGGTGGAGATGTTCCTGAAAAAGAGCGTGCCTGCCCTGTATAAGGCGCTGGGTATCTTCCTGCCTTTGATCACCACCAACTGCGCAGTTCTGGGTGTGGCGCTGGTCAATGCCCAGCAGGGTTACGACTTCCTGCTCAGCGTGGTCAACGGCGCTTGCGGCGGTATCGGTTTTACCGTTGCCATCGTGCTGTTTGCGTCTGTTCGTGAGCGTGTCAACAAGGCAGATTGCCCCGAGTGCTTTAAGGGTTATCCCATCGCATTGATCGCTGCCGGTCTGATTGCGTTGGCATTTATGGGCTTTTCCGGCCTGCGTATTTTCTAAGGAGGCTGCCCTATGATTGAAGTTTTGATTGCCATTGGCATTTTAGGCGGCTTGGGACTGATTTTTGGTCTGGTGCTGGCTGCCGCCTCCAAAGTATTCCATGTAGAGACTGACCCCCGTTTGGATCAGCTTAACGATGCACTCCCCGGCGCTAACTGCGGCGGCTGTGGCTATGCAGGCTGCGGCGCTTATGCCGAGGCGGTGTTAAATGGGGAAGCAGAGATCGGCGCTTGCGCCACCGGCGGTAACGAGTGCGCCCAGGCTATGGCGGCCATTATGGGCGTGGAAGTAAAAGACATGAAGCGCATGGTGGCCTTTGTCCGCTGCGCCGGTTATCACTACACCGACGAAAGCGGCAACGAAAAGGGTTCCAAGCTGAAAGGTCAGTACGAAGGTTTTAAGGATTGTCTGGCTGCCTCCAAGGTTGGCGGTAGTGGTCCTTTGAGCTGTAAGTACGGCTGTTTGGGCTTTGGCAACTGTGTCAAGGTCTGCCAGTACGATGCTATTAAGATCGTTGACGGCGTTGCCAAGGTAGACAAAGAAAAATGCGCCGGCTGCCTGGCTTGCGTCAAAGCCTGCCCCCGACACACCATTTTCCCCATTCCCTACGACGATCTGGTGGTCATTCCCTGCCACTCCCATGCAAAGGGCGCAGCGACTGTCCGTGGTTGTACCCAGGGTTGTATCGGCTGTGGTCTTTGCGCCAAGATCTGCCCGGAGGGCGCCATTACCATTGTGGACAACTTGGCGGTCATTGACTCTGACAAATGCACCAACTGCGGTGTTTGCGCCACAGTTTGCCCCAAGAAATTGATCCAAAGCGACGTAGAGCTTGTCCCGGAAACCGTAACCCAATAAAGAAAAAATCCCCCGGTTTACCCGGGGGATTCTTTTTATTCTTCACCAAACAGCAATTCTCTTGCATAGGCGTTCAGCTCCGGCAGCAGGCCGGGGCCAATTTTTTTGCCAATGATCACCGCAGCTTGATCCAGCTTGGGGGCGCGGTTTGTCAGGTTGTGGCTGTCGGTGCCGATGAAATGCACCTGCCCGTCCTGCAGCATCCGGAAGTACCGGCGGCTCTTAAAGCCGTTTAAAAAGGCTGTGACGTTGCATTGGAAGAAGATGCCGTTTTCCAGCAGCATATCCTTGTACTTTTTCAGTTGCTGCCGACCGGCATACCGCTCAATATGGGCAAGCACCGGCTGCAGACCTAACTGGATCTGTATAGAGCAAACCGTCTCGATCATCCGGTCGTTCCAGTTGCGGAAAGGCATTTCAATGAGGATCAATTTGGAAGCGCCAATCTGCATCTGCTCCAGCACCTGACTTTTGTGCATGCCGTCATAGTAGGCAACTTCTGCGCCGGGAATGATCTTGGAAGTGTCCACACCGGCTTGCTGTAACTGCCGGTAGGCATCTTCCCGCCGCTGCAAAAACTGCTCCGGCGTATCCTCGGTGGCATAGAAATGGGGAGTCGCCACAATAGTATCGACACCTTGACTGCCCAACATTTCCAGCAGCTTAACGGATTCTTCCACATTGGCGCTGCCGTCGTCTACACCCGGCAGAATATGACAATGGAGGTCAATCATAATAACAAAACTCCTTGAGCAGTGGGGAACCGAACCCCGATAGCCTCACTGCTAATTCTTACGAAGAAAACCCAGCAGCAGCTTAAACGGCCGCAGCCGGAAAACAGCAGACAGCAGCACATACACGGCAACGCCTGCCAGTACTTGCGCCACCAGCGTTACAAAATCTCCCAGCTTCAATAGCTGCACCGCCAGCACCGCACCCAGCATGGCAAGGGATGCCAAAAACGACGGAAGCATATCCCGCATTTGCTCCAAATAAGCGTAGCCGATAAGCTTTTTGTTGGGGTAGGCATTGATAAAGCAGCTAATGAGTGTGGTGAACACACCGGTCATAGCAATGGCGATGGGGGAGTCAAAACAGAACACCGCAATCACCAATGCGGTGATGCCAATCGATTTTTTAATGATCTCCAGCTTCAGGAAAATGTCGCTGCGACCCATAGCGTTAATGGCTTGCAGGTTGCACATATGCACCGGATTGAAAGCCAGGGAGAAGCAGTAGATCTGCAAATAAGGTACGCAGGGCAGCCATTTTTCCGTCAGCAGCAGCCGAACCATAGGCACAGCCACACCGGCAAGTCCCGCCATCAGGGGGAAGAGAATGTAGCTGCTCAAGGTAATGGAGTTGCGTGTCAGTTCCTTTACGGCAACCGGATCGTCCTGCTTTTCTGCCATGGCAGGCAGCATGACGCTTTGCACGGTACCGCTGACAGCGGTGATGATAAACTGGGGGAAATTCTTGCCCCGGTTATAGTGACCCAACGTGCCGGAATCGTACTTTTTGCCGATGACCAGACTGCGCAGATCCTGATACAAGGTATCGATCAGACTGGACACCAGAATTTTCCAGCCAAAGGCGAACAGCGCCTTCACCCGTTTCAGGTCGCACACCAGCTTGGGCCACCACCGTACGGTGAAGCACATCACAATGCAGGCCACCACAATGTTCAGCATGGTCTGGGCAACCAGCGCCCAAAGACCGGCGCCCATTTTTGCCAGTACGATGCCGGTAATGCCTGCGATCAAAATGCCGGCAATGTTGCCGGTGAAAACCTTTTTAAAGTCCATATCCCGGCTGACCTTTGCCAGCTGGATGGAGTTAAATGCGCCGGGCAGCAGCATCAGCGCCAGCACACGCAGGGGCGCTACGATGGAGGGCATGTTGTAAAAATACCCGATCAGCGGTGCGCACAGGAAAATCAGTCCGTACAAGATGCCGGCGATGCCAAAGCTGACCCAAAAAACCGAGGAGTAATCCTCTTCTTTTACGTCGTTGCTGCGGATGAGGGCGGTGTTGAAGCCGTTTTGAATGAACACGTTGGCAAGGGTGGTGAAGATCACCATCAGCGACAGCACACCGTAATGCTCCGGATCCAGGATACGGGCAAGTACGATCTGCAGCACGAACTGAACACCCTGCACACCAAAGCGCTCCAGCAGTTTCCACACCAGTGCGCCGGTAAGTTTATTCTGTTTAGGCGCATTTCCCATGGTTAACCTCGTTACAGATGGAGTTTTTTGTGTAAGATCCGGCAATTAATATCCCGCTTGAAAAGCAGGAATTTTGCCCGTGTAAGGTGGCGGATATTTTTCATATCCTGCTTTGCCCGGGCATTATCGATGAGACCGTGGCGGCGGGCATGGCGGATGTTGCGCAGGTACAAATATTCTGCCACCTGCATGCCCATGGGATGATTTAATCCGTAGGCATAGTCTAAATATTTGCGCAGATCCGCTTCCTGCACGTCGTAGTCAAAGCGGTGATTTGCGCTGAAAGAAGAGCCGCCGGCGGTGATATGCCGGTAGGCGCTCATGGATTTTTGCATACAATGGATCTTGCCGTGGCACAGCAGGGTAAAGTATACCCGGCGGTCACCGGCACCGCCCTGATTTTCCAGCAGGGACTTATCAAGATCCGGATCGGTCATGTAATTTCTTGCTAGGAAAGTGGCATACTGACCGGGCAGAATGTCGCTGGCGAAATGCCGCAATGTATATTCCTCGTCCTTGCACTCGGGGTAGGTTTCTGCGTTGGGCAAATCGTCTGCGCCCACCACCGTACAGTTGTGGGCAACGGCATAGTACGCCGGGTGGGTTTCCAAAAAGCTTACTTGCTGCTCAAGCTTATTTTCGTCCGTCCAAAAGTCGTCGCCTTCTAAGCAGATAATATACTTGCCCTTACAGCGCAATTTCAGATCCTTGCCGTTGGAGATCTCTTTTTTATACATGTTCTCCGGACGGTAGAAGATGTGAAACCGGGGGTCGTTATGTTCCTGCTCCCAAGCCTTAAGCACCTGACGGGTGTTGTCGGTGGAGCAGTCCTCGCCTACAAACACTTCGTAATCATACCGGGTCTTTTGCATGCGGATGCTATCCAGCGCCCGGACGATGTACTTTTCGTGGTTAAAGGTAGGTACATAAATGCTTACAGTTGCGCCACTCATTGTTTTTCTCCTTCCGGCAAGGTTTCCAGCTTGTGACGGGCAAAGAACAGACCGAAGAACAGCCATACGATGCCGTCGTTGAGGAAGGATGCCAGATAGTTCACCAGCAGGTACAATAGCAGAATGTATAAGGTAAGCTGGAAGAAATTAAAGTCCTCTTCCGCTTTGCGCTTGCGCCATGCCAAAACGGCGATGTAAGCAAGCAATCCCAAAGTAGCCAACGTGCCGATCAGACCGCTCTCGGTGATCAGCGCTACAAAGCCAACGTCCAATGTGGTGGCTTTTACCCAGTAGCCTTCCACCCACCGGTCAAAACGGAAGCGGAGCTTGCCCTCGGGGAAACAGTTATAGCCAAAGCCGAACAACAGCTCGCCTTTATCAATCATGTGTTCCACCGCAGTCCATTGGGCAACACGGGTGTAAGTGGGATCGTCGGCATTGGGGCCGAATTCCTCGTCCAGTTCAAACACGTTGCCCGGCTCGGTTTCTTCCACCGTAGTTTCTTCCTCGGGATTCACAGAGGGTTCTGTGGGATCGGGGTTCTGCATGGTGGGATTTTGTGCAGGCCGCAGCCAGGAATCGGGCAGCACGGCAAGCACGGTGTTGGCAACAGACTTGCCGGTCTCGGTCAAAGCCCGGGTCAGACGAGGCTGGGCGATGCACAGACAGATACACAGCAGGATCGCCATGCCGGCGCTGGGCAGCAGCTTTACCATAGGCTTAAACTTGCCAAAGAGCACGATCAGACCCAAGATGCCCACGGCGCACAGCCATGCGCTGCGGGTAAAGGTGCAGATCAGGGCAATGAAGATCAGGGCAAAGGCAAAGCTGTACAGATGGTTCTTTGTTTTTGCCAGCCGGTAGTAGATCACCGGCAGTAAAAATGCGCAGTAACAGCCAAAGGAAATGGCGTTAAATGTGCCGTAAGCACGTGTAAGACCCATGCGGCTGGGCAGGGTTACGCTGGACATAGTCTCGGTAATGTGCAGTGCGGCGGCAATGTCCAGCTTGAAAACGGTCTGCACGATGGCGATAATGCCCACAGCGACACCGCCCAGGATCACAAAGTCCACGCCGCGCTCAAATTCTTCCTTAGTCTCGATCATATCCATAATCATAATGACCAGGAACACCCGCTCAAATACCAGCAGGAAGATCCGCTTGATCTCGTCTGCGCCCCAGCGCAGATTCACAAGGGAGACGATCACCTGCACCGCCAAGAAGATCATCAGCGGCAGAGGCGGTTTAAAATTCTTATTTTTCAGCCGGTTGTATACCCAGAATCCAAAAGCAATGACGATAAGGATTCGGGAGCCGGTCACCAAGGGCAGCGCCTCATGCACAGACACAGAAAACTGCTCCGGCAGGATGCCCACAAAGGCCATCAGCAGGTACAGATACCACTTTTTCTGCCGCAGCGCAAGATATACAATTGGCGCCAGGATCAAAAGAAGCAGAAAGTAGATCATAGTACCTCCAACAGTTGTTAAGCCTTTAATTTTTTATAGGATGTGTATACCAGCAGTTCCAAAAACAGCTTGGGATATAAAACCATAGCCAGCGCTTTGTGGAAAAGGGTCTTGCCTTCGTACATTTGCCGCATACGGAAACGGCGCTTGGCAATGCGCTCCTGCTTTTCCGGAAGCTTGCCCAGCTTTTTCATCAGCACCAGCACCTCCAGGGAGGAGCAGAGCATTCTGTCTGCATCGGCAGACAAGTTTTCGCCGGTGTCCACGTGGGTGTAAAGCACCTCCGGGTTAATCTCCCAGCGGTGTTCGTGCTGCAGCATCAATAGCCAAAGGAAGTAGTCGTCGGCGCCGTTGCACCGGACAGACATCTCATACCACACGGCAGGAATTGTCTCTTTACGAATCAGACATTGTCCCGGGGAGACGATCTGACAGCCGACGCTGTAGTAGAAACGGGGGTCGGACACCAGCTTTTGATGGGCAAGGGAGTGATAAATGGGGCGCTTGCTGTCCCGATTTTGGTTGATGCCGTTGGACACCACCACGTCAGCCTCAGCGGTGTAGCAGAACTGGGAACCCAGGGCGTGATCTGCAAGCAGGTCGTCCTGATCCAAGAACATCACAAAGGTGCCTTGCGCCTTCTTAAGACCCTGCACACGGGTGCGCTGGATGCCCATATTTACCGGGTTTTCCAGCACAGTCAGGGTGAAACCGTCCACCCACGCCGGGTCATATTCCACTTGGCAGCAGGGGCTGTCGTTGACTAAAATCAGCTCAATGTCCACGTCCTTTGCAGACAGAGCATTGTTGCGAATACACTGGAAAAGCTGGGGCATATGGGCATTTCCCTTATAAAAAGGAACAATTACTGATATATCCATAAATCATTTCCACCTATTGATACGCTTATAGACGAACCGAAGCAAAGGCTTGCACAGCCGGTACAGCTTCAGGGCGTAGCGTGTTTTTTTGCGGCAATTCCGGTCAGCGCTTACGTCCTTGCCGTAAAGACGCAGAAGGGTCTGTGCCTGGGCAATGCCCCGGGAGTATGCCGGGTAATCGGGGGCATTGAGGATGATCCGCAATGCAACCGCGCAAGCATATGCCTTGGCGGCAGGAAGCAGCGCCGGCTTTTCTTCTGCAAAGACCAGAATGTTGTCAATTACCTTCAAAATGTCCAGATCCCGCAAGGAGAATGGGTTGGTGGTGATGCTGCCCTCGTGGTGTACGTAGCCGTACAGTTGGGAGGGGGTGTAGGCGATGGATCGGGCATTGAAAAATACCAGATGCAATAGGTCAATGTCCTCAAAGAACAGACCTTCCTGAAAACGCAAGGTCTTGAAGATATCCCGGCGGTACAGCTTGGCGCAGGCGCTGGGAATGAAGTTGGTCTGATACCACATCTGCATTACCACTTCTGCCGGGGACAGAGACTGGGTCACCGGGGAAAGGGTGAATTCATAAGGCTGCTGCTCAAAAATATGCACATAATCACAGATGGCGATGTCGTGCTCCTGCCCCATGGCGTCCAGAAGGCGCTGGCAGGTGTCGGGATGCAGCAGATCGTCGCTGTCGCAGAAAAGGATCAGATCGCCTTGGGCAATGTCCAGCGCAGCGTTTCTTGCCTTGGAAGGACCGCCGTTTTCCTGATGGATAACCCGAATGCGGCTGTCCTTCGTTGCCCAGTGGTCGCAAATGGCGCCGCTGTCATCGGTAGAACCGTCGTTGACAAGGATGATCTCTAAATTTTCATAGGACTGTGATGTGATGGCGGTGAGGGTGTTATCCAAAAATTCGGACACGTTGTACACCGGCACGATCACACTGATCACAGACGGTAGATTTGTCATGGCAAAAGCTCCAGTTTCTATTTCTTTAAAAACAGCTTTTCGTATTCTGCGCAGATAAATTGCCAGCTATAGGCATCAGCAATGCGCTGCTTTGCCTTGGCGCCCAATGCGGCGATTTCGCTGGGGGACATGGCATCTGCGGTGTCGATCAGGGTAGCTAAGCTGCCGGCGTCCTTTGTCCAGTACAGAGCAGCTTCTTCGGCAACCTCCCGGTTAAAGCCTACACCCAGCAGCAGGTTCAGATCGGTGCAGCCCAAAGCCTCCAGCAAGCTGGGGTTTGTGCCGCCTACCTCGTGACCGTGGAAATAGCCATAAGCATTTTCCCGGATCTTCATCAGAAGCTCCTGATCGTAAACTGTGCCGACAAATTTGATGCGCTTGTCTTTTTTAAACCCGGTCTTTTCCGCAAGCTCCTTCAAAAAGCCGTCGGAAACGTTGGTAATCAGGGCAAAAGACTTGTCGGTCTTGCTCTGCATAAACTCCCGGATCATGGTCTCGTAGTTATTTTCCGGCACAAATCGGCCTACCACCAGATAGTAACCCTTGGGGGTCAGATCCTTTTCGTTGTACCAGTTAACCAGCTTTTCGTCGTTGTCGGCAAGCTGACTCTTGCGGGTCTCTGCGCCGTAGGCGATAAAGGTGGTGTTGGGGTTGTAGGAAATGTAAGTTTCCTTGATGTAACGCTGAATGTTCTTGCTGTCGCAGACCAGCAGGTCGGCGTGCTTTGTCATCAGCTTTTCAGAGAATTTCCAGTACGCCCGTACCGGAGCAGGCCACTTGGCACGCAGCCACTCGTGACCGTCGGGGTTCACGTACACCACGCCGCCCAGCTTGTGGATCTTGCGCACAAAATGGGCCATAAACGGTCCAATGCGGCAGGCAAGAATGTATACCACCGGCTTTTTGATGCCATGCTCTTTAATATACTTGCAGCAGGCGGACAGCGCAGCTACGTCGTAATAAATGGCTTGCGCCGGGCCGATATTGGGAACTTTGATGTGAAAACACCGGGCGTTGTGATAGGTTTCTTCCCCGGATTTGGTGTCTTTGCAGGCCACGTGATAGCGAAGGGTTTCGTGGGACTGGTGGTGTTCGGTGAGCTTGTCCACAAAGGTCTCATAGCCGCCGTATGCACCGGGAATGCCTTTAGAGCCTACGATAAATACATGCTGCATAACCATACTTCTCTTTCTGTCAAAAATGGAAAGTGTCTGCCAAGCAGCTCCATTTCTGGTCTTTTTCACTTAAATTCAGAGGTGTGCCGTCGGCCATGGTGTAGCCTGCGGCTGCTGCGCTGCCGGCATACTGACCTTGTACGCCGGGCCACTGAATGCCGATCGCCGGGTCGTTCCAAGCCAAACCGCCCTCGTCCTCGGGGTGGTAGAAATTGGTGCATTTGTAGCAGAATTCGGCGGTGTCAGTCAGCACCAAAAAGCCGTGGGCAAAGCCCTCAGAGATATAAAACTGCTTTTTGTTCTCTGCAGACAGCTCTACGCCGTACCACTTGCCGTAGGTGGCAGAGCCTTCCCGCAGGTCAACCGCTACGTCAAACACAGCGCCTTTGATGGCCCGAACCAGCTTGCCTTGGGGATACTGCTTCTGGAAGTGCAGACCTCGCAACACGCCCTTAACGCTCATGGACTGGTTGTCCTGCACGAATTTCATATCCAAACCTGCCTCGGTCATATCCTGCAGGTTGTAAGTCTCCATGAAGTAGCCACGCTCGTCGCCGTGGACAGCAGGCTCAATGATATACAGACCCTCAATGGGGCATTTTGTGATTTTCGCCTGACCCATAAATCATTCCTCTATTTCTTTCAGGTATCTGGACAGCGCATCCTGCCAGTCGGGCAGGGGGATAAAGCCGTTTTGTACCAGCTTGCTTTTATCCAAGCGGCTGTTGAAGGGACGGGCAGCCTTGCTCAGACCGTACTGTGCGGTGGTTACCGGCTGCACATCTACGTTGCAGCCTGCCTGCCGGAAGATCTCACGGGCAAAGTCGCACCAAGAGATATAACCGCCTTCGTTGGTGGCGTGGTAGTAGCCGTATTTATCGGTCTCGATCATATCCACCAGCAGGCGGGAGAGATCCAATGTATAGGTGGGGGTGCCAATCTGGTCGCTGACCACACGCAGGGAGTCATATTTCTTACTCAGATTGAGCATGGTTTTGATAAAGTTGTTGCCGTTTCTGCCAAAGACCCATGCGATGCGGACGATGAAGAACTTTTCCAACGTGTTGGCAACTGCCAGCTCACCCTCCAGCTTGGTCTGACCGTAAACATTCAAAGGCTTGTAGTCCTTGCAATCCGGCTCCCAAGGGGTCTCACCCTGGCCGTCAAACACATAGTCGGTGGAGATATACACCATTTTGCAGCCAAGCTGCTTGCAGACGTTTGCAATGTTCTGTGTGCCGGTGGCGTTGATAGCACGAACCTTTTCCTGCTTGTCCTCGTCCTCGGCCAGATCCACAGCCGTCCATGCGGCGCAGTGGACTACCACGTCGGGGTTCGCTTGCGTAATGGCGCATTTTACAGCTTGCGCATCGGTGATGTCCATAGACACGTAGGGCGCAGAGCACACAGCACTGCCGTCCTGCACGCCGCTGTAGACCGGGGCGATATCACTGCCAATGCCGATATAGCCACGTTTGGCCAATTCGTTTATCACATCGTGACCTAACTGCCCGGCCACGCCGGTAACAAACACTTTCATAGCTTCCACCTGAATCTTTCTGTCGAAAATGGGGGAAAAACCTCGTTTCGAGCGGTGGGCATACAATCCCACTATTAACTGCCATTATAATACATTATGGGGAAGATGTCAACTTAAACACCCCCTTTCCGGGGTGTGGAGAAACAAGAAAAACGGACAGTCAAACTGTCCGTTTTTGCTTATGTATCAAGGCTTTCCAAAGCTGGCAGACTGCCAGGGGCAGCACCACGCCCACCACCGTGTACACCGGCCAGAGCCAGGGGTCGGCATATACGGGGAACTGGGACAAACCGGACAAGTTTTTGCCGGTTATGAGCAGGTAGCCAAGGGCCACCGGTTTAAAGGCAAGAAAGTGTAGGGTTAAGATCCAAAGGGTGTGTCTGCCGCAGTAGGCAAGGGCGGCAGCGACCCGACCTTTCAGACCTTGGGCGGCGCAGTAGGTCATGAAAAAGCCGGCAAGGGATGCCACCAAAAAGATGGGCAGATGGACGATGGAGCCTGCGCCGATGCCGATAGGCCCAAAGGGGGTGAGCAGGCACAAGACAACAAAACTCACAATGGCCACGGGAAGGTTAAAGGCTTTTCGAATGGGCAGCAGCGAGAGTCTGCGTAGCAGCCAACCCAGCAAAAAGGCGCAGTAGGCGCTAAAGCAGGTGTGAATGCCCATAGGCAGGCTTAAATCGGTGCGGTCAATGTACACCGTGGCAACCACCGTTATCAGCACTACCAGGGCAAACAGATATTTGCCCCACTTAAGTTTGCAGACAATGTAGCGGATAAGCGCATGACCTGCGTACACGAAAAACAGGGTTCTTAAGAACCAAGTAGCGCCGCCTAAGGGGGTATCCCCGGCAAAAAGCATATTTTTCACAACATTTATGGCGGTTTTGGCAAGGCTTAAATTGGCGGTGTCCTCCGGGTTCAGATGCAGCAAATTAAGCGGTGTTTGCAGCAGGGTAAAGGCAATGTTGCACAGCGCAAAGGGCAGCAGCAAGCCTTTCAGCCGGGACAGCAGGTACTTGCCCAAACCGGGAAGTGTCTGCACCTTGTTGTCGCTCCAAAGATAGCCGGAGAGCATAAAAAACAGCGCCATATGGAACAGATAAATAAAGTCGTGAAAGGGGACGCCGGCATGACCCAGCACCATCAAAATGATGCCCATGCCCTTGACTGCATCCAGGGTCTGATCCCGTGTGGCGGTTACGGGGGTTTGCATAGGAATTCCTCCATAAAAAAAGGGTCGATTTCTCGACCCTTTTCGTTGTATTTAGCGGTTGCCGTACATCTTCTCGTAGTAGTTCTGATACTCGCCGGAGATGATGGTCTCCCACCACTGCTTGTTTTCCAGATACCAAGTGATGGTCTTCTGAATGCCGTCGACGAACTTAGTCTCCGGCAGCCAACCCAGTTCATTGTGGATCTTGGTGGGGTCGATAGCGTAGCGCATGTCGTGACCCTTACGGTCAGCTACGTATGTAATCAGGCTTTCGGGCTTGCCCAGCGCCTTGCAGATGATCTTGACGATGTCAATGTTCTTCATCTCGTTGTGGCCGCCGATGTTGTACACCTCACCCACACGACCCTTGTGAATAATCAGATCGATGGCCTTGCAGTGATCCTCGACGTACAGCCAGTCACGAACGTTCAGACCTTCGCCGTAAACCGGCAGCGGCTTGTCGTTAAGCGCATTGGCGATCATCAAGGGGATCAGCTTCTCGGGGAAGTGGTAAGGACCGTAGTTGTTGGAGCAGCGGCTGATGGTTACGGGCAGACCGTAAGTGCGGTTGTAAGCCATAACCAGCAGGTCAGCGCCTGCCTTGGAGGAGGAGTAGGGGGAACTGGTGTGAATGGGGGTCTCCTCGGTGAAGAACAGGTCGGGGCGGTCCAGCGGCAGGTCGCCGTAGACCTCGTCGGTGGAAACCTGATGGTAACGCTCAATGCCGTACTTGCGGCATGCATCCATCAGAACCTGCGTGCCCAAAATGTTGGTCTGCAGGAAGATCTCGGGATTCTCAATGGAGCGATCCACGTGACTTTCGGCTGCAAAGTTGACAACGATATCGGGATGCTCTTCCTCAAAGAGGTTGTAAACGCCTTCCCGGTCGCAGATGTCCAGCTTCACGAAACGGAAGTTGGGATTTTCCATGACGGGTTCCAAGGTGGAAAGGTTGCCGGCATAAGTCAGCTTATCCAGGCAGATGATCCGGTACACGGGATACTTGCCCAGCATGTGGAAAACAAAGTTGCTTCCGATAAAGCCGGCGCCGCCGGTAACGATAATGGTCTTTTTCATATTAACCTCTCTTCTCCAGTTCCTCAAGGCGCTTCTTGTCGCGGATGATATCCACGTACTTGCCATCCAGAACGTCCTGCAGGTAGCGGCCGTACTGGTTGTTCTTGTAAGCCTTGATAACTTCCTCAACAGCTTCACGGGAGATCCAGCCGTTGATGTAAGCAATGTCTTCCAGACAGCCGATCTTACGGTTCTGGTGGTTTTCCACGGTCATAACGTAGTTGGTAGCTTCTACCAGGCTCTCGTGTGTGCCGGTGTCCAGCCAGGTAAAGCCCTGACCCAGCAGCTCCACGTTCAGCTCGTTCTGCTCTAAGTAGATCCGGTTCAGATCGGTGATCTCCAGCTCGCCACGGGCAGAAGGCTTCAGACCCTTAGCATACTCGACAACACGGTTATCATAGAAGTAAAGACCGGTGACACAGTAATTACTCTTGGGAACCTTGGGTTTTTCTTCAATGGAGATGGCATGACCTTCTGCATCGAATTCCACGATACCAAAGCGCTCGGGATCGTCTACATAGTAGCCGAATACGGTAGCGCCCTTGCCGTTTTTGGCGTTGCGGACAGCGGTACGCAGACGCTTTTTCAGACCGTGGCCATGGAAAATGTTGTCGCCCAGGATCATGGCAACGCAGTCATCGCCGATGAATTCCTCGCCGATAATGAATGCCTGTGCCAGACCATCGGGGGAGGGCTGCACAGCATAGCTCAGGTGCAGACCAAACTGATGGCCATCACCCAGCAGATCCTGGAAACGGGGGGTATCCTGGGGGGTGGAAATGATCAGAATATCCCGGATGCCTGCGCTCATCAGCACGGACATGGGGTAGTAGATCATGGGTTTGTCATAAATGGGAAGCAATTGCTTGGATGTCACTTTTGTCAGGGGGTACAACCGGGTACCGGAGCCGCCTGCCAGAATGATGCCTTTCATATTGTTCCTCCAAAATCATTAGTAATGATGTAACCGCAAATGAATATTATATTTTAATATGTATACTGCACTCAGTATACCACATACATGGCTACAAATCAAGCAATATTCTTGTATCCGGCGGGAAGAGACTATTGCAGCGCCGCTTTCAATTTTTCCAGCGCTTTCTTTTCAATGCGGGATACGTAACTACGGCTGATGCCGGTATGCTTTGCCACCTCCCGCTGCCGCAGGGGAACACCGCCCCCTAAGCCGTAGCGATAGATAATGACTTGCCGCTCCTGCGGGGTGAGAACTTTGTCAATTGCGATACACAGCCGCCGCAGATCTTCCCGGGAACTGACCCGCTCCAGCAGATCTTCACTGTCGCTGACCACATCCATCAGCGCCAGCGCAGCGCCGTCGTCTCCGGTTTCAATCAGGTCAGAAAGGGAAACGTCCTGGCTGGATTTTTTCTGACTGCGGAAGTACATTAATATTTCATTTTCCACACACCTGGCTGCATAGGTCGCCAAACGAGCGCCTTTGGAAGTGTCGAATGTGGTGATCCCTTTGATCAGACCAATGGTGCCAATGGAGATCAAATCCTCCTGATCTGCCGTTTGGGCATAGTACTTTTTCATAATGTGTGCAACCAGCCGCAGGTTGCGCTCAATGAGTATGTTGCGCGCCTGAAGATCGCCTTGGGCGGAAAGGGCAAGGTAGCGCCGCTCCTCCTCGGCGGTCAGGGGTTTTGGAAAAGAGCCGGTCTGTAGCTGCAGAGAATACATCATGCCGCTGAGCATAAGCCAAAGACCGACGATCATACGCATCACCTCCTTTGACACCTTATTCTCCACGGCTCGTCCGTATTCGCAGGGGGGAATTGACGCAGGAAGAAAAAAGGGGTAAAATAATACCACGAAGGAGGGATCGGCATGCTTTTGGAAAAGGAAAAATTACTTAGCAGCATCCGGCAGTACATAGAGACTTATTACGTGGACGTAAGGCCGGACGTTCTCTGCATGGAAGAATGCGAAACCATGTCCTCCGGGTTTGGCCGCGCGCCGGCGCGTCGTCGCCAGGAACTTTGCGCCGCTCCCACGGCGGCAAAAGCCACGTCTTTGGTAGAAGTGCTGGAGCAAATGGATGCGGGATTTACAGAAACCCTGCTGCGGCTCATCGACGAAAAAGGCAGAAGAGACCCGGAGATCTATAAAAAAGCCAATATTTCCAAGCAGCTTTTCTCTAAGATCCGCTGCAATCCGCTTTACCGCCCCACCAAGGCAACGGCACTGGCATTTGCCCTTGCGTTGGAACTGAATTTGGAGCAGACCAAGGACTTGATCGGTAGGGCAGGCTATGCGCTGAGCAACAGCAGTAAATTCGATCTCATCGTCCGGTACTGCATCGAGCAGGGCATCTATGATGTGGTGCAGGTGAACATGGTGCTGTATGAATTTGACCAGCCTTTGATCGGCGGGTAAAAGTCCCCTGGCAGTTGACCAAATGATAAGAAAAACCTCCTATAATGTGGATGTACAAACAAACCACATTGTAGGAGGAATTTTTATGAAAAAGAATTTAACAGAGTTGGTATTCATTCTGGACCGCAGCGGCTCTATGGAAGGACTGGAGGCGGACACCATCGGCGGCTTCAACGCTATGCTGGAAAAACAGAAAGGGCAGGACGGGGAAGCCTTGGTGTCAACGGTGCTGTTTGCCAGTGACAGCAAGGTGATCCATGACCGGCTGGAACTGCAGAAGGTGCAACCTATGACAAGCAAAGAATATTTTGTAGGCGGCTGTACTGCGCTATTGGATGCGATAGGCGGTGCGATCCGCCATATCCAAAATGTCCACAAGTATATCCGGGAGGAGGACTGCCCGGAAAAGACCCTTTTCGTCATCACCACCGACGGGCAGGAAAATGCCAGCCGCACCTATACCTATGAACGGGTGCATGCCATGATCGACAGTGCCAAAGAAAAAGGCTGGGAATTTCTGTTTTTAGGCGCCAATATCGATGCAGCCAAGGAGGCGGCACGGTTTGGCATTCGTCCCGAATTTGCGGCGGATTACCATGCTGACACATTGGGAACGGCGGTCTTGTACGAAGCGGTGGACGCAGCAATTTCCAGTGTGCGTGAGTGTCGTCCTATGACCGCCGCATGGAAGAAAAACGTAGATGCGGACTACCGAAAGAGAAGTAAAAATAAATAAAGTTTAAACGGCGGTGCTAAGATGCACCGCCGTTTTAAAATACCATATATGGTTTCGTGTGTGAGTTCGCATATAAAAGGACTTGTGGAGTGGCGCCCTTGCGGACGCCACTCCGAATATTCGTAATTTAAAAATTACTTAGCAAAGGTGCGCTTCTTCAGCACGACCAGAGCAGCAACGCCCATAACAGCAACGCCCATCAGAACGAACATCAGAACGACGGGAGTGGTGTCGCCGGTAGCGGGAGTCTCCAGAGCGGGAACGATAACGCTCAGCAGGTTGGTAACCTGAGTCAGGTTAGCATCAGTCCAAGCGTAGCCGCACTCGGTGCAGTACCAGTACTCGATGTTGCCGTTTGCCTCGTAGGTGGGAGCAACAGCCTCAACGTGTGCAATGTTGTGGGTAACGCCCAGAACCCAACCGTACATGGACAGGGGCATGGGGTTCTCGCCAGCAGTCTGAGCTGCGCCACAGACGGAGCACTGCTCGTAAGCAATGTTACCGGGCTCGAAGCAAGTGGGAGCAACTGCCTCGTAGGAAACCCAAGTGTGGCCCAGAGCGGGGATAATGCCAGCCTGGTAGGTCAGCATCATGGGATCCTCGTAGAAGAAGCACTCACAAGTGGTGCAGTAGTCGAATGCATAGTGGCCGTCGGTGTCGCAGGTAGCTGCAACAGCGTCGTAGTGCTCAAAGGTGTGCTCACCGGTGGG
>JAZRQF010000063.1:0-29290 GCA_045649605.1 Faecousia sp.
TAGGATTTACTTTTTGCACCGGATGTGTTAAGATAAGACAAAGCAACTTAAAGGAGCGGTGATTATGCTGATCAAAACGGTTATCGATGAAACTTTAGAAAACGCAAAACTACATAAAAGCTATTGCCGGGCGCAAGGCGCGGAAGATTTTCAACAGATCGAATTGTACCTTGCCGAAACAGAATACGACGCGTCTTTTGCAGAAGCGCTTTCCCGTAGTCTGGCACAGTATTCTATACATACCGTATTTACTTTCGATTACGAAAGCAGCAGCGACGCCGGCGATGGCCGCGACGAATGCTACACAGAAGAAGCAGATGAACCGCTTGATCTTGCAGCGTGTATCCTTAAGGACGGTCAGCTTTTTGGTGTGATGTGCGAGAGCTTTGACGTACAGCAATTCTTATTGCTGGATCACCCGGAAACCGTCATTTACCATCCCGGAAATTACGGTGGCAGAAACTATCATTTCTACAGAAGCAAGCAATTTAAGCTAATCAGAAAAGTGTAAAACCGGAGATGCCTTTTATGAACAACGAACTTTTTGCCGAACTTGATTTCACCATTCGCCGAGGTGATTTTGAAAAAGCGGAACAAATGATAGAAGCCTATAAAAAGCAATATGCTCCCGGCAGCGAGGAATTTGGTGAGCTATGCTATTATGAACTTTTGACGCACTATAAAGCAACGGATTTTCTTACGGTTGCGTATCATTATGTTAAAAATCAAATAACGGAGCCTTGCGAGTTCTACGAGGCGGTTATGGAGTATTCCAACGAAATCAGAAGGCAAACGCTTCTGCCTGTTTTATCTTTTTACCTTTTTTCAGAGAAAAAGCCTCATGGTGTAGAGTATTATCTGTCCAAGGCCGAAAACGATCTTAAAAACAAAGAGTATTTGAGCGCCATTGCAAACTTCAAACACGGAGGAGACTTACAACGCACGGCAGAAACCGCATTGCTCGCTTCTAAAGTTTTCCTCAAAAAGAATGCTTTTGACGAAGCCCTTAAATGTTTGGATTACGCCCTGTTTGACGATGATTGCTATGCAGAATACGAAAAGGTTGAAGGTTATAAAAAAACTTATTTCAGATTTCAAAAGGAAATCGGATCGCCTCGTAAATACGCAATATCTGTGCTTGAAAAAGCCGATAGCGATAAGTATCATAAATACTTAAGCCTTGCAAACGCCAAAGGCGGCTATACAGACGGCGTTTTACACTTTATCGCCGTTTTGATCGCAACTGTTTTAAGTGTCTTTATGTTGTTCGATCCCCATCTTGATATTCCGGCTTTATATGTAATTTGGGGCATTTGCGCATCCGTCGCTCTGCATAAAAAATTTTTATGGGATTTTGGCTTTATAAAAAGCATTGGCGGCACATTCCTACTGTGCCTTATCCCTGTGATGCTTGCCGCCTTTAGTGATGAAGTTTTAGATACTGACGGTCTTGGCGCGATCATTACGATCGTTGTTACCTTAATTGAATTTATCCCCACGCTCATACGAAATATCAAATATATGAATCATTCTAAAGCGGGTAAGAAAGCCGTTGCTCTCAGAACCCAGTTTATTGAGCCGACCCTTGGCGAAGCACGCCGGGAGTTGGTAGAAAAATATGCGCCTCTTACAGATCGTGCCACCGCAACCGCCTGGGCCAATACCATTAAATTTTAATTATGACTATACGCATGATTGATTATTATGTGAAAAACCTACCCTTTGATGCAAGGCAAGAGATTTTCAGCGCCTTGGAAAGGGTCAACGTGAACGCCGTTGAAAAAATGCTGGAAAAAGAGAAAGGCTATCCACGGTACAGAAGCGTTGGTTATTCGGATGAAAATATTGCATCCCAGCTAAGAAAAAAGCCCTGCATTTTGCCCGTGTGAACGAACTGATGGTTAAATACGGGCGTCCGCCACTATTTGCCGACCCTTATGACACATATGAAAGTTCGCTCAGATATGTAGAAATTATGCGCCGGTATCGGCAGAGCGAGAACGACTCTAAATACCCTTCCCTTACCGATTTTGGGAAAGCGTGTGAGTGGGTGGATGTTCTTGTTGAAAAAATGGGTTGCACCTGGGACGAATATGTTCCGGAAAGCTATTCCGATCCTGTTTAACGAAAAAGCGAGGTGAATTTCACCTCGCTGTTTTGTTTGCGTTGCTGCCGGGCAGTCAATGACCGCCCCTACGGATTCTAACCAACATTTTCGTAGGGGCGAACTGCGTTCGCCCGCCTACAATAATTTTACAAATTACGCTGTTAGTATCTGTAAAAGGCAGGAGATTATACCGCCACAAATAAAAATGAACCTACACTTTCTTTCAAGAAAGGATAGGTTCATCTTTTTTGAAATTCTTCGCCGGTGATCAGATAATTGATTGAAACATTGTAGTATTTTGACATTGCCACCAACAATGCTAACGACGGTTCACGCTTGCCATTTTCGTAATAGGATAGCGCTTCTCTGGAAATATTCAGATCCATTGCAACCTTCTGCTGATTCAAATTGCGTTGTTTGCGAATATTTTTCAGACCAACCATCCAATCACCTCTTGCATTTATTGTAACATTGTGTTACATTATTTATGTGACAGTTTGTTACATAAGTAGATAAATAGGGAGGCGATTGGATGGAGCATTGGAATTTTCACAATTATATTGCTCTTCCTTTGGAAGTGTACGGAAAAACCTATATAGGCAATTCGTGTAGAACAGCAACCGAAATAGAATGTGGTGACTTTGTAAATGCAATGTTTTCCATTCTGTCAATAAAGTTTGGAGATTTAAAAGGTATTCCGGATTTTGTTGTCTTGTGTGCAGATTACGCTGATTTACCCGCATCTAAAATTCCTAAAGAAATAACAATAAAATTGTTTGAGGAATTTGAGAGATTAGTTAATCTATAATAGAAGGAGAAAATCAAATGAAAAAGGTAGCTTCACTAGTATTAGTTCTCGGTTTATTATTATGTTTATGTTCTTGTGCTTCAAGTTCGAACAATAAATTCGTCGGAACATGGAAATGTGATTCATATGTAAATTATCAAGGCGACGTGGAGAAAAATGCAAAAATTGTATTAAAGGCAGACGGAAGCGGAACTATTCTAAATGGTGAACGGTGGGTTACATATCGCTTGACATGGGAGAAACTCGATGAAAATACCATTATGATTTATTCCGAAAACTCTAAAGGTGGGTCAACTGGTGCTGAATATAGTTACGAAGTTATTGACGGAATTCCCCATCTAAAATTTAATAATGGCAAAGTAACAAAAGATTTTTATAAGCAATAAATCATAACCACCGGCCGTGCCGGTGGTATGCACAGGCCCCCTTAGGGCCTTTTACCAGCCGAGCCTATAGGTTCATCGAATTATCTTTCGCTTGCATGAGATGCCCTGCAGCTATTGAAATAGCGGTAGGGCATCTCTTTTTCTGTATTTCTGAACTTTTTAGATATTCTTTCTTACGATTTTAATAGGTGTTGCTCGCTTCGCTCGGATAATTTATTCTTGGCATAGCTAAAGCTTTTTGAAACCACCAGCACAGCTGGTGCTATTCTTTAACCAAAAACAAAAACGAGGTGAAATTCACCTCGCTTTATATCTTTCCACCACACTATGTATTGCCATACAAAATCGGTCGATTGGTGTCAATGTTGTCTGTGAGGGGTCGCCCCTTCCGCCACCGGCGGCGCTCCCATCGCTCCCCTACAATCATTTTATTTTACAAATTACGCTGTTAGTGTCTGTAAACTGAGGTCGATTATGCCGCACAAAAGAAAAACTCCTCTGCAATAAACAGAGGAGTTTCGTGATTTATATAGCAACAAAAGGTAAGTTGTTTTCTTTTGCATAAGCTTCTGCGGCGCTGCCAGCCGGCGCATGGATCGTAACCTTTTCGCTGTTGCGGAAAACGTCTTCGCCAAACTCCGTAACGCTGGCGGGAATAACGATCTTCTCCAGGCTCGGGCAGAGACGGAACGCCTCTTTGTCAATGGTCGTCACACCGTGGGGAATGGTGATCTCGGCGAGGGCATCACAACCGCTAAACGCACCCCAACCGATCCGTTTGATATTCTTGGAAAGCTTGACCCTTTTCAGGCTCTTGTTGTAATTAAATGCCAGGTCTCTCATTTCCGTAACGCTGTCGGGAATATCGATTTCCGTCAGACCGGTATTGCAAAATGCGCCTTCACCAATGGTGGTCAGCTTGCCGGGCAGCTTAATGCTCGTAAGACTGGGGCAGTCTTCAAATGCCTGATCCTCGATGACCGTAATGCTGTTGGGAATGGTAACGTTTTGCAGACTCTTGCAAAAACGGAACATCTTCTTTTCGATGACGGTCATGCGGTTGGAGAAAACCACATCTTTCAGACTGTCGCACTGGGAGAACGTGGCCGCACCGACGGTTCTGACGCTGTTAGGAAGAGTAATGCTTGTGATAGCACTCCAGCAAAAGGCCCATTTTTCGATGGTTTTCAGGCGCTTAGGCATATTGATTTCTTTCAGTTCATAGCAATTGGCAAAGGCGGCCTGGCCAAAGGTTTTCACACTGTTGGGAACGGAAATGCTTATCAAATCGCTGCTACGGTCAAACGCATCTTTTCCAATGGTTCTGACACCTTTCGGGATCACAACCGCTTCTTCTTGCCAACCGTCATATTTTGTTAAAACGCCCCATTTAATCGTCATGTTATTCTTTTTCATTTTCTACCTCCGCTAACTTGCCTGCCAGCATACTGTTGCGTTGATTATACTATTTCCCGCCGGCATAGTCAACCTAGCAGCGGCGCTCCCCTCACTCCCCTACAAGCATTTTACAAATGACGCTGTTCGTATCTGTAAACGGGCGGAGATTTATACTGCCAAAAACTCTTTTGAAAAAGAAAGACCTCCGATTTGTCGGAGGTCTTTTATTATGCGTTTCTTGATGTCATAATATTGCGGACATCTATTGCTTTTTCAATTTTCTTTATCATCTGCTCGCTGTCAAACTCGGGGTCTGCAACATTGCCCTGTAACTGTTGCAAAAGTTGACGAATATCTTCATCTTCTGCAGCAATCACGTTATCGTTAGAAAAATGGAGTTTTTCCTCAAGTGCTCTCAGTTGTTGCTCATAGGGTTTCGCTGCTTCGTCAGCCATAATGCACTTGACGATTTTGCGCAGACCAAGCATGTTGTTTTTCGCTGCCTGAAAACGATCGTTTTCCTCGCTCTTATTGGCATCAAACCGAGTAAAAATAAATGCAAGCAAGTTGATCGCTACCATACCTGCACAGTACCAGCCAATATAAGTAGCGTAGCCACTCGGAAAGTTCACAATATAGACTACAGAGAGAACCACCGCATAAGGAATCATCATGCCAGAGACCACCGCAGATGCCACCTTGCGCGGACTGCCATTGGCTGCCCAGGCATAGCCGGTAGTAACACATTCCGCCAGGAGAATTGCCAGCAGCGCAATAAAATGGATCGTCTCCAGGATCACATTATTTAAAATTACAAAGTATAAAACAACTGTCAGCAGCATTGCCGCCAATCCACACACCACAACCGCAGGGATCTTTTTCATAATGAAACCCTCCTTGTACTAAATTTTATACTCTTGTTCCGCATTCCGGACAGAATTTTGCGTTTTCTGCCAACTCTGCTCCACAACCTGCACATTTCTTCACCACTGCATAGCCGCATTCCAGACAGAATTTTGCGTTCTTTGCCAGCGTTTTTCCACAGTTGGGGCACAGCTGCTGTCCACAACTCGGGCAAACATTCTGTCCATCCGGAATATCGCTTCCGCAATTTCCGCAAGGATTGATCTTTCTGCCACACTCAGGACAAAATTTTGTGCCAACCGGGAACGACACTCCGCAAGCCGAACATTTGGCTTCTGCCTTTGCTTCCTTCTTCTGTGTATCGGCACCGCATTCCGGGCAGAACTTCAAGCTTGCGCCAATAGACGCGCCACACGCAGGACAGACTTTCTTTTCTTCCTTGGTATTCATTACCGGGTTCATGTTGCCAACCGCATTGCCCATAACACCACCAATACCAAATCCCATACCCACGCCCATGCCTGCGCCCATAACAGCACCTGCCGCGCCTTGGTTTCCTGCAGCGGTATTCAGCGTATCAAATGTTCTCTCCTGCTGATAGTTGTAACCAAGGATATCCATTTCCGCACGTTTTGCTAAAGCAGCCTTCAGTTGCTTGACTGCAGGATCGTTCTCCGGCACACTGATATCATTGACATAGAAAGAGGCAACGCGGATACCATACTCTGCAAACTCACCACGCAGCTGTTCTCCCAGCTCATAGGAAATCTCATCCAAATGAGAATTAATCTCCAAAATGGAAATCTTAGACTTCACTAAACAAGAAGATAACCGATCCTTAACCCGGGTAACATACAATCCCTTAAAATACTCTGTCAGCGTCTGGCTGTTGAAGAAAGGCATCGTACCAACCAGCTTTGTCAGGAAACGGCGGGAATCCTCGATCTGGATGCCGAACTGACCAAATGCACGCATGGGTACAAATACGCCATACTTGGGATCCTGTACCTGGATGGGTGTGGTAGTTCCCCACTTAATATCCAACGCAAATGCACGGTTAATAAACCAAACCTCCGCAGAGAACGGAGATCTTCCGCCAAAAGGCAGGTTAATCAATCCTTGCAAAATCGGAATATTATCCGTTGAAAGGACATATCTGCCAGGGCCAAATACATCAGCAATCTGACCGTTTTTAATCAAGATTGCTTCCTGCGCTTCATTAACAATTAGCTGCGACCAAGTAGCAAGCTCGGAGTTTGGATGTTTCCAAGCAAAAATACTGGCATCAGAATTGAATTTTAATACATCTATGATTGCCATATCAAAAACCTCTCTTGCCTAAGATAATACATCAATTATAACCCCGGCAAAACAAGTTGTCAATTCTTAATAGACTTTGTATATTTTTTTGAAAATAGGTTGAATTTTCAAAAATTATGTAGTATCATCAAAATATCAAAAAAGAGAAAGGGAGTTTTTCTATGAGCACATTGTGTCCTCAGTGTGGTGCTCCGGTAAACCAGGGCGCTACCAAATGTGAATACTGCGGTGCTGCCATCGCACAGCCCGCCCAGCAAGCACAGCCCCAACCTCAGGTACAGCCCCAGCAGGTTGTATATGTGCAGCAGAACCCCGTAAATCCCGAGAGAGCAAACTGGCCGATCAAAAACAAGATCGTTGCTGCTATCCTTGCTCTGATTCTCGGCGGTTTGGGTATCCACAAATTCTATCTGGGTCAGACCGGCAAAGGTGTAATGTACCTGCTTTTCTGCTGGACTTACATCCCTGCAATTCTCTCCTTCGTCGAGGGCATTATCATTCTGTGCTCCAACGACGAGAACTTCCAGATAAAATATAAATGTCGAATCGGGTAACCTTTTCACAAATAACAGCGCAGTAGAATTTCTACTGCGCTGTTTTCTTTCATATCTTTGCCGGGCCACACCTACATTTAGAAATGCTGGTGCGTGCGTGCAGGGGCGGAGATTTATACTGCAATATTTACTTTTAAAAGCAGGCGTGGTATAATTCCGGCAAGATATTACATAAGGAGTGCGTATCATGGGAAAACAGGCAAAAACAAAATCCCCGGAGAGCAAGCGTAAGCTGTTTGCCTTTTTAAAGGAAAACCCTTTTGATTCCGTTTCGCTGATCGTGTCCATTCTCTCGCTGATCATCAGCGTGTATATCGGCTTTCAGGCCAACGAGATCGCCATGCGCAGTCAGCCGCTGGACTACTCCGTCACCGCCAACGAATACATTGACATGATTGCCATGAACGATACCATCTACACCTGCGAAGGCGTTGTGTTCAAGCAGGTAAAGGGCGTTTGGTCCGGCGAACTAAGCTCCGTATTTATCGCCACCGTGCAGGACGGCAAGGCGGACGTGCATTACATTCCCGAACAGATCCCCGACATCGGCGCAGGCTTTACCGCCGAGAACGGCACGCTGTTTTGCATTCTGCCGGACAACCCCAACGAACTGCTCTTCTCTCCCCTGCACACCGATCTGAAAAACATCAACGATTCCCTGCAGACCTTCCACTTGATTTTCAAAGGCTACAACAAAGAGTACACCATCTACACTGTGGTTTATTCCTACGATACCGAATATCACCCCGGTGACATCGAGCATGACGGCGAAAAAATTGCTTCTTGCGGCAGGCTGCGTATCTACATTCTTGACGAGGACACCATGTACGACAGCGCCATGCTGAACCAGATCGCCGACGATCTGAACAAGGGAAGCGGCTCTAAGAAATTCACGGCAAAGGGTATTTTGGAGACCATCACCGCAGAGCGCGCCCTTGCCTACGACAGCATGAAAGATGCCCACTGACATAGCCCAACAAACTACGGCGGCATGGAAAACATGCCGCTGTTTTTATAAGTGTTTGCATTTCGGATTTTTGTTGCTATAATGGTAATGATATATCCTGCGAGGTGGTTATTTTGCAAAAACCAATTCCTGATATGGCAGTGCCGGAGATGTACGAAGGGATCTGTCCCATAGCGTCCCCATTGGTACGTCTTACCCAGCAGCTGCCCTTTGATATTCAAATGCAATACCCGGCTTTGAACCCAGCGCATGCCGTTGCCGATTGCTATGTGCGGCAAGAGGTTCTGGATCGGCTGATGGATGCACAAAAGCTGCTGCCCCCCGGCTACCGGCTGCGGATCTGGGACGCATGGCGACCCTTTGCCCTGCAGCAGGCACTGTATGACACATACACCGCATTTTTGACCGAGCGTTTTTCTTTGGACACCCTGCCCCCGGAGCAGCAGGCGCGTATCATTGCAAAGTATATTTCCTACCCCAATGACGACCCCATGCTCCCCCCGGTGCATACCACCGGCGGCGCTGTAGACCTAACCCTTGTAGGGCCTGACGGCAAGGAACTGGACATGGGCACCAAATTCGATGAATTCACGGAAAAAGCCGCCACCGCCTACTTTGAGCAGGACGGGCAGGACGAGACGGTCCGGGAAAACCGCCGGCTGCTGTATGGTTGCATGATCGAAGCAGGCTTTACCAATCTGCCGTCAGAGTGGTGGCATTACGATTACGGCGACCGGATGTGGGCGCACTACAACAATTCCCCTGCACTTTATAAAGGTATCTTTACGCAAGAGGAGTTAGAGAGAAATGAAACAGAAAACAAGCTATGAGGAACTGGTAAAAACCGTCCAGCGGGAAAAGAAAAAGAATTATATCATCCTCTACACCGTTACCGTCATCGTCTGGCTGGTACTGGTGGCGATCTCCTTTCTTGCGGAGTTCTTTTCTCTGCAAGAATTCATCGTTAACATTATCAACAATCTGATTGGCATTATCCCGCCCATTCTGATTTTCGATTTCTTTAACGAAAAGCTGTCCCGGGACGCATCTGCCCTTGAGATCTCCAACAAGATCACCGAGACCCTTATGAGCAACCCCGAGACGTTGGATCTGTTCACCCCGGAGCAAAAGGAGCGCTTTATCCGTTCCACCGTGGCATCCATCGCCAAGGACGCAGACGTGGTGAAGCTTGTTAACGATTTTAACCACCGGTATCTGTTCCGGGAGCAGAACTTCCGGCTGCGTACCAGCTTTGACTACGATTTTGAACTGACAGAAAAGCTGCCTGCGGCTTTTGCCCCCTATATCACAGACAGAAGCCACTATTTTTACGTGCAGGAAAAGCTGTCTTACAAGATCAAATACATGACCCCCGCCGACAGCAACGCCGCATCCAACTACATAAAGATCGGCTTCAGCTTCAACAACACCCATCTGGACAATGCCCTGCGGGAGCGCAACTTCGGCACATTGTTTGAAAACTGCATTTTCCGGGAAAGTCTGGACGTGATGCCCTGCGACATCGAAAAGCTGAAAACCGCTATGGTCAACAAGGAAACCTTCCAGCAGCTTTTCAAGGTAGGTCTGCAGATCGACCGGTTCAACGGTCAGCTGGAGGATGTGCAGGTGAACGACTGCGGCGCTGTGTGCATCTTTAAGGTGGGCCACGACATTGATGCCTTGGAGCATACCATCCGCGTTATCTTCCACATGCCCAAGATCTACAACTCCCCTCTGGAGGTGGCGCTGGTAGATCCGGTATTTGCCCCCAAGGTCTCCTTAAGCTATCCCGAAGATGTGATGCAGGTGGAAATGTTCTCCTTCCTGAGTAAGGGCGAGGAGTCCTCTGTGGAGGTTGCCCACGAGAAGTCCAACGGCATCTACGACATCGCCCACAGTGAGGACTGGGTATACCCCATCAGCGGCATTGTGTTCACGGTAATCAAAAAGCCGGAACTGCCGGAAATGTAACTTCATATTGCCTGCCGCGGCGTGGACTTTCCTCGCCGCGGCGTTTGTTTTTCAGAGGGTTTGGCAAAAATCGAAGAATTTCCCTATTTTCCCGTTTATTCTGCCATTGCGTCGTTGACATTTTTGCTCTAGAATTGTATAATTTTAATATTCTATCACTTTTATAGAGAGAGAGGAAATAGAAATGGAAAATAACGGTTTTACTTCCCAGCCTACTGTTTGTGCTAACTGCGGCGCACCTTTGGCAGAGGGTCAGGCATTTTGTCCTTCCTGCGGCACACCCAAGCCTGCTCCTGCACTCCAGCCTCAACCCAGCTTCTGCGCTAACTGTGGCGCATCCTTAGCAGAAGGTCAGGCATTCTGCCCCGCCTGCGGCACTCCCAAGGCTGCTCCCGCTCCCCAACCCAGCGTATGCGCCAAGTGCGGCGCACCTCTGCAGCCCGGTCAGGAATTCTGTGCTTCCTGCGGTCAGAGAGTCGGTTTGATGGATGCCGGTATGGGCACAGCGATCAATCAGTTCAACGCCGGTGTGATGCAGACAAACAATCAGAAGAAAAAGCTGCCCTGGATCATCGGCGGTGTAGTCGCTGCCGTGGTGCTTCTGGTGGTGCTGGTTTCCGGCAACAGCAACAAGGTAGACCTGGAAAAGCTGTATGACAAGTACTGCAACGCTTACTGGGCAGATGTTGCCTCCGACGGCTCTTTCCTGAGCATTGACGACAATCCCAACGACACCGACGATTACTACATTGAAGAAGCAGACGATGCCATTCAGGCCATCAACAGAGAGCTCGGTTTCTCCAGCTCCTTATGGAACGACATGTGTTCCACCTCCGCCAACGACGGCAAGCAGACCCAGTCCAACGACGATGTGATCGTCTCCTGGAAGTACCATCCCGACAGAGGTCTGTCTGTTACTTACACATTAAAAGATTAATTGATAGGAAAGCGAGGAAATACACATGGAAAACAACGGTTTCACTCCCGAAAATGCTGTGTGCGCAAATTGCGGTGCGCCTTTGAGCGCTGAGCAGGCATTCTGCCCCGCCTGCGGCACACCCAAGGCTGCTCCCCAGCCCCAGCCTCAGCCCACCTTCTGCGGCAAGTGCGGCACACCCTTGGCTGAGGGTCAGGCATTCTGCCCCGCTTGCGGTCAGAAAGCCGGTCTGGAAGTAGACGCGAACGTAGGCGCTGCCATTGATCAGTTCAATGCAGGCGTTACCCAGCAGAAGAAAAAGCCTATGAAGGCATTGATCGCTGCAATCATCGCCGTCGCCGTAATTCTGGTTGGCGTTCTGGTCGCTCCCAAGCTCATTGTGACCGTTGAGGGTCTGTGTGAGCAGGGCAAGTACATCGAGGCTTACGAAAAGGCAGAGGGCGCTGAAAAAGACTCCGTTCTGGCTGAAAACGTGATCGCTTACTTAAGCGACAAGAGCAGCGAGAAGATGAAGGATCCCTCCTCCTACGTTCTGCGCGAAGGCTACTACTACTGCTTCGTCCGTGACGACGGCACCTTCGGTCAGCAGGTCGCTCTGTACGTATCCGGTAACAACAGCTACGGCGCAGCCGTCAGCAACTACTGGGTATGGGTATACGACAACACCGATGAAGCATGGGAGTTCTGGGGCACTGCGCAGAACTCCGAGACAAGCTCCGATGACGAATTGGAAGATCTGCTGGTAAAGATCGTTCTGGAAAGCGTTATCGAGCACGGTATCCAGCTTCAGAAGTCCCAGGTCAAGAACATCAACGCCCAGTTTGAAAAGGACACCCTGTATACCGTGGCGCTGATCCCCAAGAGTGATATCGACATCAGCCGCTTCCCTGCAGGCTAATACAACCAAACCACCCACACGCCGGATGCTTTGGGGCATCCGGCGTGTAATACAATATAAGGAGAATTATCATGGCTAAAGTAAATGTAGTTATTGTAGACGCTACCGGCAACAAGGAACAGAAGGTCGGTCTGCCCGACGATATCAAGTGCGGCATCATCATGGTCAAGCTGGTGGAGAAGATTAAGCTGCCCTCTGTTGGTCCTGACGGCAATCCCATTAGCTATAAGTTTATCCACAAGGTTACCGGCAGACAGCTTCTGGAAGCGCAGACTTTGTCTGAGGCCGGTGTTAAGGACGGCGACGTGCTGCGTCTGCAGCCGGAAATCACCGCAGGTGCGCTGTAATGGAACAAAACGATCTGGAGCTGCAAAGCGCCGATTTTGAAGAAGATCGCTACGCCCGGCTGCGGCTGATTCCCTGGTGGGATCAGGAGCGGCTGAAAAATGCCACCATTATGGTGGTGGGCGCAGGCGCAATCGGCAACGAACTGATCAAAAATCTGACCTTGCTGGGCATTGGCAGAATTCTGATCTACGATATGGACGGTATTGAAAATACCAATCTGACCCGTTCTGTCCTCTACCGGGCAAAAGACGTGGGCCGCTACAAAGCAGAAGTGGCTGCCGAGCGGGCAAAAGAAATGAACCCGGACGTAAAGGCCAAGGCGTTTATCGCCAACATCATTGACGATGTGGGTCTGGGTGTATTCCGCAGAATGAACGTGGTGCTGGGCGGACTGGACAACCGGGAGGCCCGGCTGTCTATCAACCAGTCCTGCTACAAGGTAGACCGTCCCTGGATCGACGGCGCTATTGAAGCGCTTAACGGCTTTGCCCGTGTATTTATCCCCGGTCAGGGCGCTTGCTACGAATGCACCATGACCGAGACAGACTGGATGCTCATTAACAAGCGCAAGTCCTGCGCGCTTTTGACCCACGAGCAAATGGCATCGGGCAAGATCCCCACTACCCCCACTTCCTCTTCCATTATCGCCGGCATTCAGGTGCAGGAGATGCTCAAACTGCTGCATGCAGACAGAAATCTGCCCACCTTGGCCGGTAAGGGTTACGTGTTCAACGGTCTGACCCACGACTCCTACGTGGTGGAATACCAGCGCAAGGAAGACTGCATGAGCCACGACACCTACGAGACCATTGTGGAAAAGCCCTGGTCTGTCAAGACCATCTCTTTGAGAGAAATTCTGACCCAGATCCGCAACGAGCAGGGCGAAAAAGCTGTGCTGGACTTTGACCGGGACATCGCCACCCGGGCAAGCTGCGCCTGCGGCGAACATAAGGATCTGTTTACCCCGGTGCATAAGCTGAAGGGCCACATGCTGACCTGCCCCAAGTGCGGCAATCAGATGACCTTTGAAAGCATTCACTCTATCCGGGGCGAAGAGGACTTTTTGGACAAGACACCTTTTGAAATCGGCATTCCCCTGCTGCACATCGTTGGCGGCAGAGTGGGTATGCACACCACCTATTACGAATTTACTGCCGACGAAGCAGAGATTTTCGACAATCTGTAAAGGAGCATTCTATGACCGCAAGAATGAGACGACTTGCTTCTGACTATGAGCAAGTGAAAAAAGATTTTACCGGTCACAAAAACATCATCGTTACCCCCATCGGCGATGAGCCGCCGGAGAAGTATCATGTAACGTATTTTGTGAACGGCATTTACCTGCTGCCCGACGGCAGAATCGAGACTTTAGGTCGCCACGAAATTGAGATCACCCTCCATGCGGAGTACCCCCGCTATAAGCCGATCTGCCGCATTCTGACTCCCATTTGGCACCCCAATTTCCGGGACGGCCAGATCTGCATCGGTGATATCTGGGGCGCAGGCGAGTCCTTGAGCGACATCATCGTAAACATTGGACACATGATCCAGTACAAGTCCTGGAACTCCTTTAGTCCTCTGTCTGCCGATGCCGCCCAGTGGGCCATGGAAAACAAGCATCTGTTCCCCGTTGGCAATATCGATCTGTATTTGGCTGATTATGCCTCTGCCAAGGATACCGTCAGCATCGATCTGTTTGACGACGACGGTGAGGTGATTGTTGAGGAAGCGCCGGAAGCAGCGCCCGCAAGCGAGGAAGTTCCGGCTCCCGCTCCCGTAGAGGAGGATGACGGCAACGATTTCGAGATCACCGCAGAAGAACTGGCGGGCATCGAATTTGTCCCCACCGCCCAGAGAATGCAGTCCGTCTCCCACGGCGGCGCTGTCAAAGGCAACAAGTTAAACTTTAAGACCGTTCTGGTCAAGGGTCTGTTGTGGGCGCTGATCGGCGCATTCATCGGCTTCGGCGTTTCCGAAGTCACCGAAAAGAACCTGACCAGCGACGCTACCGCCGCCCGACTTTCCGGTCATACCGCTCTGGTGCAGTACTACGAGTACACCGCCAAGGCAGACGAGGCTTGGGACGCAGGCTACGACGAGTTTGAAGCTTACTGCGCTGCCAACAACGTAAACCCCGATGCCGACGGTGCATTTATGGACTGGTACAACACCCACGCATCTGCCGGCGCAAAGTCCCATCTGGACACCTATCTGGACTATGACGGTCTGGCTGACGAAGCGCTGTACGGCGCATACTCCCATGCCTACAACGAAAGCGAATACGATTTACAAGAGGCGCTGAAGGCTGTTACCCGCACCGGCACAGCTATGTGGTCTGCGGTGATTGCGCTGTTTGTGGGTCTGTTCCTGGGCATCGGCGAAGGCGTGTACTACGGCTCTAAGGAAAAAGCCGTGAAGTACGCCCTCATCGGCGCAGGCGTATCGCTGGCGCTTGGCTTTATCAGCGGCTACGTTGCCCAGTGGATGTATGCAGAGCTGCTCAACGACGATCCTGCTGACATGGCTGCCGCCTTTGTCCGTGGCTTAGGCTGGGCGGTTATGGGTCTTGGCATCGGCGCAGGCGTTGGTCTTATCAAACCCGAGGGCAAGCGCATCGCATTCTGCTCTTTGGGCGGTCTGGTTGGCGCTTTCGTTGGCGGCTTCCTGTTCAACTATGTGTGCGACATCATTCCCAACGACGTGGTGGCAAGAGGCGTTGCCATTGTGATCATGGGTGCGCTGATCGGCGTAGGTGTCGGTCTGTTGGAGCAGTTTGCTAAGTCCGCATGGCTGAAGGTGGTCCGTGGCGAATTCGAGGGTAAGGAATATCTGGTCTTTGCCGGCACTACCAGCATCGGCAACAACGGCAGCAACACCATCGTGCTGTTCAAGGACAAGCTGGTTGGTCCTCACCACTGCGACATCAAGCTGGAGGGCAGCAAGTATGTGCTCACCGACTGCGGCACACCTATGGGTACTGTGGTCAACGGTCAGAGAACTACCCGCCACATTTTGCGCCAGGGCGATGCCATCGCCATCGGCAACTCTGTGCTTGTATTTAACACCAAATAAGTTTTGCCGTCCCCGGAAACCCCGGGGACGCACATTAGGAGTGTATATTATGGCAAAGAACCCCAAAGAAGAAAAGGCAAAGAAAGCGCCTAAGGCTGACAAGGCGAAAAAGGTGAAGAAAACCGAAGAAACCGAGCTGCCGGACAATCTGCTGCCGCAGAACATCCTGCCCATGGGCGAGCGGGTGGAGGAGAATAAGAACATCTACATCTCCCAGCGCACCTACAAGCGCATCCGCAAGTTCACCAAAAACAAGCTGACCAACGAAAGCGGCGGTATGCTCATCGGTCGGGTCGTGGAGGAAATGGGCAAGACCAACATTATTATTAACGGCTTTGTAGAGGCAAAATACTGCGAAGCCACCCCCACCACCTTGAAATTCACCCACGAGACCTGGGAGTACGTCCACAGCCAGATCGACAGCCGCTACAAGGGCAGAAAGATCGTCGGCTGGATCCACACCCACCCGGATTTCGGCATTTTCCTTTCTGAATACGACAAATTTATCCATGAAAACTTCTTCAGCGAGGCCCATCAGGTGGCATACGTCATCGACCCCATTCAGAAGATTGAAGGCTTCTACTTCTGGATAAACGGCGCGCTGGAGCGGTGCAAAGGCTTCTATATTTTTGACAAAACCGGCGTTCCCATCGACATTGAGACACCCGGCGACGAGCCGGAGGAGACAAAGCGCGGCTCTGTGTTCAGCTTCAAGAACATTCTGATCGCCCTTTTGTCTGTAGCGGTGGCATTTTTGATCTTTGCTAACATTTCCGCTAATAAGCAGATCAAGCAATTGCAGACCCAACAGGACAATCTGGTAAACAGCGCAAATCAGGCGCTGACCATGATCCAGCAGGAGGTATGGCAGCAGTCTGCCGAAATGCAGGAGCTGCGGGATATCCTCACCGAGGCGGGTATCATTGTAGAGCCTACCGTGCCGGAAACCACTGACGAAACCACCGGCCAAACTACTGACGAAACCACCGGCGAAACTACTTCCAATGAAGGAGGCGCTGTAAATGAGTGATTTTACCGGAAAGGTCTGCCCTTTCTGCAAAACCGAATTTCAGCCTGACGACGACATCGTTGTATGCAGCGCATGCGACATGCCTCACCATAAGGATTGCTGGATTGAAAACCGTGGCTGCTCCACCTTTGGCTGCACCGGTACCATCAAAGCGCCCGAGGGCGGTGTAACCTCTGTTACCGCCACCACGATTGCCTATGATGCACCCCCCGCAACTGCCGGCTTCTGCACCAAATGCGGCAAGCCTCTGGTTGCAGGCTCGGCTTTCTGTACCCACTGCGGCGCTCCCAGAAACGGCGCTGCGCAGCCGGTCAGACCCGCACAGCCGGTCGCACCCGTACAGCCGGCACAGCCCCGGTACACACCCCCGGCACCCGTTGCGCCCCCGCAGCCGGCTTATCAGCAACCGACTTATCAACAGAATACCTATCAACAGAATACCTATCAGCAGCAAAATGCTTACCAAGGCTACAACGCTTACAATCAGAACGCCAACATCGATCCCGATGTGATGGCGCTGGTCGGCCCGAAGGCAGACTACTACGCAAACCAGTTCCAAACCATGAAGCTCCAAAACAAGCAGACCTCCTGGAACTGGGCGGCATTTCTGGTGACCCCCTACTGGATGATCTACAGAAAGATGTATCTGTACGGCGCAGGTACGCTGCTGGTCGCATTCATTCTGGGGCAGCTTGGCACCTTTGGTTCTTTGCTGGCCTTGGCCGGATATGTCCTTGCCGGTATTTTCGGCAACAACATTTATAGGAAGCATCTGGAAACCCAGGCCGCCCAGGCAAAGTCTATGACCGAGCCTTACAAAAGCCAGTTTATTCAGACAAACGGCGGTGTAAATACCACGGCAACCACCCTGACTGTGATCGGATACATCCTTTTAAATGCGATCATCTTGTCCTTGTAAGGAGTGCGCAGTATGGATAACGATTTCGAGATCGAAGTGCAGGACGAAACCGTGGAGAAAACGGAAAGCGCCCAGCTTCCCACCAATTTTCTGACCTTTGGCGAGATCGAAAACGACGACGTGAAGGTGTACATCAAGCAGGATGTATACAAGGCGCTGGAAAAGCTGTCCGCCTCGGACACCACCAAGGAGCTGGGCAGCATTCTGCTGGGTCAGTATAGCGATGCCCACGGAAAATCCCATGTGGTGATCTCCCAGTTTATCGAAGCCAAGTACACCGATGCTTCCGCCTCCACCCTGACCTTCACCCACGAAACATGGGACTACGTCCACAGCCGCCACGCCCAGCGGTATCCGGAGCTGAAGATCATCGGCTGGCAGCACACCCACCCCAACTACGGCATTTTCCTTTCCAACTATGACATGTTCATTCAGGAAAATTTCTTCAATCTGCCGTTCCAGGTGGCATACGTCATTGACCCCATTCAAAACATCCGTGGCTTTTTCCAATGGAAAAACGGCAAGGTAGAAAAGCTCAAAGGCTACTATGTCTATGATGAGGTGGGCAAGCCTATCAAGATCGAGCAGAGCAAGGTCAAAAAGGAAGAACCCGCTAAAAAATCCTCCAAGGCTATGGGGATTGCGCTGGCGCTGCTTTGCGCCGCAACAGTTCTGCTTGGCTGCTTTGCCATTTCCCTGAATAACAATTATCAGCAGCTTTTGGGGCAGGTATCTTTCCTGCAGACCGAACTGGACATCCAGAAAGCCACCATTTCCAATCAGGAAACGTCTATCACGGCGCAGGCGGATACCATTGAGCAGTTACAGCAGCTTGCGCAAACTGCGCCGACAGAGCCTGCCGATCCGGACGAAGTGCGCTTTGTGGCGTACACCGTGGTGGCCGGGGATACTCTGTATGACATCTGCCAGGCCCACGGCCTTGACTACAACGCCAACAAGAAAATTATCATGGCGGTCAACGGCCTGAGTAACCCCGATCAGATCAACGTGGGACAGACCTTGCTTCTGCCCCTGACAAACGGATAACAAAAAAGACCCGGCGGAAGCTTCCGTCGGGTCTTGTTTTGTAAATGCCGGTTGATCGTTTATTTGCCGTAGGTCTTTAGCTTGCTGGGGGTGCAGCCGAAGTGCTTTTTTACCGTGCGGGCGAAATATTTGGGGTCGTTGAAGCCGCTTTCCACCGCTGCTGCCTCGATGGACATGCCGCCGGAGATCAAGTTGCGGGCGTACTCCAAGCGCAGGTCGGTGATGTATGCCACCGGCGCTTTCTGGTACTGCTTTTTAAACAGCGCCCGGAACGCCGTTGCGCTGATGTCTGCAATTTCGCACACCTGCGGGACGGTCAGGGCGTTGTTGCGGAAGTTGGCATTGATATAAGCAACGGCTTTTAAGAAGCCGCCGGGCAGGCTTTGCACCGTTTCTTTCTCGCAGATCTGTCCCAAAATGCTGTAGAACTGGGACAGGACGTAGGAAGCGTAGCCGGGGGCTTTGTTCTGCCACAAGGTATGGGCCCGCAGGAAGCTTTGGTAGATCTTCTCCGGGTTTCCCAAGGTGTACACCTGCGGAGTCGGGTCATCGGATGCGGTAACAAAATGGAACACCAGCATCTCTGTGTCGGAGTACTCGGCGGTGTAGGCAAGCTGCTGGGGCAGGTACAGCACGTCGTTGGGGCCTACGGGGTAGGTCGTGCCGCCCACGGTGATCGTGGCGCTGCCGCTGATGCGGAATGCCAGCGCCGAGAAAGGGCGGGGAGAAATATGAAACCGACCGCTGGACCACTGCATGCGCTCCACGGCGGTAATGCTCAGTACGGAATTGTCGCCATCATAAAGCATTTTATCCACCTCGCACCCAGTATAGCATAGAATTTTTGGGTTTTCAAGTGTTGAATAATCCACTTTCTATGTTGAAATATGGGTTGCGAACAGGATGCAATTGTTTTATCCTAAAATTGAGGTGATAGATTATGAGCAAGACCTTTGTTCTGAGCAGCCGGGTTGCCGTCTGCGCTGACAAAAAAATGCAAAACGACACCGTAAAAAATTTATTCAAAAGCTTCTGTCTGGGTGACGGCGAGATCACTTTCACCGACGGCCCCGACAACACTTTCCGTGTAGGCCAAACGGCACTGCCTACCCTGCCCGAGGGCAAGGAGTACGCCATCGCTGTTGACGAAAACGGCATCGCCATTGTAGGCGAGAACTACGGCGGCTTGATGCGCGGCTTCATGGTAGCGCTCATGCAGATTGACTACACCCCCGATAGCATGTTCATTCCCGTCGGCAACTGGGAGAGCGAATATCGGATCAAAAACCGTATGATCCACATCTGCGTATTCCCGGACAACCCCCGGCACTTTACCCGGAAGATGCTCCGGCTTGCCGGTCTGTGCCAGTACACCCATGTGGTGCTGGAGTTCTGGGGCATGCTGCAATTTGACTGCCTGAAAGAGCTGGCCTGGCCCATGGCTTACAGCAAGTCTGAGGCTGCCGAACTCATTCGGGAGGTTCGTCAGATGGGCATGGAGCCCATTCCCATGTTCAACCAGTTAGGTCATGCCACCGCATGCCGTGTTGCCCACGGTAAGCATGTGGTTTTGGATCAGAATCCCCGCCTGCAGCATCTGTTTACCGGCGACGGCTGGGACTGGAACATAAGCAACCCCCACGTCAATGCCCTGCACAAGGCCATTCGTGCTGAGCTGTACGAGCTGTTCGGTGAAGGCGAATACTTCCACGTTGGCTGCGACGAGGCTTACAACTACACCTACGACGATACTACCCGCAAGGAACTGCTGCCTGCATTCCTAAACAAGCTGACCGGCGAGGTTGCCGCAGAGGGTCGCCGTCCCATGATTTGGATGGACATGATGCTCGAGCGTGGCAAGTACCCCGGTGCTACCGCCACCTGCCACCCCGACGAAATTGCTACCATGCAGGGCAGCCTGCACGAAAGCACTGTGATGGTGGACTGGCAGTATCGCATTCATGAAGCGCCCATTCCCACCATGCTGAGTCTGAAGGACTCCGGCCACGATGTGATCGGCGCCCCCTGGCATCACGACACCAACTTCACCGCCATGGCAGACACCGTTGCCGAACACGGCTTCTTCGGCATTATGATGACCACATGGCACTCCATGGAGACCATGATGCCCTCCATTCTCGGCTGCGCCAAGCGGTGCGGCGTGACCACCTTCCCCTGGAGCCCCATCAGCAGCGCCAAGACCTTCCGCAAGGAGACTGCCACTATGCTGCGTCGGATCAGCTTCGAGGGCAACACCTACGAAACTGCCGGCTGGATCGAGAAAGATACTGCCGATTTGGTTGTGAAAAATTAAAATTTACATAAAAGGAGAAATTTACTATGGCTATCAAGCACACCGCCGTCAGCTACTACGGCATGAACTACGTGGAGCATGCAATTGCAGACTTCAAGGAAATGAAGGAGCATGGCTGCGACACCGTTATCCTGGCGATCACCGAGTTTGACATGGACTTCTGGTTCCCCAATCTGAACAACATCGTTAAGGCTGCCCACGAGCTGGGTCTGCGTGTCATCGCTGACCCCTGGGGCATCGGTAAGTACTTCGGCGGCGAGCAGGTCAGCTTGTTCCTGCAGAACAACATTCACCACCGTCAGGTTTCCGCTTACACCGGTGAAGTTCTGAACGCTGCTTGCTTCAACACCAACTCTTTCCGTGACTACTTCACCAACATCTGCCTGAAGATCGCCAAGAACACCGAAGTGGACGGCTTCTTCTGGGACGAGCCTCACTACGCATACCCCAAGTCCTACGCTTCCATCACCGGTGGCGCAGGCGACGACTGGGCTTGCCGCTGCCCCGAGTGCATGAAGAAGTTCGAGGAGTACTACGGCTACGAAATGCCCAAGTTCATGAACGACGACGTTAAGCAGTTCCGTTGGAGAGAAGCTCTGAAGACCCTGACCGACGTGTCCAAGGCTCTGAAGGAGTACAACCCCAACCTGGAGATCACCTGCTGCGTACACGCTACCCTGAACAGCTACTACGTTACCGAGCTGCGTGGCTACGACAACTGGGACATGGTCGCTTCCTGCCCCTACTTCGACGTATTCTCCACCACCATCATCAACTGGACTCTGCCCGAGAGCTTCTTCCGTGAGATCACCGAGCGTACCGTCGCTATGGCTAAGAAGTACGGCAAGCAGTCCGAGCGCTGGCTCATGGGCTACAACAAGCGCCCCGACGATTTTGCACAGATCGACAAGGTCGTTGACATGTACGAGGAGCTGGGTGTTGACCGTCTGGCTACCTGGACTTACCGTGGCGGTTACGGCACTTCTGTTGCTGCCAAGGATCCTATTGAGCTGTGGGACAACATCGGCAGAAACTACAATCGTGTTCTGCAGAAGTAATTTATGATCGACGCTTATTTTGAAAAAAATCTGGCGGTGCTGACTGCCATCCGGGACACCCAAAAATCCCGGATGGCGCAGGCTGCCGGTATGGCTGCCCGCACCATTTTGAACGGCGGCATCATCTACATCTTCGGCTGCGGCCACTCCCATCTGATTGCGCTGGATAACTTCTACCGTGCCGGCGGTCTTTGCAACGTGTGTCCCATTCTGGACGCAGATCTGATGCTAAACGACGGCGCTGCCAAGTCCAGCAAGATGGAAAAGATGCAGGGCCTTGCCGAGAACATTCTGGATCGGTACTGCTTAACCGAAAATGACTGTCTGTTTATCATTTCCACCTCCGGCAAAAATGCCGTTCCCGTGGAAATGGCCCAGTGCGCCAAGGCAAGAGGTATTCTCACCGCTTCCGTGGTATCCGGCAGTTATTTCGGCGACGAGAGCAAGCTGCCCAAGCTGTATGAATGCACCGACATCTACATCGACAACTGCGTGCCTCACGGCGATGCGGTGATGGAGATTCCCGGCTGCGACACCAACATGGGAAGCTTGTCCACAGTTGCATCTGCGTTCATTATGCAGTCGGTACTGCTGGAGGCTGCCAACAAGGCTGCCCAAATGGGCGCAAAGCCGCCTATCTACAAAAGCGGCAACGTTGCAGGCGGCGCAGAATTTAATAAGGAGCTGATCCGGCAGTACATGCCCCGGATCAAGCATTTGTAAGTATGGCAAAGATCGCTGTTATCGGAATTTGCGGAAATTCCGTATTTATGAATGTGGATCACTTCCACAACCCCGGCGAGACCGTGGTGGCAACGTCCACCTTCTCGGAGATCGGTGGCAAGGGCATCAATCAAGCCGTGGCCGCTAAGCGCATGGGTGCGCAGGTTTCCTTTTTGGCGGCGGTTGGCGACGATGACGATGCCAAAAAATGTGCTGAAGTCATCATGCAGGAGAGCATCCACGGTTATCTTGCCACCAAGCAGGATGAGAAAACCACCTTTGCCTTTATCCTCACCGATAAAAACGGCGAAAACCGGGTTACCGGCTACCATGGCGCAGAATTGACGGTCATGGACGTGGCCGGATTTGAAGCAGAAATTGCCTCCAGCGACATTTTGCTCCTGCAGCAGGAAGTGCCGGAGGAAGTCAATTTGGCGGCGGCACGGCTTGCCCGTCGCTACGGCGTAAAGGTCATGCTGAACCCGGCGCCCATTCGCAAAATCTCCCCGGAACTGGCAGAGCTTGTGTGGCTGGTTACTCCCAACGAGCATGAAGCGGAAGGTCTGGACGGCTACACCTTCCCCCTGCAGGTTACCACCTTAGGCGGCGACGGTTGCCGCATCCCCGGTGGCAAAATCATTCCCGCCACCCCGGTTCAGGCGGTGGACACCACCGGCGCAGGCGACACCTTCAACGGCACGCTGGCCGTCTGTCTTGCCCAAGGCATGGACATGGAAACTGCCTGCCGCTATGCCGTAGCGGCTGCCGGCATAAGCGTTACCAAACACGGCGTATTAACATCCATTCCTTATAGAAATGAGGTAATATTATGATTAACGATTTCGGTTATTATGCGTCCATTATCAAGAACCTGGAACTGGTCAATGCCACCCAGGGCGAAAACATTCAGAAGGCTGCTTCTTTGATGGCAGATGCCATTGAGAACGACCGCCTGATCAACGTCTACGGCGGCGGCGGTCACACCACCCTTTGCATGGGCGAAATGTTCTTCCGTGCAGGCGGCTTAAGCTGCATCAACCCCGTGATGGAAACCGGTCTGTCCGTTTTCAACAACGCACTGAAGTATCTGGAACTGGAGCGCACCGTCAACTACGGCAGCGCCATTATGAAGTACTATGACCTGCAGAAGGATGATCTGCTGATCGTGTTCCACAACATCGGCATCAACCCCGCTACCATCGACGCTGTGATGGAAGCTAAGAAGGCAGGCGCTAAGATCATCGCCGTGTCCAGCTCCTACTGGCAGAAGGACATGCCCGCCGATCACTTCATCCGCCACCCCAACAAGACCAATCTGTTTGATTACGCCGATGTTTGCATCGACGACTTCAACCCCGTTGGCGACGCAGTTGTTAACGTCCCCGGTCTGGAGACTCCCATCGCTCCCGTGTCCAACATCGTGGACTTCTACATCGCCCACCTGCTGGAGATCGAGTGCGTCAAGCAGTGCATCGACCGTGGCATCACACCCCCCGTTTGGTCCAGCGCCAACACCCCCGGCGGCGACGAGAAGAACGCTGCTTACCTGAAGAAGTATCGTCCCAGAGTTAAAATGCTGTAAGGAGGCATTGTAATGAAACTGTTACAGGAAAAACTGAACTTTTTGCTGGAGAAGTACTCTGTGGAAACTCCCGCAACGCTGAAAGACAACGCAACCGTGATCATTGACGGCAAGGAAATCCCCCTGCTGTCCCACCGTTTGGAGCGCCGCTTCATCGAGCAGAAGAACATCGTTACCGGTGGCACTCTGCAGGGCGTCAGCGTTATGCGTGTTGCCCGGATCATCGAGAAGGACGCTGACATTTACGCCGCTCTGTACCGGGAACTGGACATCTGCCAGTTCGTTCTGGGCAGAAAGCTTGCTTCCATCATGGTCATGACCGGCGACCACGTTCTCAACGCAATTTCCACCTGCGAGGACGGCGTTGTTTGCACCATCGAGATCTCCGCTACCCTGGCTAAGGGCGAGATCGCCAAGGACAAGCACGAAATCATCGCACAGCGCGGCACTTGCTGTGACGTGGTGGTAGATGCCCAGCTTAAGCAGGACAGCATCTACTTCTTCGGCGCAGAAAACAAGAAGTTCACCGACGTAGACTTCGAACTGTACGGTCTGGGCATTGACGAAATTGCAATCGTACGTAGCGCTTTTGCCATCGCACAGAAGGGCATCGGCGACGAGATGATCGCTATCCACGAAAATCTTTGCAAGCTGGTGGAACTGGCTAAGCGTTCCGCTGAAAACGGCGAAAGAGAGGTAATGTAATATGAAGCCTTTGAAGATCGCTATGATGAGCATGACCCATGGTCATACCCGTAAATACTATCAGACTCTGATGGACAACCCCAAGCTGGATTGGGTGGCTGTTGCTACCGCCAACGAGGATGTTAAGAAGATCTTTTTGAACAGCGTGCAGGGCATCCCCTGCTACGACAGCGAACTGGAAATGCTGGACGCGCACCCCGAAATCGAGGCAGTGGTTCTGGCAAGTGAGAACGCTGACCACCTGCGTCAGATGAAGCTGTGCGCTGAGCGTGGCATCCACATTCTGTCCATGAAGATCCCCACCTTCGACATGGAAGAGTACGACGAGATGATCAAGGTCGTAGAGGAAAAGGGTCTGGTTTGCCAGATCGAGCTGGAAATGCACTACAACCCCGTTATCGTCCGTATGAAGGAAATGATTGCTAACGGCGAGCTGGGCAAGATCAACTCCTTTAACGCTACCAACATCACCCTGTCTCCCGTGTGGGCATTCCCCTGGCAGGGCGTGCCGGAGAAGTCCTACGGCAAGCGTGTTTCCATTAAGGACGGCGACCATCGCTTCCGTGGCGGCGCTCTGTGTGACCACCCCCATATTTTCGACATGATCCGCCACATGACCGGCAGTGAGTTCGAGTCCATCTACGCAGAAGTCGCTCCCAACATCCGTCCCGACCTCGAGGAAGAGGATATGCTGTCTGTTATCGGCAAGATGAAGGACGGCACCATCTTCTCTCTGGATCCCTCCTGGGCAAAGATGGAAGAGCGTATCCCCGTTCCCGGCCCCGGCTGGGAGGTGTTCCCCAAGCGTATGGAGGTTAACATCACCCTCAACTGCGAGAAGGGTACGCTGATGGCTGACTGCTTCGGTCCTAACGTTTACCACAACGGCTGTCCCAACGACCGCTACACCGTCCAGTACACCTACTTCGACGAGTGGATCGGCCTGATCGACGAGTTCGTGGACAACATCCGCAACAACAAGACCCCGCTGATCAACCTGCGTTGGCACAAGGCTACCATTCAGGCTATGAACGCCTGCTATGAGTCCATCGCCACCGGCAAGGTCGTCAAGCTGTAAGAAATTTTATAAAACGGCGCTGTGGAAACACAGCGCTGTTTTTTGTGCAATAAATTGGGTTTTCCCCATTTTTTGATTGCTTTTACCATATTTTTACCTTATAATATATAATTAGAAAATTATAACCTCACAGGCGTGTCGGAACACGCCGGAAAGGAATCGATATGGGAAAGAATTTGTTTACCAGAATCTGTGCGCTTTTGCTGAGCTTCGTGGTCGTATGCACCTGCATGCCCATGAGCGCTTTGGCAGCAGCCATAGACGAAACCACGCCTACCCAGGACGTAGTCATCGTTGACCAGCCGGCGACAGAGGCGACTACCGCCCCTACGACCGCCCCTACGACAGAAGCGACGACGGAGACTACCCAGGCTACCGAGCCGGTGGCTACCACCGAAGCTACCATTCCTCCGGACGTGGAAATTCCCGATGACGACGGCGGCGAAGGCCCGGACAAACCTGACGATGGTGACGACGAAGAGGACATTTATGCCAATGCCATTGAAGTAACCAACGCTGAGCAGTTGGCAGAAGCGCTGTCCTTGCAGGAGCCTTACATCCGGATCACGGCAGATTTTGCTGTGGATCGCACCTTCTACGTGACTGCCAATACGGTGATCTTCACCCAAGAGGCACACACCCTGACCAGAGATCCCGCTTTTGGCGGCGATATCTTCGTGGTCGGTGAAAACGCCCTGGGCGAATTCTGCGAAAATCCGGTAACGCTGACTTTGGGCGACCCCGCCTCTGAAGAGAAGAATCTTTTGATCATCGACGGCAACAAGGACAACATGGCCGAAGATGTCGCTGTAAGCGGTACTGTGCTGTTTATCGTAGGCGGCGCTTCTGTGGAGCTGCACGAAAACATCACCATCACCAACAACAAGAAGGTCAGCAACGAAAAGACCTTGACCGAGCTGTACGGCGTGTCCTATCCCGGTCGTGTTGGCGGCGCTATGGCCATCATCACCTTGGGTGCTTCTATGACCATCTACGGCGGTAATTATACCAACAACATCGCCAACGATATCGTCAACACCGACACCGAAGAAGGTCAGGTCTCCGCTTACGGCGGCGCTATCTTCGCCTTCGGCACGCTGAACATCTACGGCGGCTTGTTCCAAGGTAACCACGCTGCCCGTGGCGGTGTGATCTACTGCTACCGCACCACCAGAATCTACAACGCAGAATTTTTGGATAACTCTGCCTCCTCCCTGGGCGGCGCTATCTATATGCCCGCCAGCACCGCAGCCAATCTGTACTTAGGCGGCGAGAATTCCCACGCAGAAAGCAACGTTCTTTTCTGGGGCAACACCGCTGAAAGCAACGGCGGCGCTATCTATGCCCAGCATAGACTGGAGGCGCAGGACACCCGCTTTATCGAGAACAGTTCCTTCACTTCCCAGGGCGGCGCTATCTCTGCCCACAGCATTGCCATGTCTTTTACAAACTGTACCTTTGATGGCAACACCTCCAAGCGCAACGGCGGTGCGATCTATCAAACCTCTGTGAACGCCGTAAACGCAGAGTTTGACCTGACCATTCTGGACTGCGAATTCAAAAACAATGCAGCCTCCGCTTCCGGCGGCGCGATCTACATGAGCGCAGATGCCTCTGCATACGCAGAAAACACTTCCTTTGCAAACAACACCGCCACCGAAAAGGGCGGCGCAATTCTGCTGACTGCCTCCTCCCTGACCATGTCCGGCGGCAGCTTCACGGGAAACACCGCGAAAGACGTAGGCGGCGTAATCTGTGTGATTGAAGATGCGCTTGCAAAGATCACCGGCATCACCGCCACCAACAACAGCGGTAAGTCCGGCGGCTTCTTGTATGACCTGGATTCTGAAATTCAGATCTTCGACAGCAACATTTCCCATAACACCTCTGTAAGCGGCGGCGGTGGTGCGCTCTATCTGGGTGCAGGCGCATTCGGCGGCATTTACAGCACTACCTTCCATAATAACACAACCGGCGGCAACGGCGGTGCGATCTTTGCCTACACCGACGGCTATACCAACGAGAACAAGCTGGTCGTTCATAGCTGTACCTTTACCAACAACCAGGCAGACTACGGCGGTGCGCTGTACGCTTCCAGCCGTTCTGTGATCGACCTTTTCAACACCACTGCCAAGGAAAACAGCGCATTAAGGGGTGGTTTCCTGTACCACACCACCACAAACACCATCATCAATCTGGCTGCGCTGACCCTGCAGGGCAACACCGCTACCGAAGGCGGTCCTATCATTTGGGGTAACTCCGCCGGCGCAAAGCTGTACTTGGATAAGGCGCTGTGGCTGGATAAGGATCAGGCTGGCGATCTGGACGACGCTTACTGGAGTGCCGCCATTTTCAACAGTCTGAAGGTCTACGACACCATTATCGAAATTCCCAACTATATTGGCTTTGACGGTGAGGAAGTGGTTCCCGAACTGCCTCGCATTCCCGTGGGCATCACCAGCGCAGAGGCGCTGGAAAAAGCGCTGGCTGACGGTAGAGACCTTCTGCGTATCGATGCTGACTTCCAGATCGACCGCACCTTCTACATCTACCGCAAAGTCACCATTTATTCCGTTTCTGCCCACACCCTGACACGCGCCCCCGGCTTTGCCGGCGATATCTTCGTGGTGGGTGAAAATGCTGACGGAACCCTTTGCGAAAACGAAGTGGTTCTGACCTTGGGCGATCCCGAATCCAAGACTAAGAACCTGCTGACCATCGACGGCAACAAGGATAACTTGACCACCACCGTTACCGGCTCTGTGCTGTTTATCGTAGATGGCGCTTGCGCTGACATTTACGAAAACGTTACCATTTCCAACCACAAGAAGCTGGGCAACGAAAAGACGCTGACCGAAAATTACGGCGTTTCCTACGTCAATCAGGTTGGCGGCGCTGTAGCAATTATCGCCAAGGGCGCTTCCATGAACATCTACGGCGGCAGCTTTACAAACAATGCCGTTCATGACGTAGAGGGCGGCGATAGCAGCCAGGGCGGCGTTATTTACAATTTTGGCACGCTGAATATTTACGGCGGCACTTTTGAACAAAACCATTCGGCAAGAGGCGCGGTTATCTACTGTTACCGCACCACCAATATTTATCATGCTCTTTTCAAGAACAACTCCGCCGGCAGCCTGGGCGGCGCTATCTACATGCCCAGCAGTACCGCTGCCATTTTGAACATCGGTCTTGAAAACGACC
>JAZRQF010000064.1:0-2678 GCA_045649605.1 Faecousia sp.
TCAGCTGGCTGGTATGCGTGGCTTGATGGCTGATACCGCTGGTCGTACCATTGAGATCCCTGTTAAGGCTAACTTCCGTGAAGGCCTGTCTGTTCTGGAATACTTTATTTCCTCCAGAGGCGCCCGTAAGGGCATGACCGATACCGCTCTGCGTACCGCTGACTCCGGTTACCTGACCCGTCGTATGGTCGACGTTTCTCAGGACGTTATTATCCGTGAGCATGAGTGTGGCACCAAGAACGGTATTTGGGTAGGCGCTGTCTACGATAAGAACGGCGATGTTGTGGATTCCTTCGGTAACCGCATCCGTGGCCGCTATCCCGTCGAGGACGTACTGCATCCCGAGACCGGCGAACTGATCCACTCCAAGGACGTTATGATGATGCCCGAGGATGCTGCTAAGTTCGAGAAGGCCGGTATTGAGAAGATCTATATCCGCACCATTCTGGGCTGCCGTGCCCGCGTTGGTGTCTGCGCACGCTGCTACGGCATGAACCTGGCAACTTCCAAGGAAGTTGATCTGGGTGAAGCTGTCGGTATCATCGCTGCACAGTCCATCGGTGAGCCCGGTACTCAGCTGACCATGCGTACCTTCCACTCCGGCGGTGTTGCGGGTGACGATATCACCCAGGGTCTGCCCAGAGTTGAAGAACTGTTTGAGGCTCGCCGTCCCAAGAAGATGGCACAGATCTCTGAGGTTACCGGTGTTGTCTCTATCGACGATACCCACCGTACCGCCCTGCGTAACATCACTGTTACCGCTGAGGACGGCGAGGTCAAGAATTATCAGGTGCCTTACTCTGTCGGTCTGAAGGTCCAGCACGGCAAGATCGTTCAGAAGGGCGAACCCATCACCGACGGTGCGCTGTATCCCCAGGATGTCCTGCGTATCTCCGGTGTTGAGGCCGTTCAGGATTACCTGGTACAGTCTGTTCAGGCTGTGTACCGTCAGCAGGGCGTAGAAATCAACGATAAGCACATTGAGGTTATCATCCGTCAGATGATGCGCAAGGTGCGCGTTGAGGAGCCCGGCGATTCCGAACTGCTCACCGGCAGCACCATCGATACCTTCGAGTTCGAGGATGCCAATGCCGCTGTTCAGGCACGGATCGATGCAGGCGAGACCGATCTGCAGTTTGCAACCGCTACACCCATTCTGCTGGGTATTACCAAGGCTGCTCTGGCAACCGATTCCTTCCTGTCCGCCGCTTCCTTCCAGGAGACCACCAAGGTTCTGACCGATGCCGCTATCAAGGGCAAGGTTGACCGTCTGGTAGGCCTGAAGGAGAACGTGCTGATCGGTAAGCTGATCCCTGCCGGTTCCGGCTTGATGCCCTACCGTGACTTTGCAGTAACCACTCCCGAGGCAAATACCGAGGAAGCACCTGCCGAGTCCGAGACAGAAGAATAATCTAACAGGGGACTGCTCGAAAGGGCAGTCCCTTTTTGTTGCAATTAAAAAGAAAATAATAAAGAAAAATATATAAACACACACGCGCACGCATGGCATTTGCCCTCTGCCTCGCCCTCTGTCTCTGTGTCTGTCTATAACTTAATATTAATCTTTTACTTTACCTTTTACTTACACTTAACCTTATACTTTGACTTATACTTATACTTACACTTATACTTTATCTTGTTCTATTCCTTGTTCTTGTGCATCACCGGTATGGATCATCAGTTCACGGGCCTCAGCCTCAAATTGCCTACGGACAGCTTTGATTGCCTTCCTTCGCCCGGACCGTAAAGAGGGGAGCGCCATAGCAAAAATGCTCGCTTGTTTGTTCGTTAATCCTTCCGGTTCGGTTCCGTTCAGACCGTATTGAATGATGGCTTCGTACAAGGTCAGGCGATCTTTCTTGCTCAACACGCTCAAAGCCTTCCAGTAGGAACGGTAAAATGTGAATTGTTCTCTTTCCATGTGTAAAAATCTCCTTTCGTTTTGGGTACGCAAATATTTTATAACATTTATTTCGTCCAAAAAATCCCCCCCAAAAAGCCATGAAAATAAAAATCTTTTCAAAAACTTTTTGTAGATAAATTTCCATTTGTTGAGTTGCTTCGTTAGAGAATGTAGGAGCGGTCAATAACCGCTCCCACATAGTTCCATGCTTTTTAGACAGCCCCATAAACCGGTGTTTATCTTTCTGGGACGGACAAATGGATTTGTTCTGCCGAAATAGGGGAGGGAATGGAAGAAAACCGCAGTATTGCTTAATATTTTGAAGAATATTTATTGACATTTACAAAAAAGTGATTATAATAATATTCCGTATGGATACACAAAATGCTATTCTGGTCGCAAAAGGCGAATCTGTGGCAGTAGCGCCCGGTGAAAAGGTGGTTGTGGGAGCAAAACAGCTCCGCAAAGCCCTCAATCGTGGCGATGCCAAACGGGTCTATTTGGCCCGAAATGCAGACCCTGCGATCACAGACCCCCTTGCTCAATTGTGCAAGGAAAATCGCGTAACGTGTACCTGGGTTAAGTCCATGACAGACCTGGGACAGGCCTGCGGCATCGAAGTCGGTGCGGCGGCAGCGGCAATTATTTGACTCCACCGGCGCTTCGCCGTGGAATATAAATCCGCCGAAAGGCGAGAATTTAAGAAAGGAGAAAATGAATGCCTACTTTTAATCAGCTCGTTAGATCTGGCCGTAAGCAAGTTACCTACAAGTCC
>JAZRQF010000065.1:0-35439 GCA_045649605.1 Faecousia sp.
TCAGCACGATCAGTATTTCTACGATCTGTGTGACGAAAAGGGTCTGGTGATCTGGGCAGAAATTCCTTACATCTCCAAGCACATGCCCGGTGGCCGTGAGAATACCATTTCTCAGATGAAGGAACTGATCACCCAGAATTACAACCACGCATCCATCGTGGTTTGGGGTCTGTCCAATGAGATCTCCATCGGCGGCAGCGACGATGATCTGCTGGATAACCACCGTGTTCTGAACGAGCTGTGCCACGAGATGGATAAGACCCGTCTGACCACAATCGCAGCAGTGTCTATGTGTAAAATGGACGATCCCTACCTGCAGATTCCCGATGTGGTTTCTTACAACCACTATTTCGGCTGGTACGGCGGCGAAACCGATATGAACGGCCCTTGGTTTGACAAGTTCCATGCTACCCATCCCAACATTCCCATTGGCTGCTCCGAGTACGGCTGTGAGGCGCTGAACTGGCATACCTCCGATCCCCGTCAGGGTGACTACACCGAGGAATATCAGGCTTACTACCATGAGGAGCTGATCAAGCAGTTCTTTACCCGCAAGTACATGTGGGCAACCCACGTTTGGAATATGTTTGACTTCGGCGCAGATGCCCGTAACGAGGGCGGCGAGAACGGTCAGAACCACAAGGGTCTGATCACCATGGATCGTAAGTACAAGAAGGACTCTTTCTATGCTTACAAGGCATGGCTGTCCGACGAGCCTTTTGTCCATCTGTGCGGCAAGCGTTACATTGACCGTGTGGAAGACGTAACCAAGGTTACCGTTTACTCCAACCAGCCCACCGTTGAGCTGTTTGCCAACGGCGTATCCCTGGGCGTGAAGGAAGCTGCTGATCACTTCTTCTACTTCGATGTTCCCAACGCAGGCGAAACCAAGCTGGTTGCTGTTTCCGGCGAGCTGAAGGACGAGAGCGTTATCCGCAAGGTGGAAGAGTTCAACAATGCCTACCGTCTGGTAGAAGAGGGTGCAATCCTCAACTGGTTCGATGTGGAAGAGCCGGAAGGCTATCTGTCTTTGAACGACAAGATGGGCACTGTTCTGTCCACCGTCCGCGGCAAGCTGATCTTTGCCGGTTTGATGGCCAAGATGATGGGCGGCAAAAAGGATAAGGGTGATGAGCCTAACAAGGTCATGGGCTTTGAAATGACTGCTGATATGATGACGATGATGAACGGCTTTACTGTTCTGCGTCTGATCACTATGGCTGGCGGCATGATGAACGCAAAGTTCACCAAGGAACAGCTGTTGGATCTGAACTCTCAGCTGAACAAGATCAAAAGACCCAATAAGTAAGATATAATAAGGGGCTGCAGCGTTTGCTGCAGCCCCTTAAAGTATAAAACCCTTGACAATGGAAATATTCATTAGTAAAATAAGTGCATGATGTTGAGGGAGTAATTCGGTGCCTTTGGCACTAGCCTTTCCGTCAGAACGGCAAGTTCCCCTTGTCCGGAGAAGGCTTTAAAGAATGAGACTCATACGCAGACTAAGGTCGTTATGCGTATGGGTTTTTTTATTTTCTCAAAATAAAATGAAGGAGAATATGCAATGGACGCAGAATACAGACTTTCCACTGAAGAAGTTCTGAAGGAACTGGATACCGATACTAACGGCCTTTCCTCCGCACAAGCGGCAGAACGCTTGGAAAAGTACGGTCCCAACAAGCTGAAGGAAGCAGAAAAAGCCACCTGGTTCCAAAAGTTTATGGCGCAGCTGAAAGACCCCATGCTGATCATTTTGATGATTGCAGCTGTGGTGTCCGCGGCGACAACTGTCATTGATTATCTGCAGCAGACGCATCGGGATCCGGCACACCTGACCGAAGGTTTGGTAGAGGTCGGTATTATTGTAATCGTTGTGCTTCTGAATGCTATTTTGGGCGTGATCCAGGAGAGCAAGGCAGAGGCAGCCATTGAAGCCCTGCAAACTATGACCGCAGCGACTTGTAAGGTACTGCGTGACGGCAAGCAGGTCGTGCTGCATAGCACAGATCTGGTTCCCGGTGATATCGTGATTTTGGAAGCCGGCGACAGCGTACCTGCTGACGGACGTTTACTGGAAAGCGCTTCTCTGAAGATCGAAGAAGCTGCTCTTACCGGCGAAAGTGTCCCGGTCAACAAGATGATCGAGGTGCTGGGCTTTGAGGCTGAAAACGAAATCCCTCTGGGCGACCGTAAGAATATGTGCTATATGGGCTCTACCGTGGTTTATGGCCGTGGTAAGGCCGTCATTACTCGTACCGGCATGGACACCGAGATGGGTAAGATCGCCGGCGTGTTGGCTGCCACCGAGGACGAGCAGACCCCCTTGCAGCGCAAGCTGGATCAGCTTGGCAAGACCCTGAGTTGGATCGTTTTGGGTATCTGCGTATTTATCTTTGCTTTCAACCTGATCATGAAGGGCAACTATTCCATCAATGGCATTCTGTCCACCTTTATGGTAGCGGTTTCCTTGGCAGTTGCGGCAATTCCCGAAGGTTTGGCAACGGTGGTTACGGTGGTGCTTTCCATTGGCGTTACGAATATGTCCAAGCGCAACGCAGTTATTCGCCGGCTGACAGCGGTTGAGACCTTGGGTTGTACCCAGGTTATTTGCTCCGATAAGACCGGCACCCTGACCCAGAATAAGATGACCGTGGTAGAAAGCTACGGTGACGAAAAGCTTGTGGCAACCGCAATGGCGCTTTGCTCCGATGCAAACCTCAATGATCAGGATCAGGCAGAAGGCGAGCCTACGGAGTGCGCTCTGGTAAACTTTGCCTGCAAGCTGGGTCTGAAGAAGCAAGATCTGGAAAACGCAACGCCTCGCATAGACGAAGCGCCTTTCGATTCCGGTCGTAAGATGATGTCCACCATTCACGCAGTGGGTGGCGGCTTTGTCCAGTACACCAAGGGCGGTCCCGATGTGATCTTGCAGCGCTGTACCCATTACTGGGAAGACGGCGAGATCAAGGCAATGACCGAGGAAAAACGGGCACAGATCATGGCAGCCAACAAGGCCATGGCAGACAGAGCGCTGCGTGTTCTGGCAGTTGCCAAGCGGGATTGGAGCGAAAAGCCTGCTGATAACACCCCGGAATTTTTGGAACAGAATCTGGTGTTCCTGGGTCTGACCGGTATGATCGACCCGGTTCGTCCCGAGGTTAAGGCCGCTATTGAGGAGTGCCGCTCTGCCGGCATCCGCCCGGTTATGATTACCGGCGACCACATCGATACTGCTGTGGCGATCGCTAAGGAACTGGGCATCATTACCGATGCTTCTCAGGCAATTACCGGCGCACAGCTGGACGAGATTTCCGATGAAGAAATCTGTGAGGCAGTTAAGAAATACGGCGTATATGCCCGCGTACAGCCGGAGCATAAGACCCGTATTGTCAACGCATGGCGCGCCAACGGCTATATCACCGCCATGACCGGCGACGGTGTTAACGATGCGCCTTCCATCAAGTCTGCGGATATTGGCGTAGGCATGGGCATCACCGGTACCGACGTTACCAAAAACGTGGCGGATATGGTGCTGGCGGACGATAACTTTGCTACCATCGTCGCGGCAGTAGGCGAGGGACGCCGTATTTACGATAACATCCGTAAGGCGATCCAGTTCCTGCTGGCCTCCAATATGAGTGAGGTGCTGGGCGTATTTGGCGCTACTTTGTTTGGCTTTACACTGCTGAACCCGGTGCATCTGCTGTTTATCAACCTGGTTACCGACTGCTTCCCGGCTTTGGCGCTGGGCATGGAAAAGGCAGAGCCGGACACCATGAAGCGCGCACCCCGCAGTTCCAAGGATGGCATCTTCTCCGGCGGTTTGGGATTTGACGTGGTATACCAAGGTGTTTTGGTTACTGTCATTACGATTATTGCGTATTTGATCGGCAGCTTTATCGAATTCTCTCCCGAGTACGGCGCAGGTTGGTTTGCCCACCTGACGGCTGCGGATGTGGGCGTGTCCGGTCATGGCATGACCATGGCATTTTTGGCAATGTCCATGTGTGAGATTTTCCACAGCTTCAATATGCGCTCCCAGCGCAAGAGCGTGTTCAGCCTGAAGGGTCAGAACATGGTGCTGTGGGCTGCTATGCTGGGAAGCTTGCTGCTGACCACACTGGTCATCGAAGTACCTTTTATTGCAAGCGCCTTCGGCTTTACAACAATCGGTTTCGTAGAATATGCCATCGCAATGGGCTTGGCAATTCTGGTAATTCCTGTTGTAGAGATCGTCAAGCTGATCCAGCGCCTGTGCGCAAAGAAATAAAAGTAAGGACCTGCTCAAGCGAGCAGGTCCTTTTTATTAAGTTTTGTCGGTTTCTTCTTTTGAGGATTTCTTTTTGGGAGCGTTTTTCCTCTTGCGGCGGATCAGGACGATCAATGCAACAATGACTGCTGCCAAAGGAATCAGAATGGGCAGGCCGGTTACGATAAACACAAACAGCTCAACAAAGAAGTCGCCCAAAGCTTTCAGATTTTCCATAAAGCCGGCGCCGATGCGGTCCCAAACGGTTTCCGGTTCGGTTACTACAGTAAACTCTTTGACTTCGTTGATGGTTAGCCGGATTGTGCCGTAGTTCACCAGATTGTCATACAGTCTTAGCTGGGAGTTGACCGTTTCCAGTTCGTCCCGGACATCGGTAAGCCGTGCCTCGATCTGCAAAAGATCTTCCATGGTCTGTGCCTGCGCCAGCAGTTCCAAAAGCCGGTCCTGCTCTGTTTCCAATGCTTTGATGCGGCTTTCGGTGGCGATGTAGGAGAGGGTCACATCGTCAACGGTTTCTTCGGAGGATACCACATTGGCGCTGCCGGATACGTTTTGCACAAATTCGTCCAGCTTGTCGGCGGGGATACGAATGGTCAGGTTTGCATAGCGGTAGCGGCGACCACCGGAATAGTTGCTGCCGTTGTAGATGTTCTTTGCTTCCACATAGCCGCTGAACTCGGCGATTCGCTGATTCACAGTTTCCAGAAGTGTATCCAGATCTTCCGTTTCGGCTTCCATGCGAATGTTGCGAATCAGCTTTTGATTTGCAGGCAGGGGAGTAGAGTCGCTGCCTACCGAACCGGTGCCAGACATTTCATGGTCGGCCATGGGAGGCGCCATGCTACCGTTTTCCTGCACCATGCCGTCAGATGCGCTTTTTGCGCCGCAACCAGCCAGCAGGCTAAGTGCCAATAGCAGCGCAAGGATCAGAGATAAATACTTTTTCATTTTTGTACCTCCTTTAACTGGATATCTTGTAAAAAAAGCGGCCTTCGGGTATACCCCGAAAGCCGTTTTCTTGTTTTTCGGGGCTGTATGAAAATCAGTCCACTTTGATAATGCGGTTTTCTTCCCGCTGTTTACGGATGGGCTCTTTGGCAGGATAACCCAAAAGACAGTTGCCGATACCCCGCAGGGTTTCAGGCAGACCCCATTTTTTCAGCAGTGCTTTGCCCTCGGGAGAGTCAAACATCTCTCTTGCCCGGTGTACCCAGCAGCTTCCCAAGCCTAAGCTTTCCGCAGCGTTCATCAGGTTACCCATGACAAGGCTGCCGTCTTCCACCCAAGTGTTGCGTTCCGGGTCAGACAGAACTACAACCACGCAGGGGGCGTTGTAAAACGGGTCATTGTCAGTGCCTAAGATTTTGGCGTTCATACGGGAAAGGGCATCCCGGGTCTCTTTGTCCCGGACGGCGACCATTACAGCCTTTTGATTGTTTAAGCCGGAAGGGGCATACAAACCGGCTTCCAGAATCGCATCCAGCAATTCGTCGCTTACCGGGCGGTCGGTGTAGCCTTTGGTGCTGCAGCGACTCTTTAATGTGTTCAGTGTTTCGTTCAAAACAGATCGCCTCCTGGGTATGATTTTTCTACCATTAGAATACAGTAAATATGGAAATCTGTCAATCTGCCATCTGTGGTAGATTGTGGTTGATAAATAAAAAAATTGTGCTATACTGTTTTTAATATTACAAATAAGGAGGAAAACAAATATGAAATATGATCGCAGTTTCAACTTTTCCGCTGGCCCTGCTATGATGCCTGAGGCGGTTTTGGAAGAGATCCGGGATGAGATGCTGAACTATCGCGGCAGTGGCATGTGTGTTATGGAGATGTCCCACCGCAGCGCTGTGTTCCAGCAGATCGTGGATGAGGCAGAGCAGGATCTGCGGGCACTGATGAACATTCCCGATAATTATAAGGTGCTGTTCATTCAGGGCGGTGCTACGCTGCAGTTTTCCATGATTCCTATGAATCTGATGAAAAACGGCAAGGCAGTCTATATTGAGACCGGCGCTTGGTCCAAGAAAGCCATCGCAGAAGCCAAGAAGGTTGGCGAGGTCATTGTTGCCGCTTCCTCCAAGGATAAAAATTACAGCTACATTCCCGATTGCTCCGATCTGGACATTCCGGAGGATGCAGACTATGTGTACATTTGTGAAAATGAGACCATTCATGGCACTACTTGGCAGAAACTGCCCAATACCAAGGGTAAGATCCTTGTTTCTGACCAGTCCTCCATGTTCCTGAGCAAGCCCTGCAACGTATCTGACTACGGCCTGATTTACGCCGGTGTGCAGAAGAATGTAGGCCCTGCCGGTATGGTAGTGGTGATCATCCGTGAGGATCTGATCCGGGAAGATGTGGAGAATCTGCCTGCTTACATGCAGTATAAGATCCATGCCGATGCCGGTTCTATGTACAACACCCCCAACTGCTGGGCGATCTACTGCTGCGGCAAGGTGTTCAAGTACTTAAGAAACCTGGGCGGCCTGGAGGTCATGGATAAGATGAACCGGGAAAAGGCACAGATCCTTTATGATTTCCTGGACAACTCCAAGATGTTTGGCGGCACGGTGGAAAAGGAAGTCAGAAGTCTGATGAACGTTCCCTTTGTTACCGGCTCCAAGGAACTGGATGCAGAGGTTGTGGCGGCTACCAAGGCAGCCGGTTACGACAATCTGAAGGGTCACAAGTCTGTTGGCGGCCTGCGTGCTTCCATCTACAATGCTATGCCTAAGGAAGGCGTAGAGGCGCTGGTGGAATTCTTGAAGAAATTTGAGGCAGAGCATAGCTAAGGGTTCTGCTACATAAGAGGTGTAAACTATGTCTATCGTACGTGCGTTTAAGGCGATCCGCCCCACTGCTCAATTGGCAGAGCAGGTGGCAGCTCTTCCTTACGATGTTATGAACAGCGAGGAGGCCCGTCAGATGGTGGTGGGCAATCCCTATTCCTTCCTGCATGTGGACAAGGCGGAGATCGATTTGGATCCCAGCATTGATCTTTACGATACCCGTGTTTATGAAAAGGCAAGAGACAACTTAAATCAGATGATCGCCGACGGTGTATTTATTCAGGATAATGCGCCTTGCCTTTACATTTACAAGCAGGTCATGAATGGTCGCGCTCAGATCGGCATTGTAGGCTGTACCTCGGTAGACGAGTATCAGAACGGGCAGATCAAAAAGCACGAGCTGACCCGTGCCGATAAGGAGCAGGACCGGATCAATCACGTGGACTACTGCGATGCCAACACCGGCCCTATCTTCCTGACTTACCGGGCAAAAGCATCCATTGATGCAATTGTGGAATCTGTCATGGCGCAAAAAGCGCCGGTATACGATTTTGTAAGCGATGACGGCATTGGTCATACCGTATGGGTAGTGGATGATGCTGAAGCAGTGCAGACGCTGTGCAAGGAATTTGATTCTGTGGAGGCACTGTACATTGCCGACGGTCACCACCGCAGCGCATCTGCGGTTCGGGTAGGTATGAAGCGGCGGCAGGCAGATCCCGGTTACACCGGTCAGGAGGAGTTCAACTTCTTCCTATCTGTTATCTTCCCGGACAATCATCTGTACATTATGGACTATAACCGCATTGTCAAAGACTTGAACGGATATTCCAAGGAAGCATTTTTGGCGGCGGTAGGGGAGAAGTTCACCATTACGCCCTATGACGGCGATGTACTGAAGCCGGAAAAGAAGCATACCTACGGCATGTATCTTAGCGGTAAGTGGATGCTGCTGGAGGCCAAGGAAGGTACATACGATGCTGCCGATCCGGTGGCACGGTTGGATGTATCCATTTTGCAGAACAATCTGCTTAGTCCCATTTTGGGCATTGGCGACCCCAGAACCGACAAGCGCATTGATTTTGTGGGCGGTATCCGTGGTCTGAAGGCGCTGTCTGACCGTGTGGACGACGGCTCTATGGCTGTGGCATTTTCCATGTATCCTACCACCATGGAGGATCTGATGGATATTGCAGATGCCGGTGCAATCATGCCCCCAAAATCCACCTGGTTTGAACCCAAACTCAGAAGCGGCTTGTTCATTCACAAGCTGTCAGAATAACGTCAAAAAGCAGAACTGTGCAAACAGTTCTGCTTTTTTGTTGCGCACTCTAACGTGCTAAAGAAAATTGTGCAGGTTGCACAGAATATTAGGGGATAAAGCTGTGTATAATTCTGTCCGTGTATCACGTCCAGTGCACACTTGTTTGTCCGTGGCAGAAAGAAAATGGGGGTTTTATCAAGTTTTTATTGACGCAAACCCCTGTTTATGGTACGATACCTAGGATAATGAGATTATTATAGCCATAGTATTGGAATTTTTACTCATTGAATATAGGAATAGGAGAATTATAATGAGCAAAATGAAGAAAATCTTTGCACTGATTCTGGCTGTTGCAACGGTCTTTTCCATGTGCGCAGTGCTGTCTGCATGCGACAATAAGACCGACACTGACAGCACCGGCAGTGCAGAAGCCGGCACTTACACTGTCAACGTAAAATCCGTAGGCGGTCTGCCCCTGAAGGGCGTGGCAGTGTCTGTTTATGCTGACGACACCCTGACAGATATGAAGGGTTACGCTGAGACCGATGAAAACGGCAAGGCTACCATTGAACTGCCCGGCGGCAGCAATTATGCCATTGTCCTGTCCAGCGCACCTAAGGGTTATGCTGTTGAGAAGTCCTACAGCTTTAACGGCAATACCGCTGACATCAAGCTGACCTCCTCTCTGATTACTGACACCAGTCTGGGTGAAGTTACTCTGGGTCTGGGCGACGTGATGCATGACTTCACCGTTACCACCCCCGACGGCACTAAGGTCACCTTGTCTGAGATGCTGGCAGAGAAGAAGATGGTTCTGCTGAACTTCTGGTATACCAGCTGTAGCTGGTGTGTCACCGAGTTCCCCTACATGGAAGAGGCATACCAGATGTATAAGGACGATGTGGGCATCGTTGCAGTTGACCCCCTGGGCGAGACCGATGCAGCCATCGCAGCATTCCCCGCAAACTACAATCTGAACCTGAGCTTCCCTCTGGCAGGCTGTCCCACCACATGGGCAAATACCTTTGGCATTCAGGGTTATCCCACTTCTATCATTATTGACCGCTATGGTGTGATCTGCCTGGTGGAGTCCGGCGCAATCACCAGCCTGCGTCCCTTTACCGGCCTTTTCGAGACCTTTACCGCGGACGACTACGAGCAGAAGCTCTACACCAGCATTGGTGAGCTGGTTTCCAATGTTAAGCCTATCTACGAGATGGACACCTCTGAAAACATCTCTGCGCTGATCAACAATGGCGAGCTGCCCATCACTTACCGTCCTGAGACCGACGAAAGCGCTGAGTTTGCATGGCCTTTCATTGAGGCTGAAAAGAACGGCGAAAAGTGCTTGAAGGCATCCAACCAGGAAATTGACGGCTCTTTTGCCATTATCTATGCGGACGTAACCCTGAAAAAGGGCCAGGCGCTGGGCTTTGACTTCCTGCGTTCTACCGAGGCATCCGGCGACGTGATGTATGTTATCGTCAACGGCGATGACATCAACTCTATCTCCGGCAAGCCTGATCCCGAAAAGTGGGAGAAGTGCTATCCCGTTGTGGCGCTGGAGGACGGCGAATACGAAGTGGCGCTGTGCTACATCAAGGACGAGTCCACCAATGTAGGCGACGATACCGTTTACATTAAGAACATGCACATTATCGATGCTACCGAGATCGATACCCCCACATACCTGCCCCGTGAGGCAGCCATTTCCGAGGATGGCTTCGAGTACACCTACGAGGAAATCGTATTTAACAGCAAGGATGGTTACTACCATGTAGGTAGCGAAAACGGTCCTCTGCTGCTGGCAGACCTGATGGGCTACACCCAGTTTGACGAGGAAGAGTCCATTTGGGAGAAGGCATACAACGGCGACGTTGTGCTCGATGGCAAAAACTATCAGACAGAACTGGAGCAGTACTGCAACTACGCTTCCAATGCAAACCTCAACGGCATCTGCACCGTCAATCAGGAACTGTATGATCTGCTGAAGATCGTGGACACCGCTTGCGGCTTCGATGACGAGGATGACATGGAGTGGCTGAAGATTTGTAAGTACTTCCAGGCTTACGGCACCGACGGCGAACAGCTGGAGGATCCCATTGCCGGTCTTGCAACCTTCTCCGCTTTCACTGCAAAGGAAGGCAAGAACGTCAGCACCAATTACTTCTACTACAACCGCATCATCATGCCCAGAGGCATGTATGCGAAGTTTGTTCCCAGCCGCTCCGGTGTTTACCGTATCACCTCCAAGAACGAATCTCAGAATGGTGTTGACGGCTGGATCTTTGACGAAAACCGTCAGGAACTGCTGACCTATCAGCTCGATGAGCGTATGTTTGAGGATAGCGGTGAGGTTTCTATGGTCTACTACATGCAGGCCGGTACGTCTTACTTCATCGATATTGCATTCTGGGATCCTTACGAAGTAGGTTATATCTACTACGATATTGAATATCTGGGTTCTACCCGTCAGCACTTCCGCCTGTGCTCTCCCGGTCCTTTCACCTACGACAGTGATGCTACCGGCAACGACATGTACCACGTGATCCACGGCGGCATCAAGGCTGTGCTGGGCGATGACGGCATCTACTACGAGGATCTGGGCGACGGCAAGAAGGGCAGCAAGATCTATGCTGACTTCACCGGCTTCACCTCTTTGTTCAACGCCCCCATCGCAACAGTAGGCGATATGCAGGGCCTGATCGACAAGGGCGGCTTTGACTTCAGCAAGAACGAAGAAGACCAGTACATTCTGGCTATGATGGCCAAAAACGGCAACGACCCCAAGAAGACTGACGAATATCTCAAGACTCTGTGGGGCGAAGAGTTTGATGCCAATTACGAAATCTATCAGGTAGAGGATGTGTATGCCGGCCGTTATCACGGCACAGGTGAAGATCTGACACCGATGATCAGCAAATATTTAGATAAGATGATCAACGACGGCAACCGTGAACGCGAAGGCTGTGTTGTGGTCACCGAAGAACTGGCAGAGCTTCTGCAGAAGCTGATGGACAAGTACACATTTGCAAATGTGGATCAGTCCTGGCTGAAGCTGTGCTACTACTACGATTATTTGGGTCCCGAGGGCTAAAACAGCCCTCGCCCCACGGGAAGCTTAAGTGAGGTAACAGTTATGAGAAATGTAAAAAAGGCCGGCGCACTGTTTTTGGCAATGCTGATGTGCTGCACACTGGTGCTTAGCGCATGTGGCGGCGGCAGCGCAGATGCTGCTTACAAGGTAAGCGTTGTGGATGCTCTTGGTAATCCCTACACCTCCGGTGTGGTTGTGAAATTCATGCAGAACGGTCAGCAGGCCGGTATGCAGGTTGTCAATGAGCAGGGCGTTGCGGAAAAGACACTGCCCAAGGGAGATTACACCTTGGAACTGCAGTTTACCGGTTCTGATGCAGAGTATCATTACGATGAGGATGCGCTGAAGCTGTCCGCTGACAAGACTGAACTGGAGATCGTACTGTCCTACGAATTGTCCGAGGAGAGTCAGGGCCTGTCAGTCCAGGGCAAGGACGTTGAGGCTTACCGCGTTACCGTTGGCTGTACCTATGTGGAGCTGGACGATGAGGACAGAAGCTACTTCCTCTTTGCTCCCGCAGAAGCCGGCACTTATGAATTTTCTGTGATTGGCAGCGCTGCTGCCATCGGCTACTACGGTGCGCCCCACTTTGTGCAGGAGCACAGCGCTGCCGAGGTAGTGGACAATAAATTTACCGTTTCCATCCGCGCCGATATGATCGGCACCGGCAATACCGGCACAACCGTTTTGGTTATCGGCATTGACGCATCCGAAGACGACGATGCAATCTTGGCAATTGAGCGTATCGGTGACCCGGAGTGGACTGTAGAGGATGAGCCTTGGGTTATCTACACCGCGACCACCCAACCCACTCCTTATACACTGCCTTCCGGTGCAAAGTTCGGTGAGTTTGACCTGACCGCAGCTACCGATGCTTACAAGCTGGTACTCAATGAAACCGACGGCTTCTATCACCTGAACACCGCTGACGGCCCGCTGGTGCTGATGCGCCTGGGCAAGAATGCTTCCATTAAGTATCTGGCACCCTTTGAAACGGTTCTGGAGCGTTCCGGCGTTTCCAAGTATTTCTACGACGATAACGGCGAATTCATCAAGAGAGAATCCTACGATGAGTGCCTGAGAACCTATATCGCAAACGTGGACGAGGCCAGCGGCCTGTATCCCCTGACAGAGGATCTGAAGTACATTATCCAGCAGCGTGGTGATCATTCCGGCTGGTGGGGCGAGGACAATGCGCTGTATCTGTTTAAGAACGAGAACGGCGACAAGATCCCCGGCATCAATGCAGATATTGCATGGCTGTTTATGTGTTGCTATCTGGAAAAGTAAGTCCTATAACCCCTTAAATGGAGTGTGTTGCATATGACAATAAAAAGAGTATGCAGGCTGCTGGCCCTATGTTTGGTTATCAGCCTATGCCTGGGCATGACAGCATGCTTTGGCAATAAAAATCAGACGGATACCACACTCGGTGCCAACACCACCTATACGGTGGAGGTAAAGACCGAAGGCGGTTTGCCTCTGGAGAAGATCGGCGTTTACGTCTATGAAGACAGCAGTATCACAGATCTGGTTGCTGTCCAGAAAACAGACGAAAACGGTATTGCTTCCTTTGAAGCCCCTGCAAGCGACAGCTATGTGGCGGTGCTGAAGGACGTTCCCGAAGGCTACGGTCTGGAGGAATCCTACCCCATTACCGGGGAAAAGACCGAAATTGTGCTGAAAGTACAAATGGTCGAAGGTGATCTGAACACCGTTACCTATACCCGTGGCGGCGCGATGCAGGATTTCACTTTTACTGCTGCAGACGGTCAGGAATATAAGCTGTCCGAATTGTTGAAGACTAAGAAGGCAGTTGTGCTGAACTTCTGGTACATGAATTGTGAACCCTGCAAGATGGAGTTCCCGTATCTGCAGGAGGCTTACGCACAGTACAGCGACACCGTTGCGGTGCTGGCGATGAACCCGGTAGACGGTGATGATGCATCCATCAAGGCGTTTGCCGCTGAGCTGGGTCTGACATTCCCCATTGGTAAGTGCGATCCTGCTTGGGAGAAAGCAATGCAGCTTTCGGCATATCCCACCACCGTGGTGATCGACCGGTTTGGCACAATTGCCATGATCCACAAGGGCAGTGTTCCCGAGACCAAGGTGTTTACCGATGTGTTCGCTTTCTTCACCGCTGAGGATTATGTCCAGACTGTGGTGGAGGATATTGAGGATATCCTGACCGAGGAATTGGCCACCGGCACACCGGACAATCCTACAGAGATTGGCGGCGTGACCCAGTTTGAACTGGAAATTGCAGCCGGTAAAGAGCATTACGTGAATCTGTACAAGGTCAACAATGCCTGGATGCAGATCAGCAACAGCGATATCTATGTAAAATATAACAACAAAACTTACGAGGCTTCCGGCGGCAAGGTTGGCCTGATGGTTACCACACCGGATACCTACACCCCTGCACAGCTTGTCTTTGGCAATAAGTCTGACAAAGATCTGACCATTACGGTTTATTTAAGCAGCCTGCCCGGCACCATGGACAACCCTTACGATCTGGAACTGGGTGAGTTCCAAGTGAGCGTTTCTGCCGGTAACGATCAGGGTGTGTATTACAGATTTACCGCACCGGAGGACGGCCTGCTTACCTTGCAGTGCTTGTGGGCTTCTGCCGGTATCAATTACGACTTCAGTCTGTACAATCTGAATTCCTACGCAATGCGTATGGCAAGCGCTGACGGCAGCAATGTAGACGGTGTTCCCACCGTGACCATGCCTGCAAAGAAGGGTCAGGTCGTACAGTTTTCCGTAGGCACTCTGCCGGATAGCTCCAATGTGTATCCCGCAGGCAGCTTCACCTTCAAGGCGGAGTTCAAGGAAGGTGCCGTTGAGGAAGAGGAGGAAGTAGAGACTATGACCTATGCGGTCACCGTCACCGATTCTTCCCGCAATCCCATTCCCAACGTGCAGATCAATCTGCTGGTTGAGGAACAGAACCAGGCCATAAAGACCAACGAAAAAGGCATCGCAGGTATTAAACTGCCTGCCGGTACATATCCCGCAACCTTGGTGTTGCCCATTGGTTATACAACCAAAACAACACAGTTCGTTCTGACTGAGCAATATCCTACAGTTGCCATTAAGCTGGAAGCTGTGGTGGTAGATATTCAGCAATACAGCGTTCAGGTCGTTGACGAGAACGGTGCTCCCATGGAAGGTGTCCTGGTTGCCGTAGGCGGTAGCTATGCTACGACTGATGCCAATGGTCAGGCTTCTTTCCAGCTGCCCGTTGCCGACTATACTGCATCTGTGGTAGCGCCGGAAGGTTATGCAGCAGAAGCAGAATATGCATTCGCTGAGGGCCAAGCAAACCTGACGATCCAGTTGGCGCCTTCTTCCGGTGGCGGCGATCAGGATCCCAACAAGCAGACCTATACGGTTACCGTAACCGACTATCAGAACAATCCCCAGACCGGCGTTTTGGTGCAGGTCTATAAGAGCGGAAAAATGGTTGCAATGCAGACGGTGAACAGCCAGGGCGTTGCAACAATGCAACTGGAGAAGGGAAGCTACACAGTTGAGTTGGCCTTCCCCGCAGGCGTAGAACTTTACTACGAATCCCGTACAGCTACCTTGACCTCCAGCGTACCCAACCTGACGATTCGGGTAGCCGGTCCGGTGGAAGGTACTTATGAAGAAGTAGAAGGAAGCGCAGCTTATGTGGTTTCCGTAGGCGGTACTTACGTGAAGCTGCCCAATGCAGTCAACTACTTCTTGTTCAGTCCTACAGAGGCCGGTGTTTACGAGATCACCACTTCTAACCCGGATGCCCAAATCCAGTATTGGGGTGGTACCTTCTTCCCCAGCAACCACACACCGGACGGTGGCTATGAGAACAACACCTTTGTTACAAACGTTAAGCCCAGCGGTTTGGGCGTGGAGTATCTGCTGGCAGTATCCGGCAGACCCAGCGATTGTATTTTGATCATTACCCGTACCGGTGACCCGATTCTGGACGAATCCGATCTGGTACCCGAATCTTACGAAGCAAAGACACCTCCTACACCTTTCAGCTACACTGGCTCCGGCACACTGACCTATGTGGAGCTGACATCCAGCCATAAGGCGGTGTACAACGCAGCCGACGGCTACTACCATCTCGATAGCGCCAATGGCCCGGTGCTGTATATGAATCTGGGTCCCAACGCACCCTTTGTCTCCATGTATAATATGCTTGGCTTCACCGGCGTCGGTGGTACTGGCTTCTATGAGATTCAGTACAATGAAGAGGGTGTTGCGGTGCGCAATGAAAGCTATGTAGCTTGCATGAGCGAATACATCGAGTGCATCGATACCAAGCTGGGTATTTACCCTGTTACCGAGGACCTGATCTACATGATGCAGCACGGTGGCGGCTATAAGGGCTGGTTTGACAGCACAAATCCCAATTACTTGTTTACAGAGTTGCCCAACGCTGTTGAAGATACGTTGTGGATGTTCTGCTGCTGCTACTTTAAGTAAAACGGAAAGCCGCCGCAAAAGCGGCGGCATCCGAGAAACACATCCCGCATAGATTGCGGAAGGAAGGAAGATCAATATGAACATGAAAAATATTTTGGCGATTGTTCTGGTGCTGTGCATGGCGCTGAGCCTGGTGGCTTGCGGCGGCAACACCGAGGAGACCCAGCCTCAGACCGAACCCTCCGTGGCAACCACAGAGACAACCGAGACAGTAGATGACGGCAAGGTTGCTTACAAGGTTACCGTTGTTGACAATACCGGCAACCCCATCGCAGGCGCTATGGTTCAGATGTGCCTGGAGACTTGCTTCCCCGCTGTTACCAATGCAGACGGCGTTGCAGAGTTTAATTTGGCAGAGGCTGATTATAAGGTCAGCTTTATCAGCGCACCCGCAGGTTTTGCTGTAGAGGAAGCTTACTACTTCGAAGCCGGCGCAACTGAAATGACCATTACATTGGAGCCTGCCGCATAAGATTGGCAGTACATTCTGAATTGTAATCAGCAAGGAGAAAGCGATGAAAAATAATAAAAAATTGCTTGGCTTGATCCTCTGTCTTGTATGTGTGATGATCTGTATGGCGGCGGTGCTGACCGGCTGTGGCGATAAGGATGATCCCCAGCCCTCAACTACCCCTACAGCCACAGTGGAAAGTACGGCAGATGTAACGGAAACTACCGCTACACCTACCCAGCAGACCACAGTACCTACTGAGGAAACCACTGCTCCTTCCACAGAGGCGACTACCGCTCCCACCACCGGCAACAGCCGGCCCGGCGGCAGCGATGGTATCGGCGGCTCCGGTGGCCTTACCGGTGGTACAGAGGAGACGCAGCCCACAACGGAGGCAACAGAGCCTGTTTGGGAAGTTGCAGAACCGGGAACAGATGCAAATCCCTATCTGGAAGTTGTTGAACTTCCCAGCGCATTCACAACCGTAAACATTCCTGCCCAAGGCAAAGTTGTTTACCATGTTTATGGCGCAGCCAATGGCGTGTTGACCATTGAGGATGCTGCTGCAGTTGTGACTTTCGCAGAAGCAGAATACAAGGCTGAAGAGGGTGCGGTAACCTTGGAAATTCCCAAGGATGCCCAGGAGCCTTTGATTTTGACTTTTGGCAACGTATCTGAGGAAGAAAAGGTATTTGAAGTTGCATTTAATGAGGCCTTTGGCGCAGAATCCAATCCCTATATCATAGAACTGGAAAGCCTACCCGCTACGGTGGAAACACCGGAGATCCCGGCAGGGGAGACTGTGTACTTCAGCGTTAACGGCGCAGCCAATGCGATGCTGACTCTGGAAAACGAGAATGTCAGCGTTGTGTATAACGATGCTACTTACCTGCCTGAAGAAGGTGTGGTAACTGTGCAGTTGACTGCAGATCAGCCTGCTTTGCTGGCCATCGTCAATGGCGGTGATGCAGCAGCGGTTTACACCATGCAGTTTGCGGCAACAGAAGCGGATGATACACCGGTTATGCTGGAAGAGCTGGGTGAATTGACAGTAGATCTCGTAGCAGAGGATCTTACCGGTAACTTCTATCAGTGGACATCTACCGGCACTGGTCTGTTTAGCGTTGAGATCGTTAGCAGCACAACAAAATGCAACATGATTCTGCAGAACATGAACACCGGTTTGGAAGCGGTCTATAGCATTGATGCCCAGACCCATCCCGTTACCGGCGTAACAAAGCTGAGTATGTTTGCCAACACCGGCGATGTGATCCAGATGCAGGTGTTTGCATCTCAGGATAGAGAGGGTAATATTCCTGCTTGCCAGGCAGTTGTCTATACTGTACTGGAGGGTACGGAGGAGAATCCGATCCAAGAGTTCTATCCCGGCTTTAAAGCTAAGATTCCTGCTGGAATGACGCTGTATTTCCAGTCTTACAGACTGACCAATATTACGGCAACTGTCAGCGGTGGCGATTTCACCATCGTTCACGCGGGGGAGACATTCCAGACTGTTAACGGAACCGTTTCTTTCCCGGTAGTCTGTGAGAATATGTTCACCCCCTCTGTATTCGCCATTACCAATAATGGCGTTGAAACGGCGGTTTGTACCGTAGTGTTTGCATTCCCTGAAGGTGCTTACGACAATCCTCGGATTTTGACCGTAGAGGATCTGGCGGAAATTACTGTGGAAACCGAAGCCGGTAACGACCAAGGTTACTATCTGCAGTGGACTGCAACCCAAGCAGGTACGATCAGCTTCCAGATGCAGAGCGTTTTGCCCGCAGGTCATGGATATGATGTGATCCTGACCAGCAGCGCCAGCTATGCCCAGTTCTCCATGTCGGAGAGCGCTGACGGCGTAGTATCTATGGAGGTGCAGGCCGGCGATGTGGTTACCATTCACGTATCCATTGCACCGGATCAGTACTATAACTATCCTGCAGCAACCTTTGTGATGACAGGCGAATTCAAACCCCAATAATAAAAATCCCCCCATCGGAAAACCCGATGGGGGATTTTGTTTCTTAAAGGTTTGTTACGTAGTTAAGCATTTCTGCCTTGGGGATCACATCGGTGTGCAGCTCTTTTTTCTGCTGCAGACCTTGCAGATTCTTAGGAACGGGAACACCGGTCAGTTCTTCCAGACGCTCCATTTGCTTAAATTCATCCGGCTCGCTGCTGTTTTCCAGAGAGGACAGCACAGCGGCAGGGAATTTGTAGGGAGATGCGGTGGATAGTACCACCATAGGCGCAGTGTCGCCGGTTTCCTGCACATATTCTTCGGCAACTGCCCAGCCGGCAGCGGTATGAGTATCGCACAGATAATTCTGTTCGTTAAATACTTTGCCGATGGTCTGACGTGCTTTTTCGTCGTCACAGTAGCCTGCCCAGAATTCCTCATTGATGGCAGCTTGCAAAGAAGCAGGTACGGTATAGAAGCCTTCGGTGTTCAGCTGCTGCATCAGACCGGCGACCAGATCGGTATCCTGGGTCATCAGGAACAAAAGACGCTCCAAATTGGAAGAAACCAAAATGTCCATAGAGGGGGAAATGGTCTTGTGCAAGGGTCTGCGGCGGTCGTATGTACCGGTGCGGATAAAGTCGGTCAGCACGTTATTGGCATTGGATGCGCAGATCAGCTTGCCAACGGGCAGACCCAGCTTTTTGGCAAGGTAGCCTGCCAGAATATCACCGAAATTACCGGTGGGAACAGAGAAGTTTACCTTATCGCCCATGGCGATCTGGCCACGGCGCAGCAGGTCTGCATAAGCCTTGAAATAGTAGGTGATTTGGGGCGCAAGTCTGCCGATGTTGATAGAGTTTGCAGTGGACAGACGGTAGCCCTTGCCACCGGGCAGAGCGCCGTCAACCGCAGCAGCGAAAATGTTCTTCACGCCGGTCTGGGCGTCGTCGAAGTTGCCTTCCACAGCGCAAACATGTACGTTGTTGCCCTCTTGGGTGACCATCTGCGCCCGCTGGACTTTGGAAACACCGCCGTCGGGGTAGAATACACAAATGCGCACACCTTCCACATCCTGGAAACCTGCCAGCGCAGCCTTGCCGGTATCGCCGGAGGTGGCGGTGAGGATCAGAATGTCTTCCTGCATGCCCTTGACGGATTTTGCTTTTGTCAGCAGCTGGGGCAGCATGCAAAGGGCAACGTCCTTAAATGCAGAGGTAGGACCACGGAACAATTCCAGAACGGTGAATTTGCCGGTATCTACAGTGGGAGTCAGTTCTTCTGTCTGGAATTTGCCGGTGTAAGCCTTGCGCACCAAGGTGTCCATTTCAGGAACGTCGGGCAGCAATGCACCAATGATCCGGGCAGCCATTTCCATGGTGTTTTCCTGCAGGCAGGCATTCACATCCAATGCCGGCAATTGGGCAGGTACATACAAACCGCCATCGGGAGCAAGACCGTTCAGAACAGCCTGCGCACTATCGGCAGTGTGTTTTTTGGAGCGTGTGGAGTGATAAAGCATGCGAATTCTCCTCTTTTCTTTGCTAACTGCACAAAAACCGGCGGAAAACCGGTGTGCAGGTTGTTTTTTGACACTATTGCATTTTTGTTGGGTATATGATATACTGTTTCAGATTAAAATGCAAGTATTTTCCGTTTGAATGCAATTGTTTTACGGATATGAGGCTATAGGAGGAAATCGTCATGAAAATTGGCTTGCTTGGTTTTGGCGTTGTTGGCAGAGGTGTGTATGACCTGACTGCACAGCGCGAGGATATGCAGGTAGCAAAAGTTGTGTGCCTGGAAGAGGTTTCTCTGCCTGATGCAGAGGTCACCAAGGACTTCCAATCTGTGCTGCAGGATGAGACAATCGATACCATCGTAGAGGCAATGGGCGGTCTGCATCCGGCATACGAATTTGTTCGCGCAGCTATTGAGGCAGGCAAGAATATTGTTACCTCCAACAAAGCGCTGGTTGCCAGCTTCTATGATGAGCTGATCCCTCTGGCTAAGGAAAAGGGCGTACATTTCCGCTGCACCGCTGCAGTTGGCGGCGGCATCGGCTGGCTGTCTGAGCTGGAGCGCGCTCGCCGTATTCAGACCATCGAGTCTGTTGGCGGCATTATGAACGGCACTTGCAACTACATTTTGGACTCCATGACCCGTTTGGGCCTTACTTATCAGGATGCGCTGTCTCAGGCACAGGCACTGGGTTATGCAGAGGCAAATCCCAGCACTGACGTAGACGGCATCGATACCTGGCACAAGCTGATCCTTTCTTCCAACGTTGCATTCGGTGTTAGCGTTGAGCATGATTCTGTTCCCGCTGCCGGTATCCGTCATATTCAGGCTTCCGACGTGGCAGAATTTACAAAGCGTGGCTATGTTTGTAAGCTGGTCTCCACCGGCATTATGGAAGAGGGCAAGCTGGCAGCTTTCGTGCAGCCTACACTGTTCCCCCAGGGCGAACCCGAGGCAGCTGTTCCGGCAAACTTCAACCTGATTACTTTGGTTGGCAGTGCTTCCGGTCGCATGAGCTTCTACGGTCAGGGCGCAGGACGTTACCCCACTGCGTATAATGTGGTACAGGATTGCGCAGATGTGCTGCAGGGCCGTGGCTATTACAGCCCCTACGGCGGCAAGGTGCGTGCTGACAATTCCGTGCTGCGTAGCTTCTATGTCCGTGGTGGTAAGGATGCATGGCTGGAAGAAAACACCCAGGAAACCTGGGGCGAGGCAGTCGTCACCAAGCCTGTGGCAGTAGAGCGCATGCATGCATGGCTGGCTGAGCACCCCGGCGCATTTATCGCTGCGATTAAGTAATTCCTTAGGAAAGAAGGAAAAAGTATGCTGAAAGTTACAAAATTCGGTGGCTCGTCCATGGCAGATGCCGGACAGTACCGTAAAGTCAAAGATATTATTATGGCTGATCCGCAGCGCCGGGTGGTTATCGTTTCTGCTGCCGGCAAGCGTTACTCTGAGGATCATAAGCTGACAGACCTGCTGTATCTGTGCCATGCCCATACCAAGTATGGCGTGTCTTGTGCTCCGGTTTACGAGATGATCACATCCCGTTATCAGCAGATTCGTGATGAGCTGCAGCTGAATGTGGATCTGGAGAGCGAGTTTGCTGCGCTGAAGGCGCGTCTGGACGCTAAGGAAGTTACGGAAGATGAGCTGGCAAGCCGTGGTGAGTATTTCTCCGCCAAGCTGATGGCAGCGTTTTTGGATTTCGAATTTGTAGATGCCGCTGATTGGATCCAGTTCAATATGGATGGCTCTGTGAATAAGGAAGTTTCTTACGCAGCGCTGAAAAAGTTGGGTCACGGTAAGGGAATCGTCATCCCCGGTTTCTATGGTGCTATGCCTGATGGCCGTATCCGTACTTTCTCCCGTGGCGGCAGCGACATTACCGGTGCGCTGGCAGCCGCTGCGCTGGATGCAGACGTTTATGAAAACTGGACTGACGTGTCCGGTATTCTGATGGCTGACCCCCGCATTGTGGAAAATCCCCAGGCGATTCCTGAGGTTACTTATGACGAGCTGCGTGAGCTGAGCTATGCCGGCGCACAGGTGCTGCATGAAGGTACCATTCATCCCGTGCGTGAGAAGGGCATTCCCGTCAATATCCGCAATACCAATGCTCCCGAAGATCCCGGCACCATGATTCAGGAGGATTTTGCTACCGAGACCGATCCCAACCGAGTCATCACCGGCATTACCGGCAAGAAGGATTTCTCTATCATCACCATGTTCAAGCGTGGTATGACCAGTCAGGTTGGTGTTCTGCGGAAGGTGCTTTCTGTTCTGGAGCAATACAACGTGTCTGTGGACTTTGTTCCCAATGGCATTGACAACGTTTCTTTGGTAGTCCGTACCGATGCAGTTGCTAAGCATCTGTACAAGATCCTGGCAAAGATCCAGGAAGAAGCACAGCCGGATCGGCTGGAAGTGCTGGATAATATCTCTGTCATTGCTGCCGTCGGTCACCGCATGGCATTCCGTCCCGGTGTTTCCGGTAAGATCTTTGCCGCACTGGGTCAGGCAGGTATTAATATTCGCATGATCAATCAGGGTCCCGATGAGCTGAATATTATCTTCGGTGTGGACAATAAGGACTTTGCCCAGGCCATTCGGCTGCTGTATGACAGCTTCGTGAAGTAATCGGAGGTTATGGTATGAAAAAGCTTTACACAGTTGCAATTCTTGGCGCTACCGGTGCGGTAGGTCAGGAAATGATTAAGATTCTGCAGGAGCGGGATTTCCCCGTAGGCAAGCTGATCCCTCTGGCCAGCGCTCGCAGCGCAGGCAAGACCCTGAAGTTCAAGGGTGAGGACGTGGTCATTCAGGAAGCACGTGAGGATGCTTTCCAGGGTGTGGACATCGTTCTGGGCGCAGCAGAAAATGACATTGCCAAGAAGTTTGCCCCCGCTATCGTGGCAGCCGGCGCAGTGTTTGTGGATAATTCCTCTGCTTTCCGCATGGATCCCAAGGTGCCTCTGATCGTTCCCGAGGTCAATCCCGAGGATGTGGCTTGGCACAACGGTATTATCTCCAACCCCAACTGCTCTACGATCATCACCATCACCGCAGTCAATGCGCTTAACAAGCTCTCTCCCATCAAGGCTATGACCGCTTCTACCTATCAGGCGGTTTCCGGCGCAGGCGCCGGTGGGCCTATCGAACTGGTGGGCGAGGTTCAGGCTTTGGCTAAGGGTGAGACCTATGAGCCTAAGATCTTCCCTTATCAGATCGCTTACAATCTGATTCCCCAGATCGGCGGCGAGCAGTTTGAAGGCTACACCAGCGAGGAAATGAAGATGCAGAACGAGGGTCGCAAGATCATGCATCTGCCCGACCTGAAGGTTACTTGCACTTGTATCCGTGTTCCGGTTGTCCGTAGCCACTCCATTTCCGTAAGCTGCCGCTTTGAAAAGCCGGTTACTGTTGCGCAGGTTCGTGAAGTAATCGCCAATGCTCCCGGCTGTAAGCTGGTGGACGATCTGCAGAACAAGGTATATCCCATGCCTTTGGATACCACCGATCAGGACATCGTGTTCGTAGGCCGTATCCGTCCCGACCTGACCGACGAGTGCGGCATCAGCTTGTGGTGCTGCGGTGACCAGGTCCGCAAGGGCGCTGCTACCAACGCGATTCAGATCGCAGAACTGCTGGTTAAGTAAATAAACAAGAAAATCGCCTCGGATTTTATCCGAGGCGATTCTTTTTTTATTTATTGCGCTTCTACAACGGCTTTTAGATCTTCATAGGTTACGGAAGAAACGAAGATTTTTACGATGATGCCGTTTTCGTCCAGAATCACGGTGTAGGGGTAAGTGCCTCTGCCGCCCAATGCGGTGTAGTACTCACCGGTGAAGCCTTCGCCGCCGTCCCAGGAGAACATCATAGCGGAGTCGGCGTAATATTTACCGATGTACTCCGGTGCGGTTTCCTTGGATACGCTGGAGTGAATGGCGATTACATCTACGGTATCGCTGTATTCTTCAGCGATTCTCTCGAAATAGGGAAGTTCGTTGACGCAGGGGGTGCACCATGTACCCCAGAAATTGATAATGGTGATCTTGCCGGATTCGGTGGGATCGTAATACGCACCGGAGCCGCCGTTTTCATCCACCAGCTCCAAATCGTAGTCGTAACACAGATCGCCTACAGCATTGCCCCGTTCGGCGGATGTGATGCCGGGATCGGGGTTGGTGACATCTTCTTGGTTCCAGTAGTAGCCGATAGCGCCGATCAGCACTGCCAGCATGAGAACAGCGGAAATGATCCGCACCACCAGGCGTTTGGTGTCTTTCTTGGGAGCGGCGCCTTCGTTGGGTTTAAGCAGAATCTTCGGGCCTTTCCAGGAGATGGCCTTGGTGGGACATACATCCACACATTCGCCGCAGCTGATACATTCCTGATCGCCGGGGTGCTTAATATCCACCTTGCAGTGGGTGTGGCACATGCCGCAATCGGTGCATTTGTCCTTGTTGACGTGAATGCCGAAGTAGGACAGCTTGTTAAACAGACCGTACAGCGCGCCCAAAGGACACAAGAAACGGCAGAACAGACGGAAGATAAATACACAGCCAACCATGATGCTGACCAGCAGCAGGAATTTCCATGTAAACAGCGGGCCGAGCATGGAGAAGTAGCTGGCGTTGACTGCATTGGACAGCAGGCCGATGCCGCCTTCCAATGTACCGGCGGGGCATATGTACTTGCAGAATGCCGGCAGGGGAGTGTCCCGGAAGGCATACATGATAGGAATGATGAATACGAAAAACACCAGAATGGCGTATTTCAGGTAAGAAAGCAGCCGTGTTACCGGGCTTTTCTTCATCTTAGGTGTTTTGATCTTGTAAACCAGTTCCTGCACAAGACCGAAAGGACACAACCAGCCGCAGATCATTCTGCCGAACATGAGACTGTACAGCAGCAGAATGCCGCAGACGTAGTAGATGGTGCTGTGGTCAGCGCTGAAAGAGCCTTGCAAAGAACCAAGGGGACATGCGCCTACCGCACCGGGGCAGGAGTAGCAGTTGATGCCGGGAACGCACATTTTCTTTGTGCTGCCCTGATAGATGTTGCCGGTTACAAAGCCTTTCAGGTTTGCGTTGAACAGAACAGCAAAGTAAAGCTGCATGATCTTGCGCTTACTGGGCAGATATTTCTTTATTTTCTCAAACATACCCATCACCCCAATCCAACGCATTCGGTGCAGATGTTAATGGCTTTTGTCAGCACGTCGTTTGTGCCGCCAGTGATAAAGCCAAACACAAAGATGGCAACTGCCAAAATCAGCAAACAGTCACGGACGATCAGCAGCCAGGGAAACTTCTTTTTGGGTAGATCTTCTTTGGGGGCGGCTTTTGCGCCGTTGGCCAGCAGCTGCTTTACCAGTTCGATCTCCTTGCGCAGACTGCTGCGTTCATAGTAAACAGAGAACACGCCGTAGGCAAAGGGGATGGCAAGGCAGGGGATAAAGATGTACATAGCCTTTACCATGGAATCGGTAATATCAGACTGGTGGAAATTGTTGCTGTTCAGGCCGTAGATTAAAAAGACCACAGTACCCATGGCTAAAAGACCTAAGGCGATGCCCTTGAACAGCTTGCGGCGGTTTTGCATTGTGCGCAGTTGCTGTTGCACATGGGGCGGCGCATAGCGCACGTCGGTTTTTTCATAAAGCCGTGCCAAAATAGCGGCATCCTGCTTCTGCAGGGCAGGCTTGGATTTTTTCGCAGGCCAGAAGCCGTCCAGCACAAAGCCGCCGATGATCCAGGAAAGACACAGACAAACGGGAACGGCGATGCCGGAGAAAGCAGCCGCTACGGATTCCGGTGTGAAGGGTTTATCGCCGGATTGGTAGATACCTATGCAGGCGGTGATCAGGCAAAAGCCTGCAGTAATCAGCAAAATGCTCAGGATAATGCTGTAGATGAGGTGTATATATTTATTTGTCTTAGTGGACATACATGCCCTCCTTTGCTTGGGGGTAATCTTATTTCGCCAACAGTATAGCATATATAGACAAAAAAGTAAATCCAAAACCGAGTTCAAGACCCTCGAAAACAAGGCTTCCGATTTATACATACTTTATTAAATAAATAATTGGCAAAAAACACAGAAAAATTCTTGCTTTTTTAGGGGTTATGCAGTAGAATAGACTAGCCTATGTTTACATTAAAATGGCGTAAGTATGACAACGACAGAAAGGCGATTATATATGACGAAAAAAATGCGAAAGAGAATCGTGCAAGTAGTTGTAACCTTGCTGGTAGTAACTCTGTTTACTGGCGTGGTTGCAGCACCTTTTGCACAGGCTACGGAGTACGAAGCCTCCCACATTACACGGTTGGATAATGTGTCCGTAGACTATAGAGACTATCTGGATACCTCGGTTATGCAGAAGCTGCCTGAAAGCATTCAGCCTGACCGGGAAATCTCCGTGATCGTCCTGCTGGACAATGCAACTATCATGGAGGCTTATAACGGCACAGACCGGACCATGAGCCTGCGTGATTTTGCCACAAGCAGCGATGCAGCCAATGAGATCCGTGAGGACATCGCACAGCAGAAGGCAGAGATCCTGCGTACACTGGACGATAAGGGCGTTGCCTATACCGTCGGCGCAGATTACGACACCTTGCTCAGCGGCTTCGAGCTGGTGATCAAGGCTGGTGACTTTGATATTACCTGCCAGTCTCTGGGTGAAGGCAACGGTATCTACCTCTGCGAGGAATATGAAGTTGCCCAGACACAGCTGGTTGAGAATACCGTTAATGTTTATGAGACCGGTATTTTCAAGAGCGGCGAGTCCGGCTACGACGGCTCCGGCATGGTGGTTGCTGTTCTGGATACCGGTCTGGACTCCAAGCACACCGCATTCAGCGTGGAGAACTTCACCTCCGAAAAGCTGGGTCTGACCTATGAGGACGTTGCTGCTGTTATTGCCAAGACCAAGGCAAACGAAATCTCCGGCGGCCTGAGTGTAGACGATGTTTATATCAACGAGAAAGTGCCTTTCGGTTATGACTACGCAGATAACGACCCGGATGTATACTCCACCCACAACAATCACGGTACTCACGTCTCCGGCGTAATCGTCGGCAAGGACGACACCATCACCGGCGTAGCGCCCAATGCGCAGCTGGTTTCCATGAAGGTGTTCTCCGACGTAATGGATACAGCTCGCGCTTCCTGGATTCTGAACGGTCTGGAAGACTGCGTGGTTCTGGGTGTTGATGTTATCAACATGTCTCTGGGTACTTCTTGCGGCTTCAGCCGTGAGTCTGACGAGGAAATCACCAGCGGTGTTTACCAGAAGATCCGTAATGCCGGCATCAGCTTGATCGTTGCGGCTTCCAACAGCTATCACTCCGCTTACGGTTCTGAGAAGAACGGTAACTTGGGTCTGACCTCTAACCCTGATACCGGCACAGTTGGTTCTCCCGGTACATACGAGGGCGCAATGTCCGTTGCTTCTATCAACGGTAAGGAGACCCCCTACATTAAGTACAAGGACACCATCATTTACTTTGATGAGTCCACCAACGGCACAACCAAGGAAAACGACTTCTTCCAGACCCTGCTGGGCGATGAGGAGTCTAAGAAAATTGAATATGTCATCATCCCCGGTGTCGGCAGAACCGCTGACTACACCGGCCTGGATGTAAAGGGCAAGATCGCACTGGTTCGCCGTGGCGACAACACCTTTGAAGAAAAGGCAATGATCGCTGAGGCACAGGGCGCAGCCGGTATCATCATTTACAACAATGTTTCCGGTGAAATCAAGATGAACGTGGGCAAGGCCAAGTTGGCTGTTTGCTCCATTTCCCAGAACGACGGCGAAATGCTGGTAGAGCAGGGTGGCGGCACCTTGACCATCAGCAAGAAGCAGACCTCCGGTCCTTTCATTTCTGACTTCTCTTCTTGGGGTCCCGGATCCAATCTGGAGATCAAGCCTGAGATCACTGCCCACGGCGGCAACATTCTCTCCTCTGTTACCGGCGGCGGTTACGATAGACTGTCCGGTACTTCCATGGCTTGTCCCAACTTGGCTGGCGTGGTTATCCTGCTGCGTCAGTACGTGGTTGAGAACTTCCCTGACATTGCAAATGACAATGTTAAGGTCAATAAGATGGTCAACGGTCTGATGATGTCCACCGCGGATATCGCGCTGAACACCAACGGCCTGCCTTATTCCGTCAGAAAGCAGGGCGCAGGCCTTGCAAACCTGATGAACTCCATCAACACCACCGCAACCATCACTGCTTATGACAAGCAGGGTAACGCCAAGGATAAGCCCAAGCTGGAGCTGGGTGACGATCCCGAGAAGACCGGCGTTTACGAAATGACCTTCAGCGTAGACAACTTCGGCGACAAGAACCTGAGCTATGAGATCGGCGCTCACGTGCTGACCGAAGGTGTCAGCGAGACCAAGACTGCAGCAGGTGAGACCACCGTTACCGGTGAGGCTTACAAGCTGGACGGCCAGCTGGAAATCGTACAGGTGGAAGGCGGCAAGGTCAGCGGCAATAAGCTGACCGTCAAGAAGGGCGAGTCCGCTAAGGTTACCGTAAAGATCACCCTGACTGACAGCGACAAGCAGTATCTGGATGCATCCTTCGAAAACGGCATGTACGTAGAAGGCTACATCACCCTGACTGCCAAGAGCGGCACCAAGATCGACCTGAATGTTCCTTATCTGGCATTCTACGGCGACTGGATGAAGGCACCTCTGTTTGACCTGGACTACTTTGAGACCGATGCAGACGAGCGTGATGATTCCATCGCTATGGAAGATAAGAACCTGCCCGACGCTTACTCCTCCCGTCCCATCGGCGGTGTGTCTGAGGACTACGTCAGCTACCTGGGTTCTTACTACTTCCTGCAGGATCCCAAGGATATGATCATCTCTGCCAACAGAGATTACATCGCCCTTTCCAATAAGGAAGGCACGATCCACTCTCTGCGCTTCGTTTGGGCAGGCTTGCTCAGAAACGCACAGCGCATTGAGATTGCAATCACCGATGATGTCACCGGTGAAGTGGTATTCGAAACCGTGGATACCGATGTCCGCAAGTCCTACGGCGATGGCGGCTCTATCTATCCCGCCAACGTGGAGATCGAGTTCGATACCCAGGATTACAACTTAAACAACAACACCCAATACACCGTCACTCTGACCGGCTATCTGGATTACGAGGACGGCGGCTTGGACAGAAATGAGAAGAATACTTTCAGCTTCCCGCTGACCGTAGACTTCGAAGCACCCACCATTTCCAACGTAACTTATACCTACGAGTACGACAAGACCCTGAAGAAGAACCGTCTGTACGCAAATGTAGATATTTTTGATAACCACTATACCATGTCTGCTCAGTTGGGCTATGTTGGCGCCGGCACAGACGAGAACGGCAATGCCATTCCTGAGCTCAAGACCTTTGAGCAGTACATGACCCCCGTTTATTCCCAGCGCAACAGCACAACTACCGTCAAGTTCGAGCTGACCGACTATATCTATGAGATTAAAGAAGGCGCCCAGAACGATCTGACCTTTGCGCTGACCTGTTATGACTACGCACTGAACTACGCAACTTATGAAATCGGCCTGCCCGCTAACTTTGTTGAGTTCTATGTGGACGGTCTGAACGAAGACGGCATCACCCTGAGCCCCAACGAGGTTTACACCCTGGCACCTCTGGTCAACCCCAACACCGAGTGGGCAGAGCTGCTGGACTTTGACTCCTCCAAGCCCAGTGTTGCTCGTGTGGTCAACAACAAGATCGTTGCCGTTAAGTCCGGCACAGCGATCATCCGTGTCAGCGACCCCGTATCCAAGGAAAATGTGACCTTCAAGGTTACTGTTTTGGGTGAGGGCGATGAAGGCTACCGCCGCTACGATAAGCCGGTTGCTGATATCTTCCGCCTCACCGGCTATCAGACCCAGAAGGCTTATTATCAGGTGGACAGCGAAGATAAAGAGATCGGTGACACCGGCGATAAGCGCTTCTTTGAAGGTAACTTCAATCTGTCTATGTACCCGTCTGAGACGGTGCTGCTGACATACGATCTGGATGCTTACTTCCCCAATGATACTACCGTGGAGTTCGAATCCAGTAACGAGAACATTGTCAAGGTGGATGCCTACGGCAATGTGACCGCTGTAGCCGAGGGCTTTGCTTCCGTCTCCGTTAAGGTTATGATGGACGGCAGAAGCACTTACTACTCCGAATCCGTTTCTGTTGAGGTCAAGAATCCCTTTGTTACCACTGGCGCAAGCCTGAGCCACTACTTCGGTAACGGCGGTCTGGTAACCTTCCCCGAGGATCTGACTCTGACCGAGATCGGCAACTTCGCTTTCGCAAACTTCGAATATATCCCCAAGACCGAGGAAGAACTGGCATTTGACGATGCACAGACTTCCAAGCAGTGGTACATCGGTGAATCCACCATTACCAAGGTGGTTGTTCCCGAGGGTATTGAGAAAATCGGTTGCTACGCTTTCGCAAACTTGACCGGTTTGGAAGAGATCGTGCTGCCCTCCACTTTGGAGGCAATCGAGTACGGCGCATTCTATGGCTGTACCTCCTTGCAGAAGATCACCTTCAGCGGTGAGAACAACCTGAAGATCATCAACCAGGAAGCATTCGAACTGTGCGACCTGCAGGGCGTGATCGATCTGTCTGCAGTTTGCGTGATCTCTGACTATGCATTTGCAGGCAATAAGGAGCTGGAAGGCATTGTTACTTCCGATACTCTGCTGTCTATCGGCGAGTATGCATTTGCCGGCTGTAAGAAGCTGTCTGATGTTACCATTACCGCACCCAAGGTCAAGTACGGCCCCTATGCATTTACCGATTGCGAAGCTTTGACCAGCTTCTATGTCAATGCAGCCGTCCTGCCGGAGGGTATGTTCTACGAATGTAAGTCTTTGAAGACCGTCACCGTTGGCCCGGATGTCAACGAGATCGGCGAGTTTGCTTTCAGAGATACAGCCGTTGAAAAGCTGGAAGTCAAGGAAGGCAATAAGACATTCAAAGTCCAGTCTGCTGACTACATTTTGTCTGCAGACGGCAAGCAGCTTGTAGCAGTTGCCGCAAGTCTGTCCGGTGAGTTTACTGCCCAGAATGTGGGTGACGCACAGATCACTTCTTTGGCAGATGGCGCATTCTCTCACAACAGAAAGATTACTTCCGTCAACCTTCCCCAGGTTACTGCGATCGGTGACTATGCATTCGGTTCTTCCGACCGGATCGAAAGTGTTACCCTGGGCACGTTGGAGAAGATCGGTGAATATGCGTTCTTCGAAACAAAGATCACCGAGCTGCCCACCTTTGACGCAAATACCAAGATCGGCAAGTATGCATTCTCCTTCACGGATATTACCTATGTGTACATCCCCGATGACATGACCGTGCCGGAAGGCATGTTCGCCCAGTGTGATCAGCTGGCTACCATTGAGATCGGCAACGGCGTCACATTGGATAAGTTCGCCTTTAATATGGATAAGGATCACAGCTTTGTGGTTAAGAACTATGACGAGGGCGACGAAAAGTATTTCTACTATGAGTTCTCCTCTGCACTGACCAGCCTGACCATCGGTGACAATGCAGTTATCGGTGAAAACGCATTTGCTTACCATGCAAATCTGCAGGCCGTTACTTTGGGCGAGAATGCAAGCATTGGCAAGCAGGCTTTCTACAGCTGCGCTTCCTTGAGCAGCATCGACCTGAGCAAGGTAACCTACATTGGTGACTATGCATTCTCCGGCGATGAGTACTACATCTGCCTGAACGAGGGCATGAGCGTTCCTGCGGTTTCCAAGGAAGGTCAGTACATGACCAAGAACTACGCTACTGCTATTACCATGGCGGATCTGACCAGCGCAACTTATGTTGGTGAGTATGCTTTTGCAATGTGCGGAAGCCTGACCGACGTGGTGCTGGGCGAGCAGATCACCGAGATTCCCAAGTATGCATTTGCAAGCTGTGCTTCTCTGACCAATATCGACCTGAGCAAGATCGTCAAGATCGGCGAATACGCATTCCAAGAAACGGAAATGCTGGTAAGTGTAGACCTGTCTGCTGTTAAGGAATTGGCTAAGTACGCATTCGTCAACGGCAGTGCTTTGCAGACCGTTACCCTGAATCCCGAGGGCGTTGCGGTAGGTGAGGGCGTCTTTGCTTACTGTGCTGCGCTGACAACTGTGAATAACTTGGCTGTTGTACCCCAGATTGGTGATTACGCATTTGCTTACAGCGGTCTGACCGAGGCAGATCTGTCCGGCGCTGAGCATATCGGCAGCATGGCATTTATGAAGGAAGAGAAGGTTGACTTCACCGTAGTTCTCGGCGAGAAGCTGGAGACCATCGGCGACAACCCCTTCGCAATGTGTACCCTGGCACCCTTCTGCACCGTAGAGACCACCGATTTCAACGGTACGACCTTGGAAAACAAGATCTACACTTATGAAATCAGCGATGATGTGCTGGTAATCGACGGCAGCTTGTACTGCAAGATCGACACCGGTCTGGAACTGATCGTTTATACCGGCAACAACCCCGGCAACGTAAAGGTTGCTGAGGATACCATCCGCATTACTTCCATGGCATTTGCCGGCACCAATGTGGAAATGGTAACCATGCCCGAGACCGTATTTGCCATCGGCCACAAGGCATTCTACGACTGCGCACAGTTGCACACCGTAGTGTTTGGCAGCTACGAGGCTCCCATCCTGGAAGAGGAGTTCGATCCTGCCTACTATGAGTGCCTGGAGAACATTCCCGGCACCGGCGACTTCGGCGCTTACACAGACTACGATGGCAATGAGGTAGACATCGTCGGTACCGGCCTGCTGCCTTACTACATGTGGAACACCACTGACGGTCTGTACTCCAACGTGTTCTACGGCGCATCCTTCGTGGATTACGTAGGCCGTGTGGAGAACAAGCTGACCATGATCCGCCCGGTCAACGGTCAGAATTACGACTCCTTTATCTACACCCAGTACTTCAATGTTGATCTGGCAATCGATGGCGCCCAGGCACCTAACAAGGCAACCCTGGCTACCATTCAGGCCATCAAGGCAATCCCTGAGCGTGTCTCCTATGAGCAAAGAGCAATCGTAGAGACTGCCCGCGCACTGTACAACAAGATCCCCACTCTGGAGCAGCAGGCACTGGTCGTTAACTATGCAGACCTGATCTCCGCTGAGCAGAGAATTGCATCCCTGACTCCTGTGGAAGAGCCGGTAGAAACACCGGTGGAAGAGCCGGAGAAGGGTAACGGCGGTTTGATCGCACTGATCATTGTGGGTGGTGTAGTCCTGCTGGCACTGGTTGCCGGTGTGGTATATGTGCTGCTGAAGTCCCGCAAGGAACAGCGCAGCTTCAAGGACGTGTCCGTGGAACTGCTGAAGAAGATCGGCGCGCTGGCCGTTAAGGTTTGGGGCGCTGTGGCAAGCCTTGCAAAGAAACTGTGGGTTGCAGTTTTGGTTCCCTTCGGTAAGCTGGTTGCCGGTCTGTGTGTCCGTGCTTGGAATGCAGTTTCCGGATTTACCAAGAAGCTGTTTACCAAGAAGGAGAAAGCCCCTGAAGCTCCTGCAGAAAACGCAGAAGTTGAGCAGTCTGAGGAAGCTCCTGCAGAAACTGCAGAAGTTGAGCAGTCCGAGCAAGAGCCTGAAGAAGATCAGCAGGCGTAATCAATAAATAACGGCAGAGCCGCAGATGCGGCTCTGCCCCCAAAAGGAAGATGCGGATATTATGAATCTGAAAATCAAAGCGATACTGCTCAGCGTTCTGCTGCTGGTAACCCTTGCGTTTGCCACCGGCTGCAGCGAGGAACTGTCCCCGTATCAGCTCAATGATGAAGAGAATTACTCCGTAAGCGTCAAGTATGATGCCAACGGCGGTTTCTTCACCACAAATACCGCTGTGATTATGGACTCCTACAATGTTTCCGACATGGAGAAAAACAGTGACGGAAAAGCAGAGATTCCCCTGATCGCACCGGACAATGCCGCCAGAGAGAAAAATGCGTTCACCGCTATCAACAATGGCTATTTTCTGGCAGGCTGGTACACCGAACGTACCGAGACCGGCAAGGACGATGCCGGCAAGCCCGTTTACACCTACTCCGGCAAGTGGGATTTCGAAAAGGATGTTTTGACTGTAGATCCTGCCCAGCCCCACACCTCCGCAGAACCTGTGCTGACCTTGTACGCAGCATGGATTCCTATGTTTGAAATCGAATTTTGCGATGCACAGTCTGACGATGTGATCAATTCCATCACCTACGATCCTACCGGCGAAAAGCAGATTCTGCTGCCCGTTTGGGATGAAGAGACCGGTGCTATCGAAATGAATAATTTCCCCGAAAAGTCCGGCTATACCTTCCAGGCTGCTTATTATGATCAGCAGATGGAGAGCAAGGTAGAGACCGAAGCGGTTGCGCACCCCGGTGTGATCGACTACGCTACCGGCACAGCCCAGAACACTTCCATGAAGCTGTATGTGCAGTGGATGGAAGGTGAGTGGTTCCACATTTACAATGCCAAGCAGTTCCTGGAAAATGCCAGCGTTGCCGGCAACTATGTGATCCACGCAGATCTGGACTTTACCGATAAAAACTGGCCCACCTCCTTGATGCACGGTAACTTCACCGGCACCATCCAGGGCAACGGCCATGTGTTTAAGAACATTTCTTTGACACAGACCAACAACTCCAAGACCAACAGCGGTCTGTTCGGCCAACTGGCTGAAACGGCTATTTTGTCTGATATCACATTTGAAAATGTGACCTTCACCATTCAAGGCGGTACCCGTATGGCTGGTACAAACTACGGTTTGCTTGCCGGTACTGTTGCGGAAAATGCCACCTGCATCAATGTGACGATCTTGGCAAGCACATTGCAGATCGACTCTGCCTGCTACTTCGGTACTGAGGATTACACCATCGGTCTGGTTTGTGGCATGGGCAACCCCGGCATTGACCATTCCGGCATTACCTGCCAGGCAGTGGGCGACAAGCCTGAAAGCGTAATCATTACCGTTACAGAGTCCACAGTTACTGTGGAAATTGTCACGGGTTAATAAGTTATTTATTTAAGGAGCGATATTATGAAAAAGAGAATTCTTTCTTTCATCCTGTGCATTGCTATGTGCATGGGAATGGTATCCATGCTCTCCGGTTGCGGTGGCGCCAATGCAGACGCCTTCGTTATTATGACCGATCAGCTGGATGGCCTGTTTAACCCCTTCTTCTATACCTCCGCACCTGACGGCACCATCGTCAGCATGACCCAGATCAGCATGCTGGGCGCTGCTTACGTCAATGGCGAAGTGCAGGTTGCTTACGGTGAGAATGAAGCTGTTGTCGTTAAGGACTACGAGATCGTGGAAAACGAAAACGACACCACTACTTACACCTTCGTTCTGAAGAACGGCATCAAGTTCTCCGACGGTCAGCCCCTGACTATGGAAGACGTTCTGTTCAACTACTATGTATATCTGGACCCCGTTTACACCGGTTCCAACACCCTGTACTCCACCGATATCATCGGCCTGAACGAGTACCGCACCCAGACTGTGGGCGCTGGCTCTGAAAGC
>JAZRQF010000066.1:0-25515 GCA_045649605.1 Faecousia sp.
GCCATCGGCGACACCATCACCGTACCTTCCAAGAAGTTCCTCTATTCCGGCATTCCCACCTTTGCCCCGGAACATTTCTCCCGTGTATCCGCCAAGGATTCCATGAAGCGCAAGCAGTTCGTTAAGGGTACTGAGCAGATCGCACAGGAAGGTGCGATTCAGATCTTCAAAGTTCCCAACTCCGGTATGGAAGAAGTGATCGTGGGCGTTGTGGGTACGCTGCAGTTTGACGTATTCCAGTACCGCATGAAAAACGAGTACGGCGTAGACCTTCGCATGGAAAGCCTGCCCTACGAGGAGATCCGGCTCATTGACAGCTATCCCGGTGATTTGTCCGACTTAAATCTCGGTTCGGATGCCGAACTGTTGGAAGATTACCGCGGACGGAGTCTGCTGGTATTTTCCAGCTACTGGGCAATCGATTTTACCATTAAGCGCAACCCCGGTCTGGTGCTTTCCGAGATCGTCGTTGCAGAGGGTTAATAAACAAAAAAACAGAGCTGATTGTCAGCTCTGTTTTTTATTTTCATCAATAAAGGATTTTGCTGTATGTACTGCCTCGTCTTCCATATTGCAATACAGCATACCAACGGGGACTGTCTTACAAATATGACCCACAAAATCCAGCACTTTACCGCGACCCTCGGCATCCTCCGGCAGTACCGTTGCGATTGCCAACCTTTGCAGCGCTTCCGGAATGGTTGCATGACGCACAGAATTCTCCCCATCCCGGTTCACAAAGAAAACACCACCCAAGGGTGCGCTGGCATTCATACCGTAATCTTCCTTGCCCTGCCACGGACTGCCATACACTGTTATGCTGTCACCATGCCGGCGCAGGAACGGCTTATCGCCGTTAAGGATCGCCATTTTATCCCCCATGCACTTTTTCCAAAGCATCACATGGGTGGTCTTGCCCGTACCGGAGGGGGCAACGAACAAGTATGCCTTTCCTTCGTACAGCATAGCCGCAGAATGTACCAGCATGCCGTCATAGCGATAAAGCAGCATTCTGCTCAAATTCCGGCAAACCGCACAGCAAGTCAAAAGACCGATGGAGGCATCGGGTTGGATGGTGCGCTCAAAGGCAATATCCGCTTCCGTAATCGTCACGGTTTCCGACGCATCTTCTCCGTCCACCCGGTAGGCATCTATATACTGTTGTGTGAAAGGGTCCGTTACGGTAAGCTTAAAACGGACACCGGCAATTTCATAAACAGCCATAGGCTTCTCCTTGTAAATATGCAGTGCCGCAATTGCGGCACTGCATTATTTTTAGAACTGAGTAGGCTCGATGTGCCAGATTTCCTCAGCGTACTGACGAATGGTACGGTCAGAGGAGAACTTGGCGCCGCTTGCCACGTTAACCAGACACTTTCTACCGAAGCTCAGGCGGTCTGCATAGTCACGGTTTGCACGCAGCTTTGCTTCCATGTAGGATTCATAATCCATCAGCAGGAAGTAGTGGTCAGCCTGATGCCAGCTTGTGCCGTCCAGCAGCGCATGATACAGCTCACGCTGATCGTTATCGGTAGGCACAGTGCCGTCAACCAAGGTGTCGATGGCGCGGTGCAGTCTATCGTTATGATCGTAGATCCAACGGGGGTTGTAAGTTGCCTTGCTGGAATTGATCACATCCACGGTTGCGCCGAAGATGTAGTTGTTTTCCATGCCGGCTTCCTTCACGATCTCCACGTTAGCGCCGTCCAAAGTACCCAAGGTAACTGCACCGTTGAGCATCAGCTTCATGTTGCCGGTGCCGGATGCCTCTGTGCCGGCAGGAGAAATCTGCTCGGAAATATCCGCTGCAGGAATGATATGCTCAGCATAGGAGCAGTTATAGTTCTGCACAAATACTACCTTCAGCTTATCCTGCATATCCGGGTCGTTATTGATCAGGCGGGCGATCCGGTTGATGTAACGGATAATTGCCTTGGCGCGGGCATAGCCGGGAGCGGACTTTGCACCGAACAGATAGACTGTCGGCTGGAAGTCGGTCAGGCTGCCATCCTTCAGGCGGAAGTAGATATCCATAATAGACAGTGCGTTCAGCAGCTGGCGCTTGTACTCGTGCAGACGCTTGACCTGCACATCAAAGACAAAGTCAGGATTCAGCTTGATGCCTTCGTGCTCTGCGATGACCTTGCAAAGCTGTTCCTTCTTCTGCCGCTTAACCGCATTGAACTGACGGACCATGTCATCGTCGATCATGGGCTTCAGCTTGCTCAAGCGGTCCAGGTCACCCAGGAAATCGCCGCCGATGCGGTACTTGATCAGCTGAGTCAGCTCCGGGTTACACAGACCCATCCAGCGACGGGGGGTGACACCGTTGGTCTTGTTCTGGAAACGCTCGGGGAAAGCTTCATACCATTCCTTGAAGCAATCATCCTTCAGAATCTGAGAGTGAATCTCAGCAACACCGTTGATATAAGAGCCTACATACACACTCAGGTTTGCCATGTGGGCAGTATTGTCACGAACGATGAACAGGTTGGGATGCTCGCTCTTCAGCTTTTCATCAATGCGTACAATGATGTCCACGATCTCCGGCACAACACTACGCAGCAGATCCAAAGGCCACTTCTCCAAAGCCTCACCCATAACGGTGTGGTTGGTGTAAGAGAAGGTCTTTTGGGCGATAGCAAAGCTCTGCTCAAAGTCCATGCCTTCCACCATCAGCAGACGGATCAGTTCGGGAATGGACATAGCGGGGTGAGTATCGTTCAGCTGTACAGCATAGAAGTCTGCAAAGTGGCTCAGATCGTTGCCATGGATGGACTTGTAGATGCGCATCACATCCTGCAAAGATGCAGAGGACAGTACATACTGCTGCTTAATACGCAGGCGCTTGCCCTCCCAAGTGGAGTCGTTGGGGTACAGAACACGGGTAATGTCTTCTGCCTTGTTCTTCTGGGTCAAAGCACGCAGGTAGTCCTGATCGTTAAAGGCATTGAAGTCCAGTTCTTCCTCTGCCTCACACTGCCACAGACGCAGGGTGCCAACATTTTCTGTGCCGTAGCCAATAACGGGAACATCGTAAGGAACTGCCAGTACCGTATGATCCGGGAAATGAACCTTAACGGTATGGTTATAGCGGCGGTAAGACCAGGGATCACCAAACTTTGCCCAGTCGTCTGCGCCCTCGATCTGGCTGCCGTGCTCGTCAAACTTCTGCTTGAACAGACCAAAGCGATAACGCAAGCCATAGCCGGACAGAGGAATGTTCGTACTTGCGGCGCTGTCCAAGAAGCAAGCTGCCAAACGACCCAAGCCGCCGTTACCCAGCGCAGCGTCTTCTACGTCTTCCAAAATGGCAAGATCTACGCCATGCTCAGCAAACAGCTGCTTCATCTCATCCAGAATGCCCAGATTGTACAGATTGGAATATACCAGTCTGCCGATCAGATACTCTGCGGAAATGTAGTATGCCTTTCTCTGATGCATACGGGTATGCTTGCAGTTGTTCCAGGTTTCGCTGATGTTCATCATCACAGCGGTGCCCAGCGCTTCATGCAACTCCTGAGCAGAAGCTTCCCGCAGAGACACGTCACGTGTCAGCTTCAGGTGCGCTTCTGTCATTTTCAAAATATTCAGACAATTGAGTTTCATAGATTAGTTCTCCTTATTTGCAAGGCGACCATACATATTGGTCATCCGATAAATTTTTTGCGCCAGCGCCTCGGTAAAGCAGCCGCCCACAGCGCGCCATACCCAGTTGGCATTGGTTGTGCCGGGGAAGTTCATCCGGGCTTCGCCGCCCAGTTCCAGATAATCCTGCATCTGCACGACGCAAAGATCACTGACAGAACCCATCGCCGTACGGATCGTGCCCCAAACATAGCCTTCCTGCTCTGTCAGACACATATATTCCACAGCGTATGCTACAGCTTCGGCAGGCGCAGTTTCAAACCACTGCCGCATGGTCATATTGTCATGGGTGCCGGTATAGCAAACCGTGTTCTGTATATAAGTATGGGGCAGATACTCAGAAGGTTCCCGGGAATCAAACGCAAATTCCAAAACCTTCATGCCCGGATAGCCGGAATTATCACGCAGATCCAGCACTTCCTGGGTCAGGAAACCCAAATCCTCTGCAATCAGGTTAAGATGGGGCAGATTTTCCTTGACCGCATTGACAAATGCCATGTCCGGGCCCTTGACCCACTTACCGTTCTTTGCAGTAGCATCTCCGTAAGGCACAGACCAGTAAGCCTCAAAACCACGGAAGTGGTCCAGTCGCACAACGTCATAAAGCTCGCCGGCAGCCGCCAGACGGCGGATCCACCAACGGAAACCGTCCTTGGCATGGTCTTCCCAGCGGTACAAGGGGTTGCCCCACAGCTGACCGTCAGCACTAAAGCCATCCGGAGGACAACCTGCCACAGCCACGGGATCCAGCTTTTCATCCAGCTGGAACAGTTCCGGACTGCTCCAAACCTCTACGGAATCCATGGGAACATAGATAGGCACATCGCCGATGATCTGCACGCCATTTTCATGGGCATAAGCTCTCAGAGCAGACCACTGCTTATGGAACAGATACTGTACAAAGCTATAAAAACGGATATCCTCCTGCAGCTGTCTGCGGATATTCCAAAGTGTATCCGGATCCCGGAATTTTAAACCGTCTTCCCACTGATACCAGGGCATGCCACCGTTGTGATCTTTCAGCGCCATGAACAGGGCAAAATCCGGCAACCAATCGCTGCTGTCACGGCAGAATGCGTCCAGTGCTTCATTATCGGCAAACCGGTTGTATGCCATGCGCAGCACCTTCAGGCGGCTCTGGTACAAAAGGCCAAAATCCGCCCGATCCTCGCTGATACCCCACTGAATATTCTGCACCTCGTCCGCTTGCAGCAAACCTTCGCTTACCAGCGTATCCAAATCAATCAAATAGTGGTTGCCTGCAAAGGCAGAGCAGGACTGATAGGGGGAATCGCCATAGCCGGTGGGGCTAAGGGGCAGGATCTGCCAATAGCTCTGACCCGCCTGCTTTAAAAAATCTACAAACGCATAAGCTTGCTGTCCCATTGTGCCTACACCGTAAGGTCCGGGCAGGGATGTAATATGCATCAATATGCCGCTTCCACGCATAAAATTTCTCCTTATAATCTTATAAAATAACCTGCTTTTCATAGGTAAAACTACCGCAGTTTATCACTATAAAGATTAACATGTTTTCCCCATTTCGTCAAGGAAAAACCACTGGAAAAAGCATCTTTCTACTACTGATTTTGACAAAAAAACAGACCCACCGAAGTGGGTCTGTTATGTATGGAAAATTAAGCTTCCAGGTTGACCTTAGTCTCCTTGTTGAAGACGTGGCAGACATTGCCAGCAAAGCCGATCTTAACGGTGGAGCCTGCCTTCAGAGCAGCGATCTCAGCACCGGTCATGTTCATGGTAGAAACAATGACGATGACGTCCTTACCGTTGATGTCAACGTGCAGGTGGACAGAGGAGCCCATCAGCTCGTTAACTTCGATCTTAGCCTCGATGCCGTCGTCAGCCAGAACCAGGTGCTCGGGACGGACGCCCAGAACAATCTCCTGCTCCTCAACATTGTTAGCAGCCAGGGCAGCCTGCTTCTCTTCAGAAACCTCAACGGTGTAGCCGCACAGCTCAACAGCGTACTTGCCGTCCTTCTTCAGCAGCTTTGCATCGAACAGGTTCATCTGGGGAGAGCCAATGAAGCCTGCAACGAACAGGTTGTAGGGATGATTGAACACTTCCTGAGGAGTGCCGATCTGCTGGATGAAGCCGTCCTTCATGATGACGATACGGTCGCCCAGAGTCATAGCCTCGGTCTGGTCGTGGGTAACGTAAATAAAGGTGGTGTTGATACGCTCGCGCAGCTTGATGATCTCAGCACGCATCTGGTTACGCAGCTTAGCGTCCAGGTCGGACAGAGGCTCGTCCATCAGCATGACCTTGGGGTCACGGACGATAGCACGACCGATAGCAACACGCTGACGCTGACCACCGGACAGAGCCTTGGGCTTACGGCCCAGATACTGGGTGATGTCCAGGATCTCAGCAGCTTCCTTAACCTTGCGGTCAACTTCAGCCTTGGGAACATGGCGCAGCTTCAGAGCGAAAGCCATGTTTTCGTAAACAGTCATGTGGGGGTACAGAGCGTAGTTCTGGAAGACCATTGCGATATCGCGGTCCTTAGGAGCTACGTCGTTGACCAGGCGGTCGCCGATCCACAGTTCGCCGTCGGAGATTTCTTCCAGGCCTGCGATCATACGCAGAGTGGTAGACTTACCACAGCCGGAAGGACCGACCAGAACGATGAATTCCTTATCAGCGATGTCCAGGTTGAATTCCTGAACTGCGATGACGCCCTTGTCTGTAACCTGCAGCTTAGCCTTGTTTTCCTGCTGCTCCATGTACATTTCGTAAGCCTGAGGATCCTTCTTCTTCAGCTTTTCCAGCTTAGCAGCTTTCTCCTTGTTACGCTTGACGTCGTCACCACTGAACGGGTAGACCTTCTTGATGTTTTTCAGGGTTACATTTGCCATACTTGCACGACTCTAAGCATACCGAATCCTCGCATATGCTCTCACTGCAACCAAGCAAAATAGCTGCAGTATTACGACAGGTCTCCACACTGCCGTACCGTGAGTCCAACGGTGTTAATATTTCCTCCTTTTGTGACATAAAACGTCTATTTTTGTGGAGTAGAACGCCCTATGCCCGGATGCTATAATAATACCACAAGAAACCACCATATTCAATGGTGGTTTCTCACAGTTTTATGGGTCTGTTTTTGTGTATTTTGCCGAATGTTACACAATCTGTAAACTTTCGCCATGATTTACGCAAGCGCTGCTATAGAATGCCTGCATGGCCTTTTCCATATCGCTTACATCTTTGACGCTTACCGTCTCATAACAAGAATGCATCGCCAGCTGTGCAATACCGATATCCACCATAGGCACAGCCACATGGGACAGGCTGATCTTACCCAAAGTAGAGCCGCCAGGAACATCTGCCCGGTTGTAGTAGGTCTGGGTAGGTACATCTGCTTTCGCGCAGATCTTGCGGAACATCGCAGCAGTCACACCGTCAGTGGTATAGCTGCGGTTGGCATTGAACTTGACAACCACGCCCTCGCCCATTACCGGCGCATTGTTCTGATCGGCAAACTCCGGATGATTGGGATGCAGTGCATGGGCGTTGTCTGCAGATACCATCAAGGAATTGCTGAGCAGCTGCTCCATAGGAAGCTGCAGCGCATTGCAAATACGCTTCAGCACACTTTCCAGCATAGGCGAATCCGCACCTTGCACAGAGCCGGAGCCAACCTCTTCGCTGTCAAATACGCACAGAACCGGAATAGCGCTGCTCTCCTGCGCTTGCAGGAAACCCTGGGTACAGGTCCATGCGCAGGCCAGATCATCCAGCGCTGCTGCAGACAGATATTCTTCGTCTAAGCCCCAGACAGATGCTTTTTCCCGGACATACAAATACAGATCATGGCCGAGGATCTTACCGCCCGCCGCCTGCTCTAGCAGCGCATTCATTTTGCCGGCTGCACCCTTGCTGCCTGCCAGCGGCAGCGTATCCACCGCAGGATTCCATGTATAGCCTTCGTTTGCCTTGCGGTTCATGTGGATCGCTACGTTGGGGATCAGAAGCAGATCCCGGTCAATATCCACCAAAACCGTACGGACGCCGTCTTCCGTTTCTACCACAGCACGGCCCGCCAGAGACAAAGGTCTATCCAGCCAGGGTGCGATCAGCATGCCGCCGTACTTTTCTGTTGACAGGCGGGTATAAGCGCCGGTCAGTTCGCCGTTTTCTTTAAATTTAAAGGTGGGACGATCGGAATGGCTGGCGCTAATCATAAAGCAGCCGGGGGTCTGCTGGGGTACACGGAACGCCATCAGCGCACTGCCGCCACGGATCAGATAATACTTGCCGCCGGGAGCAAGCTGCCAGGTCTCCCCTTCGGAGAGTTTGCAATAACCGGCTGTTTGCAGTTCCGCCTCCAAGGCTGCAACCGCATGATATTCACTGTGGGCAACATTTAAGAAGTCCACAAAGGCTTTCAGTTTATTATCCATGATCATTCCTCCACCAGTTTGCAGAACAGATCGATCTGATCCGCAATCGTTTGCAGTGCAGCACACCAGAATGCTTTGTCCGTCAGATCGATTCCGGCAACCTTTGCCGTATCCTCTGCGGTAGCAACCGTGGTAGTCTGCAACAACTGTTTATATTTCGGCACAAAGGCTGCGCCCTCTTTTTCATACTGAGCATACAAGCCACGGGCGAACAAGCCGCCAAAGGCATAGGGGAAGTTATAGAAAGTCGGGCCGTAATAATGGCTCTTGCATACCCACATGTAGGGATGTAGCGCATTGGCATCCAGACCGTCGCCATAGGATTGCTGCTGGGCATTGCGCATCATGTCGCACAGCGCATCCGCATTCATAAACTGACCCCGGCGATTTTCAAACACCGCCGCCTCAAAGCGGTAACGGGAATAGATGTCGCAGATGATCTGGGTGGTATCCTGCAACTGGGATTCGATCAGCGCCAGCTTTTCTGCTTTATCTGCCGCACCCTCAATGGCTGCCGCCATTACCACACATTCATTGAAGGTAGATGCGGTTTCTGCCAAAGGCATGGAATAATCCCGATTCAGCGGACGGTGATGGGAGGTGCATTGGTTGTGGAAGGCATGTCCCAGCTCGTGAGCAAGGGTGACAACGTCGGTAAATGCGCCGTCAAAATTGGCGAGAATACGGCTTTCGTTCAAGCACTCAATACCGGCGCAGAATGCGCCGCCGGACTTACCGTCTCTGGGATAGAAGTCGATCCAAGCCTCATCAAAGGCCTTTTGCACCATCTGCGTCAATTCACCGTCGAAAGTACTGAATAATTTAAGCAGATAATCCCGGGCGGTTTCTGCGGTAAACTTGGTGGAACTGCTACCCATAGGAGCAAATAAATCGTACCAAGGCAAACCGTTTTCGTGTCCCAGAGCCTTGCCCTTTGCTTTCAGATACCGCCAGAATACCGGCAAATAATCATCCATAGCGGACAACATGGCATCCAGTGTTTTCTGCTGCATCTGATAATTTTCCAGTGTCCGGGCAAGGGGTGAAGCGTAGCCACGGAGTTGGCAGTCAGAAATGGTCTCCAACTTAATGGAATTTAAAGCAAACGCTACGGGATCTTTGATCTTTTCATAGCAAGCTAATTCTGCCTCAAAGGCATCCTTACGCACCTGCGGATCGGGATCGTATGCCAAATTACGGACAGCAGACAGATTCATGCTCTGTCCCCGGTACTCCGCAGTAACCGTACTGGTCAGGTACTGCTGCAGATCTCCCCATGCGTTTCCGCCGGAAAGCTGCAATTTAGCAGCGATCTGCTCGCCCTTACCACCTAACAGATACCGGCTGTTCGCCGCAATATTGGTAAACAAAAAGCGGTATTGCCGCAGAACATCGTCTTGCTCCACAATATCCATCAAATCGGGTAAGCCGGCTGCCCACTCTTTGAATGCTGCCTCCGGCGCTGCGGCATCGCTGATAACATCCATAACCTGACCCAGCCGAGAGCCTGCCTCCGGATCTTTGGTATCTGCGGACTGACGCAAAACCGCATACTCCGCCAGCTTGCCCGCCAGCATCTGGATCTGCTCCAAAAGGGAAATCCCCTCCCGCAAACCCGTCAAGGGCGCTGTCTTGGGCAATTTCTCCGCAAAGTCCTTGCTGCTGTTTACCAGCTGCTCCAGCTGTTGCATATCTTTTGCAAAAGCAGGATCTTCAAAGCCCCGATAAATTGGGTCTAAATTCCAACATGTATTCATGGCGCAGTTTTCCTCCATCTGTATATGGAAACATTTTACAACATTTCCGCCCACCCGTCAACAGCATCCCGCCGCTTTTCCCGAAACCGTCGTTTTTCGTCGTTTTGTTTCGTTTTTGTTCGTTTTCGTCGGTTTTTGTCGGTTTTTGACGAGCGATTGTTCTCGTTTTTCCTTGCAAATTCGGCGGCATTATGCTAAATTATATTTGTCGCAACGCAGCATAGGCTGCATCGTTTTATATCGGGGGATCATTTATTTAAAGTCAGGAGAGGACGCTATGGACAATGTAACAAATGTAATCATCGCAGATAATTCAGAGGATTTTTGTTCCAATCTGACCGCCGCCTTGCAGCGCGCCGGCGGTTTTCATGTGGTAGGAACTGTCAACGACGGGGAGCGGGCAATCCGCCTGGTAACAGAACGCAAGCCGGATGTGCTGGTGCTGGATCTGATGTTAACAAAGCAGGACGGTTTAAGCGTCCTGAAGGCCATCGCCAACATGGAACGGCGACCGGTAACACTGGCTACATCCCGCTTTATCACAGACTACGTGGCATCTGCCGCCGCAAATCTGGGCGTGCGTTATCTGATGCTCAAGCCATGCGATATGTCTGCGCTCGTAGAGCGATTGGAGGAGATCCGCGGTGGGGAGAGCCAGCGGCAGCCTGCCATGCAGCCCAGCAGCGCAACCAGCATCGAATCTCTGGTCACAAGCATCATTCATGAAATCGGCGTACCTGCCCACATTAAGGGTTATCAGTATTTGCGAGAAGCGATCATCATCGCCGTGGAGGACATGGACGTAATCAACGCCATTACTAAGGTATTGTATCCCCAAGTGGCCAAAACATTCCAGACTACCCCCAGCCGTGTAGAACGTGCCATCAGACACGCCATTGAAGTGGCATGGGACAGAGGCGATCTGGACACCCTGCAGCGCTTCTTTGGATACACGGTTTCCAATACAAAGGGCAAGCCCACCAACAGTGAGTTCATCGCCTTGATCGCCGACAAGCTACAGCTTCAGCTCAAAGGTGCAAAAGCCGCACACATGTAAAACAACCTCCCTCCCGCCTTCAAAAGGCCGGAGGGAGGTTTGCCATATCTTGTCAAACCCTTTCCATTATGCTATACTGGCAACAACCAACAGAGAAAGGAAAATCATCTATGAAACGAATTTTTTGCGCATTTTTATGTCTGATACTGATGTTGCCCCTAGCGGCCTGTGGACAGAAAACCCAAACTGTGGAGATCACCGCTGAAAACTGGAATACTTATTTTGAATTCCGCACGCTCTACCATTGGAGCGAAAATGCCTTTGGCGAGACCGACACCGTTGAATACCCCACCGCTCTATGCGTTAAGGAAGAATACGTTGACCGCATTGTGCTGGATCAGGTAAATCTGGCTGTGGAATGTGCCTGGACACAGCACTACCGACAAGTTGATGTGGATTGGGAGAACCATACAATCACCTTTGGCGCAGACACCGAAGCAAGCGATATCCATTCCACAACAGCCAGTGTAAATGAGATTCATTGTTGGGAATCTTACGAAAATGCTTATATCGTGGTTTACCTGCGGGATGTTGGTTTCAGCAAAGATATGCTTACAGAGATCCCCAGCCATCTCTCTATGGAAGATTGCAAAGTTGTGCGGATTCAAGGCACGATCACCATCAAAGAATGACCCGACATCGACGCATTTCCCGATTGACAGAACGGGCGTTGAACACTATAATGTAGGTAGCATTTAACAGCAATTAAAAGGCTGTTTTTCAGCCGAAAGGTAGGTTATTATGAACGAATTACAGAAGAAAATCAGCGATATCGGCGTTGTGCCGGTTATCAAGCTGTCCAATCCCCAGCGGGATGCTAAGCCCCTGGCTGACGCACTGTGCGCCGGCGGTGTGCCGGTAGCCGAGGTTACCTTCCGCGCAGCAGGTGCAGCCGATGCAATCCGCATTATGGCCGAGAGCCATCCTGAGATGATGGTTGGCGCAGGCACAGTCATGACCACCGAGCAGGTAGATCAGACCATCGCTGCCGGCGGCAAGTTTGTTGTCACCCCCGGTCTGGATATCGAAATCGTTAAGTACTGCCAGGAAAAGGGCATCACCGTATTCCCCGGCTGTACCACCCCCACTGACTATCACGCCGCTTACAAGCTGGGTCTGGAAGTTCTGAAGTTCTTCCCGGCTGAGCAGTCCGGCGGTTTGGATAAGATCAAGGCTATGTCCGCTCCCTTCCCCATGTTCAAGGTCATGCCCACCGGCGGCATTGGTCTGAAGAATCTGGCTACTTACGCTGCTTGCCCCGTGATCTGCGCTTGCGGCGGCAGCTACATGGTCACCGCTGACCTGATCGAGAACGGCAAGTGGGACGAGATCACCGAGCTTTGTAAGAAATCTGTAGAAATTGTTAAGGAGGCAAGAAAGTAATGGAAGATAAGGAACTGTTGCAGGAAGAAGAGAGCAATATCATCTCTTTTATTGACGAAAACGGTGCAGAAGTAGATTTTGAATACATGGACTGCATCGAGTACGAAGGCAAGGAATACCTGGCTCTGCTGCCCATAGACGAAGAGGACAACTCCGTTGTCATTCTGGAAGTTGAACCCGTCGATGAGGACAACGAGAACTACCTCTCTGTTGAGGACGAGGACGTTCTGCAGGCTGTCTACGGCATCTTCAAAGAGCGTTTTAAGGACATTCTGAATTTCGAAGACTAATTTCAAACACTGCCGGGCTGCACATCGCAGCCCGGTACTTTTTTCCTCCACAGAAATGTGAAAAGCGGTTTACATTTTTTCGAAAGAATGTTACAATAGTCAAGATAAGAAAGTGAGGTGACGTGATGCGTCGCTTTGTCATGCGCATGATCGAAGCTTTTAAAAAAGGCGATCTTGTGCTGCTGCTTCTGTGCGTGATCGCAACAGCATTCGGCTGTCTGATGATCGCCAGCACTACCACCGCAACTTCCTCCGGCCCATTGCGTTATCTGCTTGTCCAGATCGGCGCATCCGGCGCCGGTATCCTGGCTTACGTTTTCATATCTTCCGTGGACACAGAATGGTTCTCCGAGCGCCGCAGATATCTGGTGATCTTCAACATCATCCTTCTGCTGATGCTGATTCCTTTCGGCAGAAGCGGCGGCGGTAACCGAAGCTGGCTGCGTTTCCCCTTCCTGCCCTTCGATATCCAGCCTGCAGAAATTTGTAAGATCACCTATGTGCTGATCATGGCATCTGTTATGACGGAACGGCAGAACAATCTGTCCTCCCTACCCTCTATTGGACGCATGATCCTGCACTTGGGCATCGTGTTCGGATTGAACTTTATCATCTCCGGCGATATGGGTGTGTCTCTGATTTTTGCGTTTATTTTCTTCGGCATGACCTTCTCCGGCGGTGTGCATTTCTTCTGGTTTGCTTGTGCCGGTTTGGCAGTTGCCGTTGTGGCGCCTATCGCCTGGAATATTATGCCGGACGATATGTATATGAAAGAACGTATCGCCGTGCTCTTTGATCCCTCGTTGGATGCCGCAGGTACCGGCGCTCGGTATCAGACAGTTCGTGCGCTGCGCTCCCTCACCGGCGGCAGTTTGACCGGTCAAGGTCTGTTCCAAGGCCACCGCACCCAAACCAACGGCGCGCTTTTTGCCCAGCATACAGACTTTATCTTCTCCGCCATCGGCGAGGAGTTAGGCTTCTTAGGCTGTTTTGCAGTCGTTGTGCTGCTGTTTTTGATCGTTGCCCGGTGCATTTGGGTCGGCGTGCGCAGTCAGGATATGCTACGGCGGCTGGTCTGCTTTGGCGTGGCATCGGCACTGATCTTCCAGGTTATTGTTAATGTCGGTATGAACATCGGCGTCATGCCGGTTATCGGTCTGACTCTGCCATTTATCAGCTACGGCGGTTCTTCCAGTATCACCTTGTATACAATGCTGGGACTTGTGTCCGGCGTTTACGCCCACCCGCAAGCTACCAGCCACGAGCGATATATTCGTCCCCCCATGAACACTTTAGGAGGCTACCTGCAATGAAAAATTTTATGGATAAGGATTTCCTGCTGGAAACCGAAACTGCCAAACATCTGTTCCACGATTATGCGGAGTCTATGCCCTTAGCTGACTACCACTGCCACCTGAATCCCCGCGAGATCTATGAGGATCGCCGGTTTAACAATCTGGTTGAGGTTTGGCTGGGCGGTCTGGAAAACGGCGTTCTGGCCGGCGACCACTACAAGTGGCGCATGCTCCGCTCCAACGGCGTAGAAGAAGACTACGTCACCGGCAGCAAGCCTGCTTACGAGCGTTTCCTGAAACTGGCAGAAGCTTTGGAAATGGCCATCGGCAATCCTATGTATCACTGGTGCCATCTGGAACTGCAGCAGTTCTTCGGTGTCACCGAACCCTTGACTGTAGAAAGCGCCCCCCGCATTTGGGAGCATTGCAACAAGCTGCTGCAGGAAGACCCGGACATGACTGCCCGTGGTCTGATCCGCAAGGCAAACGTTGCATTTATCGGCACAACCGACGATCCCATCGACACCTTGGAGTGGCATGAGAAGATCGCAAACGATCCCACCATTGATGTAAAGGTCTGCCCCTCTTTCCGTCCCGACAAGGCAATGAACATTCACAAAGACGGCTTTGTAGAGTACATCGCCAAACTCGCAAAGGCTGTAGGCAAGGAAACCTTGGCAACTGCCCAGGATGTATGTGATGCACTGATTGACCGCATCTACTTCTTCCATGAACACGGCTGCCGCGCCAGCGACCACGGCTTCGAAGCGGTTGTCCCCTTCCGTCCCGCAACCATGGCCGAGGCTGACGCTGCTTACCAGAAAGCACTGGCAGGTCAGGCCCTGACGCAGGAAGAGATTGAAGGCTATCAGACCGTTCTGCTGCTGGCTATGAGCAAAACTTACCACAAGCTGAACATCGCTATGCAGATCCACTACTCCTGCCTGCGTAACACCAACGCACGGATGTTCAAGAAGCTGGGCCCCGATGCCGGCTTCGACGCTATCGCCCAGAACACCACCGGCGCAAACATTTTTGCTTTGCTGTCCGCTTTGGATGAGACTGAGCAGTGCCCCAAGACCATTGTGTACTCCTTGAATCCCGCCGATAACGAGCAGCTTGGTACGCTGATCGGCAGCTTCCAGGGTAGCGAGCTGCCCGGCAAGATCCAGCACGGCTCCGCATGGTGGTTTAACGCCAACCAGACCGGCATGGAAGATCAGATGATCTCCCTGGCAAACCTTGGCCTGCTGGGCAACTTCATCGGCATGCTCACCGACTCCCGTTCCTTCCTGAGCTATGCCCGCCACGATTACTTCCGCAGAATACTGTGCAACCTGATCGGCAAGTGGGTAGAAAACGGCGAGTATCCCAACAACGACGCTTCCCTGAAGAAGATCGTAGAGGGTATCAGCTTCAACAACGCAAAGCGCTATTTCGACATCTAACCCCATAAAAAAACCGCCCGGCTCTTTCGAGTCGGGCGGTTTTTATTACAGCATTGTCTGTGTGTCGTCGGGATCGCCGTTGCGGGCAAGGTCGTACTCGTGAGACCAGTCCAGATCCCGGTATTTTTCACCACGAGGATCGGTCTGGATCCAGTTGGTCAGCATATCCAGCATCTCTTCTGTCCATGTAGCGCGGTCGATCTGGGCGGTAGTAAACTTACCGGCAGTGATCATTTCAAAACCAAAATCGTCCTTTACGTGGGTCTTGGCTGCGCCCTCTACCACTTCCTGCACCAAATGGCTGGGAATGAACAGCACACCGCCACCGGCGCCGTAAACGATATCACCGGGCAAGACGGTCGCCTTGCCAATGCGGGTGATGCTATTGAAATCCTTGATCACAAACTCACGGATAGGTGTGGGATCGATGCCACGGTAGTACACCTGCACGTCCGGCACCTGCTTCATCTGCTCTACATCCCGGATGCCGCCCCAAATAACACCGCCACCGGTCTTAGTGCGAGCCTTGATTGCGGTGGTCAGGTTGCCGCCTAAGAATGTGCCCTTGTAGATTTTGTCGTACATATCTACGACCACTACATCTCCCTCTACCAAGGAGTCAATGACCCACTGGTTGAAGTTGCCGCTAAAGCCGCCGGCTTTGCCCACGTCGAACATTACGTCCAGCAGGTCAGGACGGGTAGGCACATATGTAGCGGTAACGGCTCTGCCGATGAGCTTTCTGCCATCATCATGCAGGGTTTTCAGATCTCCCTCGAACTGAGACTCATAGCCCTTGAGAAAAATAGGCTTCCACAGTTCTTCCAAGGTCATTTTATACATCTGATCGATGTACTTCTGAGGAACCTTGGGTCTGCCGTCGGGAAAACGCTCACCCTTCCACAGCGGGGTCAAGGCAATAATCTCTTCTCTGGAATTCAGTTTCATATTATCTCTCCTTTACGGTGATCAGATACAGACAATTGGATGTTAATTTGATCGGTTGCAAAGCATTGCTTTGCGCCACATATTGGGCGACCGGCTTCAGCTTTCCCTCTTCCCGCAGCGCCTTGATTTGCTCTGCATCCGGCTGCTCGGGACTTCCCATTTTTTCAAACAACCGGTAGGGGTTTGTGGTATCCCGGTCAATGCACCAAACCATTACATACTTGCCGGTAATGTCTTCTTCAAAAACCATTTCTTCGGTAACCTGAGGGACACCCGCAAAGATTTCAGACGCATAGCTCAGCATGACTGCGTAACCATCATCCACCTTTGTGGGAATAACGGCAATATCGTTGTCCTCCGTCTGCGCTGCCACTAAATCCGTTCCCAAGCGGGATGCCAGCAAATGGGCATTATAAATTGGTTTTGCAATGAAGTTTAAGGTAAAGAAATTGCGGAAGCCGGTAAAATCCTCGGTCATTTCGTGCTGACCGGACAGACAGATCACCAACTTGGAAATATCATAGCCGGTGTCCAAAAAGCTACGGATCAACTTGCCGTAGTAGGCAGAAAACACTTCGGTTTCCCGGAACATCAGCTCCGGGCTTTCCTGCCGATTGGCAAAGCCACGGGTGGCAACGCCCCATTCGTCAATAACAATCTCGGTATTTTCAAAGCCGTTCTTGCGGATCACATCCATATAGCTTTCATGCCGGTCTATGTTATTTTGAACGGTAATATTGGCAGTTTTCTCACGCAATGCTTTCGGACTTGTTCCGTAATTGTGCAGTGCGATGTAGTCTAAACGCAGGTCATTTTCACGGACATACTGCAGAAAATAGTCCAAAAACAGCGGCTTATTGGCAAGGGCAGGACCGCCCATGGTCAACTTTTCAGAAACACGGCTTAAGCCACGGACAAAGGCGGCATACATTTTACAATACTGCTCGCTACGTTCTTTCTCGTGACCTGCCGGCAGCTGGCCCATAAAGAAAGAGGGAATATCCGGCTCGTTAAAGCAGTGCAAATGCCACCGGGACACGCTTTCAATGCCGTAACGCTCCACGATGTGCTTGGTGTAAGTGTAGCACACTTCTTCCCAAACAGAAATCTCTGCCGGCGGTGCAGTGTTCCACATTTTGCCTTTGTAACGGGTGGCATTGAAGGCAGATGCCTTTTTGAACTCTGTGCTTTGAGCAATGCAGTCAGGTACTGCCGCATAGGCAATAATCAGATCGTAGCCCTTTTCCACCAAGTAGTCTAGCCGCAGGTCATTTATACGGAAATCATACTGCAGATTGCCTTCTTCGTCTAAGTAAACAATATCCTCCAGCATGGCATAGATCCGCACTGTGTCGATAGCTTTATCCTCTGCCATCCGATCTAAGATCCGCTTGCCCCAGGGATCCTCTACTGCGTCTGTGGGGTGGAACAGACAGTGATTCCAAAACTTTTGGGTCTGTCTTACCACCTGTTTTCCAATACGAATCATTTCTTTCCCTCCACAGCTTCCATAATGCCCTTCAGGTAGCCGATGGCAAACAGTCTTCCCATGGCATCATAGCCAGCCACTTGGGAAACCTCCCCTGCCATAGTCGGCACGTGGTCAACCCGAATAGGAACATCCACCCCGCAGCGGTGATATACCTTTAACAGTTCCGCCATAGGCAGATCGCCATTGTCGTGGAACGTCTCCCGGAAACGGTTCGGCTCACCGGTGGTATTACGGAAATGGACAAAGAAGATTTTTTCAGCAAACTCCTCAATGGTCTTCTCAAGATCTTCACCCATGATATGAAAATTTGCCTGGCACATGGTAATGCCCAAATTCTCACTGGGCACGATATCATACACCGCTTTGCGGATATTCTCCTTGCTGATCATGATCCGTTCCACGTCACCCAAGCGGGGCACGGGGGGATCGTCCGGGTGCAGTGCCAGCTTGATGCCGTATTTCTCTGCCTCCGGGATCACCGCCTTGAGAAAATAGGTGTAATTGTCCCATAATTCCTTGGCAGTTATTCTTGCGCCGGTAGGTTTAAAATCCGCCATATTAAATTCCGTGACCTTTGCGCCGCCCCGTTCTGGGTAATCAGAACGAGTACGCAGCCAGCCGATATGCGCCATCCAGTTAAAGCAGATCGCATCAATATTCAGTTTGCGCATGATCGGCAGCATATTGCGCACCTTTTCGATGCTCTCATCCCGCTTTTCATCACCGGCTTTAATATGGTCGTGAACACAGTTAGGCATCGGCTCCACGATCACCGGCGTGATGCCGAAATCCGTGAACCGCTTATGCACCTGCTGCCAATGTTGCAGGTTCGTCAGGTCAAAAGCATCGTCCTCCGGCAAACGGATTACACCGTGCTGTACACCGGATTGCCGGGCAAAATCCCATGTAGCATCCGGGGTGCTGCGAAAATAATCGGTAAGCAGCATATTACACGCCTCCCAAAGTCAAGAAACCACCATCCACCGGCACAGTGATACCGGTAACAAAGCCGGAAGCATTTTCATCCAGCAGCCATTTTGCACAACCAACCAAATCGGCAGCTTGGCCGAAGCGGCCCATAGGCGTATGACCAATCACGCTCTCACCACGCTTAGTCAGACCTTCTTCCACTGTGCCCAAATAATGTTTGCTGCGCTCATTGACCATGAAACCGGGAGCGATCGCATTGATCCGCACACCGGCGGGCGCATAATACGCCGCAAAGGATTGGGTCAGATTGGTGATTGCCGCCTTACTCATAGCATAGGCAAAGCAACGGGTCAGCGGGCAATAGCTGTTCATGGAAGCAAAGTTAATTACACTGCCACTTCCCTTTTTTGCCATCTGCTTGGCAAACTCCATAGTAGGGATTACTGTACCCATGGTGTTGATGTGCAGCACACTTTCAAATGCTTCTGTATCAATGTCATACAAACCACGGACACCTTCCGGCAGTTCGCCGGTCAGTTCCCGGGGATCAAATTCTGTAATGGTGGGCATTGCCTTTTGGTTGTTGCCACCGGCGCCATTGACCAGATAGTCACAGCCGCCAGCCGCTGCCACGATCTCACCCAATGCCGCAATTGCTGCCTTGTCGGTTACGTCGCAAGCATAGATTTCTGCTTTCTGCTTGCCCAATGTAGCGATCTTGTCCGCTACTACTTGCAGCTTTTCTGCAGTTCTGCCTACCAGGAAAACCTTTGCGCCCTCTTCTGCCAAACGAAAAGCAATCTCAGAACAAAGTGTACCGCCTGCGCCGGTAACTACGGCGATCTTATTATCAAACATACCCATTTCAGTCTCTCCCCTTGTATATCTTATCATAAGCGTTATAGTAGCAAATCCTTTCAATAATCTGTCCCAGCGCCGCATCGCTCAGTTCCCATTGCTGCGCCTCATTCTGCTGCGCCAGCCAGTTGCACAAAACACGGCGGAAATAGTCGTGGCGGCTAAAGGAAAGTAAGCTGCGGGAATCGGTCGTCATGCCGATAAATTGAGACACCACACCAAAGGATGCGATGCAGGACAAGGTGTTCTCCATGCCCAACTTATGGTCGCACCACCACCATGCAGGTCCAAGCTGCACCTTGGATGCCACGCCGTCTTGGCTGAAAGAGCCTTGCAACACCGCATAATATGCCTGGTCTTCCATGTTAAGCGGGAACAGCACCGTATCCGGCAATCCATCAGCAGATTCCATAGCGCCCAAAAGCTCGCTGATCCGCTCCGCCGGGATGCTGCCTGCACCGGCATAACCACCGGTAGGACCTGCTATTTTTCTAAGACGTGGACTGGTGTCCCGCTTTGCACCGATATGCAGCAGCAATGTCCAACCCCGTTTTTTATACTCTGCTGCCAGCCGGCACAACAGCCGCACCTTATCTGCCCCATCTTCTGTATCAAAGAAGCCTGCATCCAACGCATGGTCTGCAAAACGGCAACCTTTTTCCGCAAACCGATCCAGCATAACGCAGACCGCTTGCAGATAAGTGTCCTCGTCCGCAACCGCCACGCCGGTAGCCGCTTGCAGCTGCGCCTTCAGTTCCTGCGTGGGTACGAGCAGATTGTCGCCACGCAAGGAAGGCGCAATCGTCTCCCCGTCAAACAAGGAAAGGTCATCCATAATGGATGCCACCGGAGACTGATAAGCAACCTGAAAGCGGCTTAAAATACCATCTGCGGTATTTTCCGGTGCTTGCAGAAGTTGCCGGGTTCTGTCATAGATCGCCTGTGCATTTTCCTTGCAGATCTGTGTGGAAATACCGAAAATCTGCTGCAGCTCCATTTTGGACCAGTCGTACACCGGAGTGCCTGCCAATAGCGGAAAAATCTCACAGAATTTTTCGAACTTCTCATAGGAACTCGCCTCGCCGGTAATGTAATGCTCCGGTACACCGCAGATGCGCATCAAGCGGTGCTTATACGGATCGATGTCCAGCCAAAGCTCCGTAATGTTAGCAAAGCGCCGCTTTCCCACCACATCCGCCATGCAGATATGGTTGTGAAAATCAATGATCGGCAGCTTCTCGGCATATGTTTTGTAAAGGAGCTGTGCCTTTTGCGTTGTCAGCAAGTAGTTGTCATTCATGAATATATCCCTCCGTCATAGCCAGTAGATCATAAATACCGATTTTCTTATCGCCCTCGTGCCAGCCGCGCCAATGTCCCTGCTCCAAAATTTTTCTTGCTGTCAGAATTTCCTGCAAAGCAGCGCAAGCCTCTGCCTTGTGGCTTTGGTTTCCGGTATGCACCATGTCTATGCAGTGCAGCAGCCAGCGGGTCATTTGCAGCATATAAAACGTTTCAAACTTTAAAAACTGCCGGAAATACAGAAGGTTTTCTTCCGGGACAGCGCTTTCTGCATCACAGACCCGGCTGTAAAGTGTTTCCCACGCGCCAAGGCTTCTGTGCAAAATCTCCCGGTAACGATTTTCATCAACCGTATAAAACTGCCCCTTCAGCAGCCGGATACCGGTATAGCGCAGATGCCCGTCTGTTGCCGGAAATTCCGGATAAGGCACTTTGCCGGGATCCACATATTCGTGGGTCGCCTTTGTGTAGCGATCCAGCAGTTCTTCCCTGCCAAGCTCAGCTATCGTATCGTAATACGCAAGCATCAAAGGTCTGACTGTGTCTGCCGCTTTGCCATAAAGCGCCTGCAACTGAGTATCCAAAGTACGTTCCGGATCAAACTCTGTCAGGTTTCGCAAAAGCTGCGCCTGATACCAAGTAGAAAAATGCAGTGGACGCACATTGGAAACATTCAAAATGGTGTAAAACAGTGAGCCGGTGCGCCAGGCTTCCCGGTAAGCATGGGTCAGCTTGCGCAGGTCGCAGCCTTCCGCCAAATGAGGACCTTCCATCCAAAAACCAACGTGGTAGTACACGCCGTAAAGGGTGGCAGGATTCCGGGGGCATTCATAGAAATTCCGAGCATACATCTGACTGTAGCCCACATCCGAAAACACCACAACCGTGTTATCCGGCACTTGCAGCGCGCCGGTGCGGTAAAGAGCCGCGCCCTCGGTCCAGAGGGTGGCTGTGGAGTAGAAGTTCTTGTGTCCCAAGGTTTCGCTGATCAGGCGGTGTTGGGTAGCCATGGCATCGGAGATAATACCGCCTCTGGACGCATTGTCCATGGGTACATTGGGGTCGGATTTCCAGATCGCCCGGTCTCCTTTTCCACGCAGGCCAAGCTGCCAAATCACACGGTCGCCGTAGACCGCCCATTTTTCAATATAATAGCGCCAAATTTCTTCCATACGGCTACGGTTGGAGATAAAGGAAACTTCCTCCCCCGGCGTGCCGTATTGTTTCATATATTTATCTGCCGAGAAGTAAGATACACCCACCGGCTCAACATGGTGCTGGGAAATATACATACCACGGCGGATCACCGCCTGCACCAATGCCGCCTCCGCCGGATTGTCAATGTCCACAAAAGAGCCGGGAATGATCAAATTCATTTCCAGCCGCAGTGCTGTTTCCAAAATTATGTCCAGCACATGGGGCGCCATAACGGTCTGGTAGTAGGGGTAGTCAATCTCCCGCTTTCCGCCGCCACCTTGAAAATCGCACAGCAGATCCTCGTCATTTAAAAACCAGCCACGAAAACGCACTGTTCTTTTCCCGGACGTAAAGCGCTGCGGGAGTAAGGTTAGTTCCTCTTTCGGTTTTGGAAAAACATCGGTAAGCTTGCAAACCGGCACAACACCCAGGCAAGTTTCACAAAAACGATAAATGCCATAAATTGCTCCCAGTGAATCTGTGCCGGTGATCTGTACAGCATTCTCCTGCACATCTACCGTATAGGCTTCCGGTTCAGTGCCGGGTTCGACGGCAATACGAATCACGGGCGCAGCCGTTTGGGTATGCACAATATCAAATCCTGCATCACGTCCGGATAGCTTACGCAAATCCTGCTGCAGATCCCAAACCGCAAGCAATACACTTTCCGGCAGCTCAGGCACAGTCAAAATCCCTGCCGTTATCTTTTTATCAAACAGCTTCATTCCCCCGCCCCCCTTTTGTTCACTATAGCACATATCAGCGCATCGCCACAATCCCCAATGCAATCATTTTTAACACAATTTGATCATTTCTTCTTGACATCCCTTTTTCTTAAAGCTATGCTGATAGCGGGAGGGATTGTATGCGCTACCAATACGATATGCAAAAACCTAACTTTTCCGCGGAAAATATCCACGTTGTGGATGTAATTCGTGAAAAAGATTTTACAAACTACTACAGAAACGGCAGAACCCACCACGGCTTTATTTATGTCGTTCGTGGTGCGATTCGTTGTGATTTTGCAGAAAACAACATAGAAAGCATTCTGTTGAATACTGACGAACTGCTGTTCATTCCCCAGGGAACTGTGTATTCCTCGATCTATCTGGCAGAAGAAACAGAAATCCAAATTGTACAATTTGATCTAACCGGCGGCACACTCCCCCCTTATATGGCCCAACCATTGAAACCAACTCTGTCCAATGCCGGAGACCTGATCAACGCCTTTTGGAAACCTTTGGACAGCTACGCCTTCGGACATCCATTTTATACGCTTGCATGTTTTTATGAACTGATGTGGCAGTTGGAGCTGAATCAGACCCGTACACCGACCAAGTATAAAAAGCTGCAGCCTGCCTTGCAGGCGCTATCCGTCAGCTATTTGGAAAATCATTCCATCAGCCACTATGCCGCCCTTTGCGGTATCAGCGAACCCACCTTCCGGCGGCTGTTCCGGGAATATATGGGTAGTTCCCCGGTGGATCACCGGAACGACCTACGTTTGCAGGATGCCCGCATCAAACTGCAAAGCGGCGAATATACCGTATCGGAAGCGGCAGAAAGCTCCGGTTTTTCCAATCTCTCTTTTTTCATCCGGCTGTATAAAAAGAAATACGGTCACACCCCTAAAAAGGAATAAAAAACGCCCCATCCGGCTGGATGGGGCATTTTGTTATAGAATTACTTGCAGAAGTCCTTAGCAACTTCTACGATGTGCTCAGCAGACAAGCCGAACTGCTTCAGAAGGTCAACAGCGGGACCGGAGTGACCGAACTCGTCGTTAACGCCGATGCGCTTAACGGGAGTGGGCAGCTTCTCGCTCAGCAGGCTGCAGACAGCCTCGCCCAGACCGCCGATAACGGAGTGCTCTTCGCAAGTGATGATCTTGCCACACTTCTTAGCAGCAGCCAGAACCAGCTCCTCGTCCAGAGGCTTGATGGTAGCCATGTTGATGACCATTGCATTGATGCCGGCCTCTTTCAGTTCTTCAGCAGCCTGAATTGCTTCGTAAACCAACAGACCGTTGGCGATGATAGCAACGTCGGTGCCGTCCTTAACGATCTCGCCCTTGCCGATCTCGAACTTATAGTCCTCGCTGTGGAATACGGGCACAGCCAGACGGCCGAAACGCAGGTAAACGGGGCCGTTCATCTCGTAAGCAGCCTTAACAGCAGCCTTTGCCTCGATATCGTCAGCAGGGCAGATAACGGTCATGCCGGGGATGGAACGCATCAGAGCGAAATCCTCGCAGCACTGGTGGGATGCGCCGTCCTCACCGACAGAAATACCGCCGTGGGTAGCGCCGATCTTTACGTTCAGGTGGGGGTAACCGATGGAGTTACGAACCTGCTCGAAAGCACGGCCTGCTGCGAACATAGCAAAGCTGGATGCAAAGGGAACCAGGCCGGTGGTGGACATACCAGTGGCCATACAGATCATATTTGCTTCAGCAATACCGCAGTCGAAGTGACGTTCGGGGAATGCCTTCTTAAATGTACCGGTCTTGGTAGCGCCTGCCAGGTCGGCATCCAGAACTACCAGGTTATCATACTGTGCGCCCAGCTGGGTCAATGCAGCGCCGTAGCTGTCACGGGTAGCAACTTTCTTCATATCAGCCATAATTACGCCTCCAATTCTGCCAGCTGAGCATTCAACTCAGTCATTGCCTGTGCGTACTCAGCATCGTTGGGAGCCTTGCCGTGCCAGCCGGCATCGTTCTCCATATAGGAAACGCCCTTGCCCTTGACAGTCTTGATGACGATGGCGCTGGGCTTGCCGGTGGTATTTCTTGCATTGGCAAAAGCTTCCTCGATTGCGTCAAAGTCGTGACCGTCGATCTGCTGAACGTAGAAGCCGAAAGCCTCCAGCTTGTCAACAATGGGGTACGGACTCATAACGTCAGCAATGTTGCCGTCGATCTGCAGGCCGGTGTTGTCAACGACGATGCACAGAATGTCCAGATTATAGTGGGCAGCAGCCATGCAAGCTTCCCAAACCTGACCTTCCTGGTTCTCGCCGTCACCCAGCAGAGGGTAAACAAGGTTGGTCTTGCCGGTGTGCTTAGCGCCCAGTGCCATACCAACAGCAACAGAGATGCCCTGACCCAGAGAACCGGTGGACATGTCAACACCGGGAACGGTGTTCATATTGGGGTGACCCTGCAGGTAGCTGTCAATGTGACGGAAGGTGGGCAGATCTTCCACGGGGAAGAAGCCACGGTTTGCCAAAGTAGCATACAGACCGGGGGTGGTGTGACCCTTACTCAGAACAAAGCGATCGCGGTCTTCCCACTTGGGGTTCTTGGGATCGATGTTCATTTCCTTAAAATACAGATAGGTAAATACCTCTGCAGCAGACAGACTGCCGCCGGGGTGACCTGCCTTTGCGCCGTGGGTAGACTCGATTACACCCATACGCACCTTGCAGGCAGTGATTTGCAGTTGCTTCTTCTCACTGAGCGTCATGATTGGCCTCCTTTAT
>JAZRQF010000067.1:0-12639 GCA_045649605.1 Faecousia sp.
TGCGCATCGGTCAGCTTTACGGAAATAATTGCAGTAATACCCTCACGGCAGTCTTCACCGGAGACCTTGTCATCCCCCTTAATGATGCCGTTTTTAGTGCCGTAGGCGTTCAGAACACGGGTCAAAGCGGTCTTAAAGCCGGTTTCATGCATACCGCCCTCAGGGGTATTGACCTCATTGGCGAAGGACAGCATGAACTCGTTGAAGCCGTCGTTATACTGGATGGCAATTTCTGCAGAAGCGTCGCCCTTAGAGCCGGACATATAGATTACGTCGTTGTGCAGCGCAGTCTTATGCCGGTTGGTCCAGGTAACAAACTCCCGGATACCACCCTCGTAGCACATAGTCTCAGAGACCGGCTCAGCCTCACGGGCATCGGTGATCGCAATAGACAGACCTGCATTCAGGAATGCCTCCTCACGCATACGCTCGTGGAGGGTCTCGTAAGAATATACAATTTCGTCGAACATCTCCGGGTCGGGCTGGAAGGTGACCTCAGTACCGGTTTTGTCCGTATTGCCCACAATGGTCATCTCCTGGGTGATATGACCACGGGCAAACTTCATTTCATGGATCTTTCCGTTCTTATACACGCGAACCTGCAGCCACTCGGACAATGCGTTAACAACAGACGCACCAACGCCGTGCAGACCGCCGGAGACCTTATAACCACCGCCGCCAAACTTACCGCCGGCATGCAGAACGGTGAAAACAACTTCCAGCGCAGGCTTGCCGGTCTGCGGCTGAATATCTACGGGGATACCACGGCCATCGTCGGTAACGGTGATGGAGTTACCGGGGTTAATGGTCACAGTAATGTGCTTACAGTAGCCTGCCAGCGCCTCGTCGATGGAGTTATCCACGATCTCATACACCAGATGGTGCAGACCGGATGCGGAGGTAGAACCGATATACATACCGGGGCGCTTACGAACAGCCTCCAGGCCTTCCAGAACCTGAATTTGTTCCGCGCCGTATTCTTGTGTAACCTTGGTTTCGTCAGACATGGGTAGTCCTCCTTATTCACGTACTTCGCCCTTGCGAATTTCAATGGTTTTTCCTAACTTCGTAAACCTGCCGGGTTCGCAGCAGGTGATAAATACCTGACCTTCAGATATTTGATTGAGTACAAAATCTTGCCGACCGGGATCCAGCTCCGACAGAACATCGTCCAGTAGCAGTACCGGGATCTCGCCGGTCTGCTTTGCCATCAATTCCCGTTGCGCCAGCTTCAAGCTGATGGCAGCGGTACGGGTTTGTCCTTGCGAGCCATAGGATTTCAGGCTGATGCCCGACAGCGTTACGTCAAAATCATCCTTGTGCGGGCCGGTCAAACATTGGGCGCTTTCCAGCTCTGCATGGTAGTGACTTTGCAGATGTTCCTGCAGCTGCTCTGTCAAGGTAGTAACCGGGGCAAAGGGATCGGTGATGGTCGATACCGTACGGTACTGCAAATCAAACTCCTCAGCGCCACCGGAGAATTTCTCATGGAAACCGGCAGCCGACTTACCCAAACCCTCATAGAACCGGGCGCGGTAGGAAATCAGCAGCGCACCTACCTGACACAGCCGGGCATTGTACTCCGGCAAAATCTCCAAAAGGGCGGGATTTTCGTACCGATCCTTTAAAATTCTTCCTTTTTGCTCCAAAATCCGGTTATATTCCGCCAATGCCGCCTCATAATTAGGACGGAGCTGACTTAAGGCATTATCGCCCAACCGCCTGCGGGCAGAAGCGCCTGCCTTCAGAACCATCAGATCTTCCGGGCAGAACAGCACCGTTTGCAGCACACCGGAAATATCACCGGCAGTTTTCTTTTTCACACCGTTTAAGTGTACCTGCCGGGGACGGGCAGCCGAAAAGATCACCCAGCGCAGCTGCTGCAGCCGCTCCTGAGAGAACACACTGCCGGAAAAATCCGTAAAATCTGCCCCAAAACGAACCAATTCACTGCTTTTTTGGGTGCGGAAACTTTTTCCCGACCCTAAGAAAGTGATAGCTTCCAATAAATTGGTTTTTCCCTGGGCATTGTCTCCAACGATTAGATTCACACCGGGCTCAAATCCTAAATTCAATTCCCGATAGTTCCGGAAATCGTGGAGCATAATGGTATTAAGCTTCATGAATACAAATCAAATAGGTATTTCCCGCAAAGGAGAAGTTATCACCGGGATAGAGTTTCTTACCACGCATGGTACAAACTTCGCCATTAAACTTCACCAGACCGTCCTGGATCACATTTTTTGCCATACCGCCGGACTCAATGGCATTGGCAAACTTCAGCGCAGCTTCCAGTTTGATAAATTCCGTACCGATGACAACCGGGATCATACCGTTGTCCTTTTTCTTAACTGTAACTTTCATAACACAAATCAGGTGGAGATCCGCACAGGCAGGACCATATATGCATAATCGTACTTATCATCAACGGGAGTCATAACAATGGGGCTCAAGCCGTTGGTCAGCTCCAGAACCACTTCATCACTGGGAACAGCACGCAGAGCGTCGCACAGATAGCGGACGTTGAAGCCGATTTCCAGCTCCTTGCCGTCGCCGGAGAAGCTGCAGCGGTCCTCCGCAGCGCCGATGGTGGTGTTGGTCTTCAGCAGCAGAACCTGATCGGAGAATACACAGCGAACCGGGCTCTTGTACTTCTCAGAAACGATCAGGCCCACACGCTCGATAGAAGAGGTCAGCTCTGCCTTATTGGCAACCAGCTTAATGGGGCAATTGGTAGGCACAACACGGCGCCAATCCAGGAAATCACCCTCCAGCAGACGGCAGATCAGAGTAGCGCAGCCCATCTGGAACAGAATGTGCTTGCTGCCCAGAGTGAATGCCACATCCTCGTCACCGTCCTGCAGGATCTTTTCCACTTCCTTCAGACCCTGTGCAGGTACAACAAAGGAAAGGGTGCGGCCGGTGGTTTCGTCCATGTGATAGGTGCGGCGAGCCAAACGGAAGCCGTCAACTGCGATAGCAGAAACCTTATCCTGATCCACTTCGAACTTAACGCCGGTGTGGATGGGACGGCCCTGATTTTCAGAAACGGAGAAGATGGTGCCGCCGATCAGATCTTTCATAGCGGACTGAGGAATGCGGACGCTCTTGCCGTCGGTAACGTCGGGCAGTTCGGGATAGTCGTCAGCAGACTCAGCGGAAATGGTGAAGGATGCGTAGCCGGCACGGATGGATACCTTGTAGTTCTCATCAACCACAACAGTAACCGGGCCTTCGGGCAAACGGCGGATAATATCGCCGAACAGCTTTGCAGGCAGAACGCAGGAGCCGGCATCGGTAACTTCTGCGTCGATCAGATAGGTAATGGCAGTTTCCATATTGAAGCCGGTCAGGCTCAGGCCGGTAGCGGCCTTACAGAGAATACCTTCAATAGCAGACAGAGCACTCTTTTGTGCAACGGTTCTACCGGTAATATTCAGACCGGTAACGAGCATGCTTTTTTCACAAGTAAAACGCATTATCAAAACCTCTTTTCTGAAATAATAATAGATATATTTATAAAAATTAGATTTAAGGTAGTAATTGTAGTAATAGTACGATTTTATGTGGAAAAGTGGATTTTTGCTTAGAGACACAATCACTTTTTTTCCACAAGGAAAATGTTGAAAAGAATAACTTTTGCACAAGCTTTGTGGAAGAAAAATACGTCTTGTTTTATACACAAGTTATCTTTCCACATTCCACAGGCCTTGTGGATAAATTATAAGCTGGAATTGATGTTGGCGGTGATGTCCCGAATGTGGTTTTTCAGGGTATCGTCGCCTTTGGCGAGGGCGGATTCCACTTTATTGATGGAGTGAAGTACGGTGGAGTGGTCACGGTTGAATTCCTTGCCGATCTCCGGTGTACTTAAGTTGGTAAGCTGGCGGATCAGATAGATGGCTACCTGACGTGCCTCGGCGGTACCCTTGTTTTTCAGTGTGCCACGCAAGGTAGCATCGTCAATAGAGTAGAACTTACAAACGTGGTTAATGATCAGGCTGGGTGTGGGCAATGCGTTACCCTCACTCTTGAACATATCGGAAATGGAACGGGTCACATTTTCCAGTGTCAGTTCCATAGCGTTCAGATCCACGTAAGCACGAAGCTTTTTCACGGTGCCTTCGATCTGTCGTACGTTGCTGGTTACGTTGTTAGCAATGTAGTTACAAACTTCATCACTCAGCTCCAAAGCCAGGGAGTCGGCTTTGCTCTTAATGATCGCCATTCTGGTCTCGTAGTCCGGCGGCTGAATGTCAGCCAGCAGACCCCATTCGAAACGGGTACGCAGACGGTCTTCCAAAGTCAGCATATCGCTGGGTCTGCGGTCAGAGGTCATGACGATCTGCTTGTGCTCCTCATAGAGCTTGTTAAAGGTGTGGAAGAACTCTTCCTGCGTAGATTCTTTACCGGCAATAAACTGGATATCATCGATCAAAAACAGATCTGCTTCCCGGTACTTGCTACGGAATTCAATGTTTTTACCGCTTTGGATCGCCTGAATCAGTTCGTTGGTGAACTGGTCGCCTTTGATATAGACGATGTTGGCATCGGGATTGTTCTTACGGATGCCGTTGGCGATGGCGTACAGCAGGTGGGTCTTGCCGATGCCGGGAGGGCCGTAAATAAACAAGGGGTTGTAAGCCTGACCGGGATTGTTGCTGACGGCGATTGCTGCGCCGTGGGCGAACCGGTTGGAAGGACCTACCACGAAGTTATCAAAGGTAAATTGCGGGTTAAAGTCCATGGAGCTCTTTTTACTGCCCTTGGCTTTATAAGCATCCATTTCATCCGGACCGTACACGATCAGTTTCGCATCGGAATTAAAGATCTCCTTCAAAGCGTCCTGAATGTACTGGGTGTAGCGGCGGCGGATGGTCTCCCGGCGGAATTCATTGGGAGAAAAGATAATCAGTTGTTCGTCGTTGAGCTCAATGATCTCCGCGTCATCAAAGCTGGCGGATATGGTGAGGGCGCTTAAATGCTCCTCAAGGTAGTTGATGATCTTGGCCCAGACGTAAGCGGAAGCGTACATAAAATGCGGCTCCTTTCATCTTTATTTTTCGGTGCCTTTTTGGGGTGATTTTTGGGTAAAAATCAGGCAAAAATTTCGATAGTTTCTCACCGTAAATTTTATCACATTTTCCGTTAAAAAACAAGGGTTTTTTCCACAGGTTGTTGATAAAAAAGTAATTATTTTTCTTGGTTTTTTGGGTGTATTTTCATAACGGAAAAAACGAAAAAAAAGAGCCGCAAAAGCGGCTCTTTTTTGTGTGAAATTTAAGGGGAAATTACACCAGTGCAGCGGTGATAATTGCCATCTTGTAGACCTCGTCGGCATTGCAGCCACGGGACAGGTCGTTGATGGGTGCTGCCAGACCCTGCAGGATGGGGCCGTAAGCTTCGTAACCGCCCAGACGCTGTGCGATCTTGTAGCCGATGTTACCAGCCTCGATGCAGGGGAAGATGAAGGTGTTGGCGTTGCCTGCGACCTTGGAGCCGGGGAACTTCAACTGACCGACCTCGGGAGCAACAGCTGCGTCGAACTGCATCTCGCCGTCGATATCGAACTCAGGAGCCATTTCCTTAGCAATGTATGTAGCGTCGTGGCTCAGTTTGACGGTGCCGCCCTTGCCGGAACCGTTGGTGGAGAAGCTCAGCATAGCGACCTTGGGATCGATGCCGAATACCTTAGCGGTACGAGCAGTCTCAACAGCAACCTCAGCCAGCTTCTGAGCGCCGGACAGAACGACGTTGCCTTCCTTGTCCAGGGTGTCTTCATAGCTCAGGTTGATAGCGCAGTCGCCCATAGCGATCTTCTCGTCGCCACGAACCATAATGAAGCAGGAGGAAACCAGGTTTACACCCTTCTTGGTCTTAACCAGCTGCAGAGCGGGACGAACGGTGTCAGCGGTGGAGTAGGTAGCGCCGCCCAGCAGGGAGTCAGCGTAGCCCATCTTAACCAGCATAGTACCGAAGTAGTTGCCCTTGGACAGAGCAGCCTTGCACTCCTCGGCAGACATCTTGCCCTTACGCAGCTCAACCATCTTCTCGACCATAGCGTCCATGCCTTCGTAGGTCAGAGGATCGATGATCTCAACGCCTTCGATGTTGAAGCCGCCCTTAGCAGCGTTTGCCTTAACTTCTTCAACATTGCCGATCAGAATGGGGGTCAGGAAGCCGCCCTCGTTCAGACGAGCAGTTGCTTCCAAAATACGGGCATCATGGCCCTCAGTGAATACGATCTTGCGGGGATTGGCCTTCAGAACTTCAATCATCGCATTGAACATGATAACATTCCTCCATATTACGGGCATTGGCCCAATTTTTAACGAATAAATTATACATCAAAAATCCTACAGGCGCAACTGTTTTTATAAAAAACAGACCGAAAATATATTTACATTGCCCGGAATTCTTTAGGGCAGACACCGCAGATCTCCCGAAAGATCCGATTAAAACTGCTTTGATTTTTGAAACCACATTCACCCATGATCTGTAGAATACTTTTATTGGATTCTTTTAAAAGCGATTGGGCTTTGTGGATACGCAGTGTGTTGATGTACTCCCGGAAATTATATTTTAGTTTATTGGAAAACACCTTAGATACGTAGCTTTGGCTGATGTACAGCGCATCGGCTACTTGGCTGACAGTAATTTCCTCTGTATAATGCTCCGAACAGTAATTGAGGATCTGCAGCGTGATATCCCGGGAAATTTCACCGCTTTCTTCCAGAGGCAGTACTTCCAGCAACTCTCCAATGACGGCGTTAAGATATGCGGTGGCTGTCTTGGTTCTGCCGCTGTGAAGCATCGTGACACAGCGCTCCAAAAGGGAATGAAGCGCCCTGTTTTCCGTAAAAAAGCGAGTAGGCTTTTTGGTGAGCATTGTCTTATCAAAAACGGTGGCGGCAGGGTCAAACAAAAGAATGATAGCTTCAGCATCCGGCGCGCTTTCATAAGCGTGGGTCAGATAAGGAAAAATAATAGCAATTTCTCCACGATCCACAGTATGGGTCACACCGTCAACTGTGATGGTTACTGCGCCTTTTATTACATACAAAAGTTCTGCGTGGGGATGAAACATCGGCATAAAACCTTTTACACCGCTGACGATTGAGCCGGAAAGCTGAAAAAATGACTTCTTTTCAAAAATAGCAGACATGGCAAATTCTCCAAAAGTGCTGAAAATCATTGCTTTATAATCATTAGCTGTATAGATTATAACAATTTTTGTAGTATAATGCAAATATATATTACAAATTGGAAGGAAGGTTTGCTATGTCCAGATATATTCCTATGCCTGCATATCCTGATAGAATGCCGGTGGATATTTCTTTCGTATTTGAAGATGAAAAGCCTGCGGGAAAGCACGGCTTTGTCTGTGCTGACGGAGATGATTTGCGTTTTGAGGATGGAACGATTGCTAAATTTTGGGGTGTTAATTTCAATAGTGGCGCCTGTTTTCCCGATAAGGACTATGCGCCTCAGGTAGCGGCTCGTCTTGCCCAGGCAGGATGTAACATTGTGCGCCTTCATCAGATGGACGCAGAGTGGAGCACACCGAATATTTTTGCCTTTACAAAGGGCAAAAGAGTGACGACTACACGGCAGCTGGACCCAAGATCTATGGATCGTTTGGATTACTTGATCTATTGTCTGAAGCAAGAGGGTATCTACTGTTATCTGGATATGATGACCTACCGTAAGTTCAAGGAGGGGGACGATGTGCCTTTCCACGAATCCTTATTGGATGGCGGCAAGCCCTGGTCTTTGGTAGATCCCCGAATGATTGCGTTGCAAAAAGAATATTGCACACAGCTGTGGACGCATTACAATCCCTATACCGGTCTTGCGTATAAGGATGATCCGGTGTTTGTGCTGACAGAGATTTCCAACGAAAATGATCTGTTTAATCCTGCACCTATGAAAAAGCGCAATTACATAGAATTGCCGTACTACATTCAAAATTTTCGAAATGCTTTTCGGGATTGGCTGAAAGAAAACGGATTGCAATTTGATTGGGAAAACTGTGATCTATATACCACGGAAATGCCAATGATCCATTTCAAAATGTATGTGACAGAGAAGTATTATTCGGAGCTGTATACGCATTTGCGGGCGATTGGTGTACGCATTCCTATTGCAGGCACTAACTGGAGCAGGTGCGACGGTTTTATCAAGACCCACGAAAATATGGATTTCACAGACAGCCACCGTTATCACTATGATTGGAAATGGGGTAATACAGAGCGTATTTGCGCAAACATTCCCATTACCGGTGTACCCTTTGTTTTTGCCAATATGGCAAGAATGAAACTGCCGGGTAAGCCGTTTTTTGTTTCTGAATGGGATATGCCCTGGCCAAACTCTTACCGGGCGGAAGCACCGATCTACCACGCTGCTGTAGGCGCATTGCAGAACTGGTCCGGCTTTACCATCCACACATACTCCTATGCCACCCGCTTGGAGCGTGGAAGCATTCTGGGTAGAGAGACATCTTCTCCCATCGGCGGCGTGCCTTACCGGGAGGGAATTTATTCCACGTGGAACGATCCGGCAAAATTTGGTCTTTTCTATCACGCAGCGCTGATTTTTCGCCGTGGTGATGTAACGCCTGCCAATCATAGGGTGGCTGCCTACAGTACGGATCTTTCTCAGTTACAGGAGACTGCAATCCGGGATCTGTTGGAGCAGAAGCGTGTTGACACGACCTTTGACGATACCTTACCCAAAGGGTTTCACGAGGTTGTACCGGCAGATCGGCCTTATCCCCATCCGGAAGCGGGGAAAATCCTATCCGATAACGGACAAATGTGGCGTGATCTGAGGAAACGCATCGGTGCTGTGGATACCCAGCGCACGAAGGTGCTTTACGGTTTTATGGGACTGGGCGGTAGTTCTGCCTCTACCCACAAAAAGACAGATCACAGTGTTTCTTTAAACGGTCTTGCTGTGGATTGTAGTACAGATTTTGCGGTGATTGCGCTTTCCAGCCTTACGGATTCGCCGATCCGGGAATCGGACAATATGTTGCTGACTACCGTAGGAAGAGCACGGAATACCGACGCAGTGTTTGATGGTGAAAAAATGATCGATGTGGGTAAAGCACCGATCCTGGCAGAGGTGATCCGGGCTGATATCCGCCTGGAGACAAATATCGGAGACGAGTTGAAGGTCTGGGGTGTCAATGCAGAAGGCTTCTATGCAGGCAATATCCCCACAACTTATGAGGATGGTATTCTGTCGTTTACCGTTGGCGACGAGGAAAACCCGGCTTGTTATTATTTGATCGTGAAGGAATAAGGAGGGATAATCTTGTTGAAGATTGGTTGGGCATCTGCGGATGTCAGCACCAACGAGCCTGTTGGCATTGTGGGGCAGGGACATGAGAGAATATCGAAAGGTTGTGTCGATCCGACTACAGTTACAGTGTTGTATTTGGAGAACGGCGGCGACTATGTAGCCTTTATTTCCGGTGATTTCACCAGTATTGATGCGCCTTTTTTACACGATCTGAAATGTAGTGTTGAGAAGAAAATTCCAGACTTTGACGGTAAGAAAATTCTTTTTAATGCCACCCATACCCACACAGCGCCCCGTTATCAGCTAAGCAGAGGGTATGATAAAGCACCCAAGGACCGGGTGGAGATCTGTCCACCGGAGGTTTACCGAAATTTCTTGTTGGAGCAGTTGACGGATACGATTTGCTGCGCCTATGAAAGTGCAAAACCCGGCGCTATAGCCTATGGTTATGGCAGTGCAGCGGTAGGTCTTTCCAGAAGAGTGACTTATTTTACCGATAAGGGTATCAACAACACTGTGGGCAATACTTTTGCTGTTAACGGACACGGTGTGATGTATGGAAAGACAGACGATCCCCAGTTCAGTGGTTTTGAGGGGCCAACAGATGCCAATGTATATCTGCTTTTCACATTTGACGAGAATGAAAATTTAACCGGTGCAATCGTAAATGTCCCGTGTCCGTCCCAATGCACAGAAGGTGAGGAATTTACCTCTGCGGACTATTGGCACGAAACCCGGCAGATGATTCGGGAAAAATACGGTAATATTTATATTCTTCCGCAGTGTGCGGCAGCAGGAGATCTTTCGCCGCATCCGCTGCACAACAAGGAAGCGCGTATTCGAAAATTCCGGCTGCGCTATGGGAACACGCCGGAAGCAGAGAAGTTCAGCAAACCAAATACCTATTATGACCGTTTGGAGATTGCGCAAAAGATCGCACAGGCATTTGATGATGGATTCTCGTGGGCAAGTTTGGAAAAGATAAAAGACTTGCCGCTGGTTCATATCACAAAAACGGTAGATTTGGAAAGTTGGGAAATTACGCAGCAGCAATATGCAGATACCAGGGAAAACTATGAACAATTATTAAAAATACCGTTTCAACATACAGATGACCCCTATGCGGATTTCCGCTTTAATACGCGGCATTCCTCGGAAATATCGCGATGTGAGGCGGTTATGGAGCGTTACGAAAACAGACGTGAAACAGCACCAATGGAAATCCATGTGCTGAGATTGGGAGATGTGGCATTTACCTCATGCTCCTGCGAACTGTATATGGATTATCAGCACCGTATTCAGGCGAGAAGTCCCTTTGTACAGACATTTATGGTACAGTTAACGGCTTCTGATACGGCGATTGGGTCAGAATATCTTGCCACGGAGCGGGCAGCAGGCAACAAGGGCTATAGTGCGATACCCTACAGCTGTCAGATTTCCCCGGCAGGAGGACAGAGCCTGGTGGAACAGATTGTCGATACGCTGAATGAAATACATAAAAAATGACGATATCCTTGGATATCGTCATTTTTCTATATACCTTAAATTATTTGTTCAGGTAAGCATCGATGGCAGCAGCGCCCTTCTTGCCAGCGCCCATAGCCAAAATAACAGTAGCAGCGCCGGTAACCGCATCACCGCCGGCGAAAACGCCGTCACGAGTGGTCATTTCATCTTCATTGACGATCACACAACCCTTGCGGTTGGTCTCCAGACCGGGGGTAGTGGAGCGGATCAGGGGGTTGGGGTTGGTGCCCAGAGACATAATGACAGTGTCAACGTCCAGCATGAACTCGCTGTCGGGAACTTCGATGGGACGGCGGCGGCCGGAAGCATCAGGCTCACCCAGTTCCATACGAATGCACTTCATGCCGCAAACACGGCCATTCTCGTCGCCCACGATCTCGATGGGGTTGCACAGAGTCTTGAACTCGATGCCTTCTTCCTTAGCGTGGTGCTTTTCTTCAGCACGGGCAGGCATTTCAGCCTCGCCACGGCGGTAAACAACGTAAACGTGCTCAGCGCCCAGACGCATTGCGCAGCGGGCAGCATCCATTGCAACGTTACCACCGCCAACAACAGCAACAGCCTTGGACTTGATGATGGGGGTGTCGAAGTTCTCGTCGTAAGCCTTCATCAGGTTGGTACGGGTCAGGTACTCGTTAGCGGACATAACGCCAACCAGAGACTCGCCGGGAATGTTCATAAACATGGGCAGACCTGCGCCGGAACCTACGAAAACAGCCTTGTAACCCATCTCGAACAGCTCGTCGATGGTCAGAACACGGCCAATAACCATGTTGGTCATAACGGTAACGCCCTGTGCCTCCAGCTTCTTGACCTCGTTGGCAACGATAGCCTTGGGCAGACGGAACTCAGGAATGCCGTAAACCAGAACGCCGCCTGCGGTGTGCAGTGCTTCGAACATGGTAACTTCATAACCCTTCTTAGCCAGGTCGGAAGCGGCGGTCATACCGGCAGGGCCGGAACCGACAACAGCAACCTTCTTGCCGTTGGAGGGAGTCTTTTCGGGCATTGCGTTAATGTTTTCACGGTACCAGTCAGCAACAAAGCGCTCCAGACGGCCAATAGCAACGGGTTCGCCCTTGATGCCACGGACACACTTGCACTCGCACTGGCTTTCCTGGGGGCAGACACGGCCGGACAGAGCAGGCAGCGCATTGGTGGAGGTGATGATCTCGTAAGCGGCCTTGAAGTCGCCTTCCTGGACCTTCTGAATGAACTCGGGGATGCGTACATTAACGGGGCAGCCTTCCACACACTTAGGATTCTTACAGCCTAAGCAGCGGTTTGCCTCTTCGATAGCCATTTCAGCAGTGTAGCCAAGGGCAACTTCCTTGAAATTATGGGCACGGATCTGAGGATCCTGCTCGGGCATAGGGGTTTTTACCAAAGTCATGTTAGCCATTACAGTTTCCTCCTTCTTACTTAATCAGTGCCTTGCCCATGGCATCCATGCGGCAGGCGTGGGTTTCTTTTACCTCGGCTTCGCGGCCACGATAAGTGCTGTTACGGCTCATCAGCTCAGCAAAGTCGACCTTGTGGCCGTCGAACTCAGGGCCGTCAACACAAGCGAACTTGGTCTCGCCGCCAACAGTAACACGGCAGCCACCGCACATACCGGTGCCGTCGATCATGACGGGGTTCAGGGAAACCATGGTCTTGACACCGAAAGGCTCGGTGGTCTTGCAGACGAACTTCATCATGGGGATGGGTCCGATGGCCAGAACCTCGTCAAACTGCTCGCCCTTTTCCAGCAGCTCCTGCAGTGCCAAGTCGGATCGTAGCCATGTCGTTCTGTGAGCCAAGGAG
>JAZRQF010000068.1:0-2667 GCA_045649605.1 Faecousia sp.
GTTCCAAAAGAAACGGAATACATCATTGTAAAATCCAAGGTCATCAGTATCGGACGACGAATCATCGTCACGACAGTACAGGTTTATGATCCGGACGGCTGGCTCATGGCAACCGGAATCGCGAATACCACGCGAATGCTTCCTCCGGATCCAAATCCTACCATTGTCAAACTTTAAAAATCAGCCAGAGGCTTTAAAACAATCGTAAAACAGAAAATCCGGAGGTAAGGGCATTCCATTCAGGGTTTACCCTTCCTCCGGATTTATGCTGTTTACAGCAAACAGCGAAAAAAGCAATTATAAATAAACGAATCACATAAGCTCGACAATTGCTGTTTTCCTGTAAAACTAGAAAAGATCGTCAGGACTCTGATTATCCATACAAACATGGAAATCAAAGCGAATGACACCTACCGGAATTCCCGGTACAGCTGCCTTGATCTTTGCCACACCCTCGACACCGAATCCAGGGCAGAGTTCAATCGCGTTAGCACCGGCAGCAGCCAGTTTTTTCGCTGCTTCTACACCTTCGGAATATGTACTGACGCCAACAACCTGCATATTGATGCTGTCTCCCGGAATATAAGTATGGTCGACAGCAGGATTGCACTCATCTGTGATAAAAATAAAACCGCAATTAAACATTTCTCATCCTCCGTCGCTTCACACTACTTATTAAACACTGCATCTCCGGACTGACCCAGACCCGGATGATAATCAAATCTGGCAGATCCAACAGGAATTCCCGGCACTGCTTCTTTGACCATTGCGGTTCCTCTGTATCCAAAGCCCGCGCAAAGAAGGATGGACTCTGCTCCTGCCTGTACAAGCGCTTTTGCGACATCACAGGCCTGAGCGTAACTTGCGACTCCGACAATTTTCAGTTCAATATTCTTGGACTGAATCAGGCCGTTCTGCTTTTCGGGATCAAGTCCGCCGGCCAGATAAATAAACGCAACTTTTGCTACCATAATATTGCAACCTCCATGGTGTACAACTGAGAACTGTCCGTGGCGCTCTGTGTGTCTACTCAGCCGGATGTTTTACGGCAGTAAACAAATTTCTCAGACAGTTCCTGACGATTCGATCACTTTCATTGTATAGTATTCTCAATTCTTCCGCAATAATAATTCCTTCACATATAGAAAAAAGCCACTGTTTCCAGTGGCATGATGGTGACTCGCGGCAGACTTGAACTGCCGACCTTCTGGTTGTCACCCAGACGCTCTCCCAGCTGAGCTAGCGAGTCATGATAAGCGCTGCCCCACCGATGCGATGAAGCAGCGCCGGTTATCTTACTTTAAGGCCGTATCAAGGATGTTTTTCACCAACACCCCTTACAAAACAGAATCGCTATTATTCTGCTGCGTAAGTGTTCATGAATACCTGCTCAACGTCAGAAACAACTGGCTGACGAGCGTTACCTGCCATACAAGCGTCCTTCATAGCGTTTGCAGCGAGGGTAGGAACATCCTTAGGATCGAAGATAGAATCCTTCAGTGCAGGAATGTTGATTCTCTTGGAAATGTCTACAACCCATTTGATTGCAGCTTCTGCAGCCTGAGCGTCTGTCATAGCATCTGTAGGGATACCGAGAGCGCCAGCGATCTTCGCATATCTCTTCTTGTTGATTTCGAAGTTATAGCGCATGCAGTGCGGAAGCAGCATAGCATTACATTCACCGTGAGGCATGTTGTAGAAACCACCGAGCTGATGTGCCATAGCGTGTACAATACCGAGACCAGCGTTGGAGAATGCAACACCTGCCATGTATTCAGCCCAGCACATATTTTCTCTTGCTACCATATCTTTGCCGTTTACAACTGCTCTTTCGAGGAATCTTGCAATCAGCTTGATAGCTTCGAGAGCGAGACCATCAGTGAACGGGAATTTGCCATTCGCTGTGTAAGCTTCGATAGCGTGAGTCAGAGCGTCCATACCAGTTGCAGCCGTAAGTCTAGGTGGCATACCAGCCATGATAACAGGGTCATCGATTGCTGCATATGCGAGGCAGTTAGGGTCTACCATTGCCATCTTAACCTTACGTTCTTCATCAGTGATGATGTAGAACAGAGTAACTTCGGAACCAGTACCAGCAGTAGTGTTGATAGCGATCATCGGAGCGCCTGGAACCTTGGACTTGTTAACGCCTTCGTAATCTTTTACGTCGCCGCCATTAGTAGCCATGATGGAAGCACCCTTTGTGCAGTCCATTGCGGAACCGCCGCCGAGAGCTACGAAATAGTCACAACCAGCGTCAACATACTTCTTATGGCATGCTCTAACCATTCCAGCTGTTGGGTTCGGTTTAACTTCAGCATAAGTGTCATAAGCAAGACCAGTCTTGTCCATGATATCAGTAAGGTGCTTGAGAGTTCCGATCTTTGCCAGACCTTCGTCTGTTACAACCAGACCTTTTTTGCCGCCGAACTTTTTAACAACTTCGACCATGTACTCTAAAGAATCTGCACCGATGATAGTATGCAAAGGCTGATAAATTTCCTGATAAGACATCACTTTACCTCCAAACTTTAAGTTCTGATTCGACCATTTTTAAGTAGATAACCGAATTAACCTTGCTACAAAGTAAATTATCATATTTACGGTGCAAAGTCAATTTAATCAGCGCTTATTTTTACCCGATCCCATGTTTATTTCTTCACGATC
>JAZRQF010000069.1:0-10614 GCA_045649605.1 Faecousia sp.
AGTATGCTGACGATCTGGTTGGTCCTTACCTGAACAAGACCTATCCTCACCTGTTCCCCCTGGACGCATGGCTGGACGACGGTTACTTCCCCGAGAAGACCCCCGCAGAGCGTATCTCCATGCCTATCCACACCCACCCCAGCACCGACTACGTTAAGAAGCACTTCAACGAGCCCATTGGCCGTTATGAGACTTACTATATTGCAGAAGCATATGAAGGTGCAAATACCTGGATGGGCTTCTTTAATGATGTTGACCTGGAAGAGTGGGAGCGCAAGTGCCGTGAGTCTAACAATCTGAAGGTCATCGGGGACTGGAAGGATTACATCTGTAACTGGGAGTCCCGTGTGGGTGACCTGTACCTGATCCCCCCCGGAACCATGCACGGCCACGGCGGCAACCAGATGGTTCTGGAAATGGATACCAATCCCTCCATCAACGGCACTGAGTACTCCTTCTTCGAGTATGACTTCGCCCGTCCCTCTTGGGATGATGATGCTAAGACCATGACCGGCAAGCCTCTGAAGATGCACCTGGAGCATGGCCGTAACATGGAAAAGACCAGAAGAGCTTCCTGGGTTAAGGATCATCTGCTGGCTACTCCCAAGGTCATCAAGTGGACTCCCGAGTACTTCATCGATCAGTACAAGTCCACTCCCGTTATGCCCTACCACGTAGAGCGTATCCACTTCGAGAAGGTCGGCGAGCTGTCCACCGAGGGTAAGTTCATGCACATGTTCACTCCCACTGTCGGTACTAAGGTCACTGTTCGTTCCAAGACCAACCCCGAACTGAAGGCTGAGTGCGACAAGTTCTCCACTCTGGTTATCCCCGCATCCTTCGGTGATTACGAGATCATCAACGAAGAGGGCGGCAGAGTTACTTGTGTCGTTCAGAGATGGAAGCAGGGCTAATCCCGCGTAAAACTACATAACTGACATACCTTTGAGAGGGTATCCTTTGATAAGGATACCCTCTCTTTTAAAAACTTAATGTAATATGGAGGAGCAATTATGAACATTCTGGCAATTGGCGCACATCCTGATGATATCGAAACCTCTTGCGGCGGTACTTTGGCAAAATTTGCAAGTCAGGGACACAAGGTGTTCACAGCAACAGCAACCAACGGCAACGTAGGCTCTGCAACGCTTCCCATGGATGAGATCGCAGCCATTCGTAAGGAAGAGGCAAGAAAGGCTGCAGCTGTTATCGGTGCAGAGTATATCTGCCTGGACTACGATGATGAGATGTTCTTTGAGGACAGAGCAGCCAGACTGAAGTTTATCGACCTGGTTCGTTACTGTAAGGCTGACCTGATCCTGACCCACAACCCCGAGGATTACAATCCCGACCACGAGCTGACCAGCAAGATCATCAACGACATCGCCGTTATGATCCCTGTGGCTAAGATTGAGACTCCCAACAAGCCTTACGACAAAATCCCGATCATTGCTTACTTTGAGCCGGTAAACGGTCTGGGCTTTGTTCCTACCGAGTACGTAGACATCACTGACTACATGGACAAGAAGATGGAAATGTGTCTGTGCCACCAGAGTCAGATCTCCTGGATGCAGGATAACTACAAGGATACCCTGGCTGATCAGAACTTCTTCGAGCAGTATAAGACCATTGCTCGTTACAGAGGCATTCAGTGTGGCGTACAGTACGCCGAGGGCTTCCGTATGGCAAACGACGCATTCCGCGTAGTGCCTTACCGTGTGCTGCCTTAATTATGAACCATAACATTCGAAATCATCCGGTCCACGGACAGTGTCTGTTCGTGGACAACGGAGTTATTGAAGTGGGAATTCCTCTGGAATTCGGTCTGCGCGTGGGACATTTTTCCTTCTGCGGCGAAAAAAACGTATTCTATGAACATCCCAATGATATGACGCTCTTCACTACCGAGCAAGGTTGGCGTATTCGAGGCGGACACCGTTTGTGGTTGGCGCCGGAAAGCGAGAAGGTCTATTGCCCGGACAATAACCCCATTTCTTATCGGTTTGAAGGGGAGTCTTTGGTGCTGACCCAGCAGGAAGATCCCGCACTGAAGGTGATCAAGGAATTTATCCTGACCTTTGACGGAGCGAAACTGCAGGTGACCCACCGGGTTACCAATACCGGTGATGCGCCGCTGGAATGCTCTTTGTGGGCCATTTCCGTGGTTGCGCCCGGCGGAACAGAGACCATCAACTTTGAACGCAGAGACGGTGGTATGGACCATTGGCACCGGATCTCCATGTGGGATTACACCAGCTTGGGCGATCCTCGCGTAACTTATACCCGGGATCAGATCGTGATCCGCCATCAGCCTTTAGAAGAAAAATACAAAATCGGCGTGGGACATCCTTACGGCCCGGTTCGCTATGAAAATGGCGATACGGTCTTTGTCAAACACTTCCCGGTACATACGGATAAACTGTATCCCGATGCCAATGTCTCCTTTGAGACATTCTGCAGTAAGTACATGATGGAGATCGAAAGCCTATCCCCCTTGGGTACGATTCAACCCGGCGGAGATATGGAGCATACAGAAGTTTGGGAACTTCTGCGAAAGGAGCAATAAATATGAAAGCAAATATTGCAGCAGTAGGTCTTGGCCATCCTTTTGAGGTTGGTTTTAGCGAAGCACCTGCACTGCTGAATACAACTGTAGATACTTTGACTGCGCAGGGCATTAACTGCGTCAATGTAAACGTAGTCATGCATGACCTGGAGACTGTCAAGCAGGCTGCTGAGGCGCTGAAGCAGGTCGATATGGACGTGCTGCTGATCTGCATCGCAACCTGGAGTGAGGACCATCATCTGTTGGACCTGCTGTCCTACATTGATAAGCCGGTTATTCTGCGTGCATTCCCCGCAAGAGACACCGGCAGTCTGTGCTGCGCCCATCAGATCGGCGCTGTCTTTACCGATATCGGTAAGGGTTACGAGTTCATTTACGGCGATGCTGACAATGTAGAATGCGCGCTGAAGACCAAGGACATCGCAGTGGCTTACGCACTGGCCAATCGCATGGGCAAGGTTCGTCTGGGCACTGTGTGCGGCCGTGTTAAGGGCATGACCGAGATCGCCTACGATGAATTCTCTATCAAGCAGAAGCTGGGCGCTCGTGTCATTCCTCTGTACGAGCATGAGCTGACCGAGAAGGTGGCAGCTATCTCTGATGAAGAAGCAGAAAAGCTGCTGGCAGAAAAGCAGGACATGATGTGCGGCTGTAAGGTTCTGTCCAGCCACGAGAGCATGCTGGAATCCATGAAGTTCTACGGCGCAATGAAGCAGCTGGTCAGCGAGTATGACCTGGAGGCCATTGCGATCGCTTGCTACACTGCCTATATGGGCAAGATCTGCCTGGGTTACTCCCTGCTGGCAGAAGAGGGTGTTGTCGGTTCCTGCGAAGGCGACGTTACCAGCGCACTGACCATGAAGATCCTCTACGAGCTTAGCGAAAAGCCGGTTAACAACACCGACTTGTTGTACTTAGACGAGGAAAAGAACACCATTCTGTTTGCCCACTGCGGCTCTTCCGGCTTCTCTATTGCCGGCGGCGAGATCGAGTTGGCACCTGTTCGTCTGGCAGAAAGCGGCGTTTGCGCCCGCTTTGTGGCACAGCCTGGCAAGGTTACCGCTGTGAACATTTGCGGTCACGGCGATCAGTTCCGTATGGCAGTTATGGTTGGCGATGCCATTCCCTGCGGTATGGAATTCCCCGGCAACCCTGTGGTCATCAAGTTCGAGAAGCCGGTTGAGCAGATGAACGAAGAAATCATGGCCAACGGCATCGGCCATCACTGGATGGTGGGCTACGGCGATTTCCGCAAGGAGCTGGCACGCTTCTGTAAGATCAAGGGCATCCGTTACTTCGAAATCTAAAAGGAGACAATACTATGAAAAGATCTGAGATCAATGCTGCTATCAAAAGCGCAATGAAGATGTTTGAAGAATATAAGATCTCTCTGCCTCCCTTCACCCAGTGGACTCCCGAAGAGTGGAAGACCAAGGGCGACGAGGTTAGCGAAATCAAGGAAAATATGCTGGGTTGGGACATTACTGACTTCGGTCAGGGCGATTTCTCCAAGACCGGTCTGTTCCTGATCACTCTGCGTAACGGCAATCAGAAGAGTCCTGAAAAGTATCCCAAGCCCTACGCAGAAAAGCTGATGATCGTGCAGGAAAATCAGGTCACTCCCATGCACTTCCATTGGTTCAAGATGGAAGACATCATCAACCGTGGCGGCGGCAACCTGATGATCAAGCTGTACAACTCCACCGAGGATGAGCAGTTGGCAGACACCGATGTGGTTGTCTCCATGGACGGTGTACAGCACACCTTCCCCGCAGGTCACGTGGTTTGCCTGCATCCCGGCGAGAGCATCACGCTGACCAAGGGTCTGTACCACAGATTCTGGGGCGAAGAGGGCAAGGGCGCTGTGCTGGTGGCAGAAGTCTCCATGTGCAACGACGACGCAGCCGACAATCGTTTCTACGATCAGGTGGGCCGTTTCCCCGAGATCGAGGAAGACGAAGCACCTCTGCGCCTGCTGTGCAACGAGTACGACAAGTTTTAATCAATGAACCGCGGCGGGGCGTCGAGTTTCGATTCCCCGAAGCTTAAGGAGAATGAAAATGAAAGGTATCTGCATTGCCGGTAACCTGATCGTGGATATTACATATCCCATTGAGCATTGGCCCAAGGAGAGCGAGCTGGTTACCATCACCGAAGGCATCACCCAGTCTGTGGGTGGTTTGGTTTGCAATGATATCGTTGACCTTGCCAAGTTAGATCCCACCATGCCTTTGCAGGCGCTGGGTCTGATCGGTGAGGACGCAGAAGGCGACTATATTCTGAAAGAGCTGGGCAAGCACGAAAATATCGACCTGAGCCTGCTGAAAAGAGAGGGTAGAACCTCCTTTACATCGGTTATGAGCGATAATGTGAGTAAGAACCGTACCTTCTTCCACTATAGAGGCACCAATGCCCGCTTTAATGAGGATTATATCGATTGGGAGCGTCTGGATGCAGACATTTTCCACATCGGTTACATTCTGCTGCTGGATGCCCTGGACGAGGAAGATCCCCAGTACGGCACCAAGATGGCAAAGGTTTTGGCTCAGGCACAAAGCCGTGGCATGAAGACCTCCATCGACGTGGTCAGCGAGTCCGGCAACCGGTTTAAGAAGATTGTATCTCCTGCGCTGAAGTACACCGACTACTGCGTTATCAATGAGCTGGAAGCGCAGGCGGTTACCGGTGTTACGCTTCGTGACGATGACGGCACACTGCATCGGGAGAATATGAAGGATGCTTTGGAATGTCTGAAGAATTTGGGTGTTAGCACCTGGGCGGTCATTCATTGTCCCGAAGGCTCTTTCTGCTTAGATGAGAACAATAACTACATTGACCGTACCAGCCTGAAGATCCCTCATGAGCACATCAAGGGTACTGTGGGCGCAGGCGATGCGTTCTGCTCCGGCATTCTGTACGGCGCATGGAAGAAGTGGGATCTGCAAAAGAGTGTACGTCTGGCTACCTGCGCCGCTGTGGCAGCACTGTCCGAGCGTGGCGCTACCGAGGGCATGCGTTCTTTGGAAGAAGTCATGAAATACGAGGAGATTTATCCTTACCGTTAAGAGGTCTAATAGATATGAAAGCAGTAATGTATGGCGGCGGTAATATCGGCCGCGGCTTTATCGGAATGCTCTTTTCTCTGTCCGGTTTCCAGACCACCTTTATTGACGTGGCTGCCCCGGTGGTGGAAGGACTGAACAAAAACGGCAAGTATCCGGTTCGCATCATTTCCGGCGATACCCACGAGGATATTGACGTTGTTAATGTCAGCGCTGTTAACGGAAATGACACCGCAGCGGTTGCTGACGTGATTGCCGAGGCGGACATTATGGCGACTGCCGTAGGCGTGAACATTTTGAAGTTCATCATCGGCAATATTGTTGCCGGTATTCGCCGCCGGAAAGAACTGGGCAAAGGCCCTCTGAATATTCTGATCTGTGAAAATCTGATGGATGCCAACAAGGTTTTGGAAGGCATGCTGAAGGCAGAGCTGAACGAAGAGGAATGCGCTTGGTTTGACGAGAACATCGGTCTGGTAGAAGCTACCATCGGTCGTATGGTTCCCGTGCAGACCGACGAGATGAAGGACGGCGAGCCTCTGCGTGTGTGCGTGGAGCGCTATGGCTTCCTGCCCGTGGACAAGGATGCATTCAAGGGTGAAATTCCTGCCATCAAGAATATGATTCCCTTTGCGCCTTTTGATTACTACATCAAGCGCAAGCTGTATATTCACAACATGGGTCACGCTACCTGCGCTTACTTAGGTGATCTGCTGGGCTTGGAGTACATTTACCAGTCCATTGACAAGGATGAGGTGTATATCATCGTCAAGGCGGCTATGCAGGAGAGCGCACAAGTGCTGCATAAGCATTACGGCGTGGAGCTGGCGCCCATCCTTGCTCACATTGACGATCTGCTGGACCGTTTCACCAACAGCGCATTGAAGGATACCTGCAAGCGTGTCGGTGGCGATCCCAAGCGGAAGCTGTCTCCGGCTGACCGTCTCATCGGCGCTTCCAATCTGGCGCTTCAAAATGAGATCGTGCCTGCTTACATCACCATCGGCGCAGCGGCGGCTGTGGTGCGCTTTATCAATGAGGCAGAGGATATGGAGCAGTCTCTGGACAGCGCGAAGAAGGTGCTGCTGGAGGTCTCCCAGCTGGATGCCGATTGCGAGCTTGCCAAGCTGATTCTGGAGTACTACCAGCTTTTGCTGGAGGGTGTGTCCTTGCAGAAGATCCGCAGAATTGCGGACAAGCGCAAGGCTGCCAGCCTGGGCGAAGTTATTTAATCAAGAAACCGGTTGCAATGTATTTTGCAGCCGGTTTTTCCTTGCTTTTTGCCCAAAAAGCTGATAAAATCAGAACAGAAATGAAAGTGAGGGACATTTATGAGTGAAGGAAAAAAGGAATTCTGGCGCACAGTGAAATTTATCTTGTTTTCTATTAGCGCAGGCATAATCCAAGCCATCAGCTTTACGGTTTTACTGGAGCTGTTTCATTTGGAGAATTGGCTGTGCAATCTGATTGCTTTGATTCTTTCGGTGTTGTGGAATTTCACCCTGAACCGGAAATTTACCTTCTGTTCTGCAAATAATGTACCCATTGCAATGCTGCAGGTGGCGGCATTTTACGTGGTGTATACGCCCTTGTCTGCTTGGACGATGAATGTGCTGACAGGCCCGGGTTTTGGTTGGAACGAGTATTTGGTGCAAGGTATTACAATGGTTGCCAATTTTGTACTGGAATATCTTTTTCAGAGATTTGTGGTGTTCCGTAACAGCATTGACACAGCCAAGACAAAATAATCTTGTACACGTAGTGTCTTTGTGATACAATAAGGAAAACACCTTGCAAGGAGCATTTATGTTACATTATCTGATCATTTTTTTGGTATCTATGGTGCCGATTATTGAACTGCGTGGCGCCATGGTATATGCGGTAGGCTACAATCTGCCCTATATTCCGGCGCTGATCACTTGCGTGCTTGGTAATATGCTGCCGGTGCCGTTTATCTACTTTTTCGCCCGGAAAGTGCTGGTTTGGGGCGCAAATAAGAAGTATATCGGTAAAATTTTCACTTTCTTTTTAGAGAAGGGCGAGAAGGCGGGACAGAAGCTGGTAAATGCAACAGGACGTGGCGGCTTGTTTATTGCGCTGCTGCTGTTTGTGGGCATTCCGTTGCCCGGAACAGGTGCTTGGACCGGTGTGTTGGGCGCTAGCTTTTTAAATATGGGCTTTAAGTCCACAGTTGCTTCTGTTTGCTTGGGTGTGATTATGGCCGGTATTATTATGTCCTTAGTCAGTACCGGCGTATTTAGTATTATTTAAGGAGAAAAAGTATGGACTGCTTATTTTGTAAGATCGTAGCAGGGGAGATCCCCTCCACCAAGGTGTATGAGGATGAACTGGTATTGGCATTCCGGGATATTGCCCCTCAGGCACCCAGCCATATTTTGGTGATTCCCAAGGCGCATATTGCTTCTGTTGCGGAAATTTCCGGGCAGAACAGCGCTGTGGTTGCCCACATTTTTGAGGTGATTGCCAAGATCGCCAAGGAAGAAGGCCTGGAAAACGGTTACCGTGTGGTCTCTAACTGCGGCGCAGATGCCGGTCAGACTGTCCACCACCTGCATTTCCATATCTTGGGCGGCAAGCAGTTGGCGCTGGAGATGGCTTGACAAACCGGATATTTCGGTTATAATTAACACAGATCACAAAACAATTCGTCTTCGGGGAGCCGGATGCATCCGGCTGAGATTGGACTTTGTAGTCCTGACCCGTGAACCTGATACGGTCAGTACCGTCGTAGGAAAAGATGCATATATGGTTCCTTCTTGGATCACATTGCACCTAGACGGCGTAATGTGGTCCAATTTATTTATGGAGGAAATCATATGAAAAACACACGTAAATCTATTCGCATTTTGACTGAGGGTGCAATCCTTATTGCGGTAGCGGAAATTCTTAGCCTTCTGCCGCTGTTCAAGTTGCCTTGGGGCGGCAGTGTAGATCTGGCGATGCTGCCGGTTTTGCTGTTTTGCGTTCGCTGGGGATTTGGTCCGGCTATGCTGGTAAGCTTTGCCCACGGCGTTATGCAGATGCTGTTTGCAGGCGGTATTTCCATTGGCTGGCAGAGTATGATTGGTGATTATCTGCTTGCCTATGCAGTGCTGGGTGTGGCCGGCCTTTTCAAGGGCAAGTTTTACCTGGGCACGGTGGTTGCCTGCGCCGCACGTTTTTTGGTTCATTATGTGGTAGGCGCAACACTTTGGGCAGAATACATGCCGGAGGCCTTTTTCGGCATGACCATGACCACCCCTTGGATCTACTCTGCGCTGTATAATGGTGCATTTATGGTGTTGGATCTGGCGCTTATTCTGCTGGCTGCTGTGCTGCTGCAAAAAACGCCCTTGGTTCGCTATTTCAAAGGCGAGGATATGAACTAATAAATACGCCCTACCTTTGGTAGGGCGTACTTTTTAATGCTGCATGCGGATCACAGTCATGCCGGGGGCATTGACGGCCAGATCGGCGACTTGATACAGAATCTGCGCCACGTCGCTGCGGGTCAATTCCTTGGCGGCATCCATAGCGATACCGTTTTCTGCCATGGCAGTCATGGACACGGCTGCCCATGCAGGCACATCTTCTGCTGATGCTTCTGCATCTACCTGCTCAGCTTCCAAAGTCTGCTGAGAGATGGTCAGATCCAGCACGTTTTGCAGCATGACCGCTGCTTCTGCGCCGTTAATGGGGGCATCTGCCCGGAAGCTGCCGTCCTCGGTTTCAGGCCAGCCGGCGATCAGACCGGAGCGCATAGCAGCTGCCAGGTAAGGCTTCAGCCATGCGGGCGTGTCCTGGGGAACGGCATCATAGGAAACTTCTTCTACAGGGATATCCAGGGTCTTGATCACCATAGCCAGGAATTCTCCACGGCTGACGGTTTTCTCCGGATGGAAGTATTCTTGTTCACCGATCTTTTCACCTACAAACAGACCGGTGTTGCGCAGCCACTCGGCTGCAAAGCGGCAAGGCTCGCCCATAGTGTCGGTGTACTGCTTGGCATCTGTTGGTTTCAGGATCTGAATGGTCACAGTTGCTTCCCGGGATACGTTGCCGGCAGGGTCAGTGGCGGTGTAGGTGAAGGAGTCTACGCCCACCTTGTTTTTCTTAGGGGTATAGGTGAAGCTGCCGTCCTCGCCTAACTCCACCTGCCCACGGCGGGGCTGGCGTACCACGGTATAGGTCAGCTTTTGCTCTTCAGGGTCGCTGGCTTTCAGCATAGCCTGATTGGGCAGATTTTTATAGGTCTCCATGGCGAAGTCGTCGGCAACGGGCGCCTTGTCCTCTTTGCCACGAATGGAGATGGTCATGGTGGCGGAAGGCTCTACCCGGTTGGAGAAGATGGGCAGATAGGTAACTACCGCATCCTGATCCAGTTCGGTGCGCAGGGGAGAGAAAGTGAGTTCGGATAACTGATCAGCCGTCAGAATATCGCCGGAGCGAATAACACGGTTTCCCAGCATTACCGTGCCGGCCTTGGCATCGGGCAGATGGGTGATGCAGATACCTCGCAGACCCTCCTGCGAAGAAAAATCTGCAGGTGTAAAGCAATAGGTGGCATCGCAGTCTACTTCTGCAGCATTTACGGGCAGTGCCATAGGCAGCAGGCAAGCCAGTGCCAGCAGCAGACAGACAATACGCATACGGAACATAAGAAAACCTCCTTGTATAGTGTGTACCGACGCATGGCGCAGGTACTGTTTGGTGTTCGGAGGTATTGTTTGCCATGAGGGTAAAAAATATGCAGAAGAAAACCGCATTTGTTTTCTTCCCCCAAAAATAAACCAGCCGGCATCTTAACCGGCTGGTTTTATCTGTTCGACAAATTGGAATTTGTCAAATGCTTTTTACTGGATGCAGTTCAATATATCCTCTTGTGCCGATAGGCTCTAATTGAATACGAGGGTTGCTATTATCCCAAGCATATCCAATGCTTTCAGGGTTGTATTTTTTGATTGCATCCCATACCTGCTGAATTGC
>JAZRQF010000070.1:0-45518 GCA_045649605.1 Faecousia sp.
GCCATCGCTTCTTCCGATGTGCCCTGGAACGGACCTGTCGCCACCACCAACGTTGCACACGTTGGCGACCGTTATATCATCAACCCCACTTCCGAAGAGCGTGACGCATGCGACTGCTTTGTCTGCATTTCTTCCACCTTCGAGAAGGTCGTTATGATCGAGACAGAAGCAAACGAGGCTCCCGAGGCTATCGTTTACGAGTCCATCCGCATCGCTCACGAGACCAACATGGAGATCGTGAAGTTCATCAACGGCATCGTTGCTGAGATCGGCAAGCCCAAGTTCACCTTCGAGAAGGCTGCTGTTAACCACGAACTGCTGGACGACCTGATCGAGTACGGTCTGGGTCAGATCGAGCACGCTCTGGACACCGACGACAAGAACGTCCGTGAGGAGCGCCTGACTGCTGCTCGTCTGGACTTCCAGGAGAAGTTCGCTGAGAAGTACGAGGACTTCGAGACTCACATCGAGGTCTGCCTGTACAAGATGCAGAAGAAGGTCGTTAAGAAGTGGCTGCTGCAGGGCAAGCGTGTTGACGGCCGTGGCATGGACGATATCCGTGCGCTGGATGCACAGGTTGGTCTGCTGCCCAGAGTACACGGTAGCGGTCTGTTCTCCCGTGGCCAGACACAGGTTCTGTCCATCTGTACTCTGAACACTCTGTCCGCTGCTCAGAAGCTGGACACCATTTACGACGAGGAAACCAAGCGGTATATCCACCACTACAACTTCCCCGCTTTCTCCACCGGCGAAGCAAGAGCTGCCCGCTCCACTTCCCGTCGTGAGATCGGTCACGGCGCACTGGCTGAGAAGGCTCTGCTGCCTGTGATCCCCAGCATCGAGGAGTTCCCCTACGCAATCCGCGTGGTTTCCGAGGTTCTGTCTTCCAACGGTTCTACCTCTCAGGGTTCTATCTGTGGTTCTACTCTGGCTCTGATGGATGCCGGTGTTCCCATTAAGCGTCCCGTTGCAGGTATTTCCTGCGGCCTGATCTCCGATCAGGAGACCGGCGAGTGGAGAACCTTCACCGATATTCAGGGTGTTGAGGACTTCCACGGCGAAATGGACTTCAAGGTTGCCGGTACTACCGAGGGTATTACCGCTATCCAGATGGACCTGAAGAACAAGGGTCTGACCATGGAGATCATTGCTGACGCTCTGGAGCGCTGCCGCAAGGCTCGTCTGGTAATTCTGGACGAGGTCATGCTGCCCTGCATCTCCGAGCCTCGTGCTGAGGTTAGCGAGTACGCTCCCAAGATGATCAGCCTGTCTGTTCCCGTTGACAAGATCCGTGAGATCATCGGCTCCGGCGGCAAGACCATTCAGAAGATCTGTGCTGACACCGGCGCTAAGGTTGACATCGAGGACGATGGCTCTGTATTCATCTCCGCTGTTGACTCCGCTGCTGCTTACGCTGCTAAGAAGATGATCGACGACATCTGCTTCGTTCCCGAGGTTGGCAAGCTGTACTACGGCAAGGTCGTTCGCATCCTGCCCATCGGCGCATTCGTTGAGATCGCTCCCGGTCACGACGGCATGGTTCACATCTCCAAGCTGGAGAACCGCCGTGTTGAGAAGGTCGAGGACGTTCTGAACCTGGGCGATATGACTTGGGTTAAGTTCATGGGCTTCGACGAGAAGGGCCGTGCAAACTTCAGCCGCAAGGACGCTCTGAAGGAAATGGAAGGCCAGCAGTAAGTTACTGTTGACAATTCGTGCACAGTGCATACTGTGTCACGACTTCCCTGACCCGCTCGGTATCGTTACTGCAATAAAATAAAAATCCTGCCCGGTGCATTTCGCACCGGGCAGTTTTTTGTTTATCGGTATTGATTTCGGTAGGCGGTGGGGGTCATATCCACTTCCCGGGCGAAAATGCGGTTAAAGCAGCGGATGGAAGCAAAGCCCAAGGACATAGCGATCCGGCTTACCGGCAGGTCGGTATCTTTCAGAAGATGCTGCGCTTCGTTCAGCCGCAAGGTGGTGATGTAACCGGTCAAGGTGGTATTCAAGCTGTCGGCGAATAAGTGGGAGATATAACTTTCGTTATAGCCAACGGCTTTGGCAACATCTCTGCGGCGAATGGGTTCGGTGTAATGCTCGCTGATGTAGGACAAAACTGCCTGCAGCGCATCTGCTTGGGAGGGTTTTTCCGTCATAGGTAGGGCGGATAGCAGTTTTCCTACAATGGAAAGGGTGTATCCCCGGAGGATCGCATCGTAGGGCGCATGCCGGTCCTTGTAGGCAAGCTGCAGCAGGGTGAGAAGCTGTTCAAATAGAGCGTTGTCCGGATGGAATACTGGGTTTTTCGGCAGTTTTTGTTCCAGATTGGATCGATACGCCGATAAAAAAGGCTTACTGGGGGCGATCAATACATAGCCTTTGAAACTTTCGCAATTTTCATAGGCGTGGACTTGGTTTGGGAAAGTGATGAAAATATCTCCCGGACCTACATGACAGCGCTGATTGCCCACAATGCCGGTAAAGCTGCCCTCTAAAACCAGCACCAGTTCCACCGCTTCGTGGACGTGTATAGGAAAATCCACGCCTTTGGGGTAGGTCACTTTGATTTCGGTTTTCTGTTCGTATAGCAGTTTCATAGGCACACTCCGCACAAAATTACTATATTATAGCTTTATTTATCTAGTATCATAGCACAAAATTACCTATAATGCAATTAGAAGAGCATGGAATTAGGAGGCGCTGGTCATGAATTTAGAGAAACATTCCAGATTTTTATACCAGCCGGTGCGCCCGTTGGGCAAAAACCGCAGCTTTGTGACCTGCAGCAAGGCCCATTGGCAGACCGCCTACACCGCTGCGGTGGAAGGCACAGTTCTATTAAAAAATGATGGCACATTGCCTTTGCGCAAAGGTACAAAGGTCTGTCTGTTCGGCTTGGGCATCGGTGAATTTCATTTAGGCGGCGGCGGCAGCGGCGAGGTATTTTCCGACCGGGAGATCACCTTGGCAGAGGGTTTGCAGGCTGCGGCTGATCGGGGTGAGATCGCCTTGTATCCCGATACGATTCCTTATTATTTAAAGGAAGTCAATGCAATCTTGGACGAGGGTCACCGCACCCACCCGGTTGGCTACATTAAGTGGCGCAGAGGCTACCACATGCCCCTGCCCGTACTGCCGGAAGAATTGTACCAAGGGGCGAAAGACTTTGGCGGCGTGGCGGTTTTCTGTGTGTCCCGGTTCTCCTCTGAGGGCGATGATAACGGCGACCGCACCGGCGGAAAAGGCGACTTTTATCTGTGGGACGAGGAGCAGGCATTGCTGGACCGCCTGAAAAAAGACTTTGAAAAGGTGGTCGTGGTCATCAATTCCTGCGGCCCTGTCAGCGTGGTGGAATATAAGGATGACCCCAAGGTGGGTGCGATTCTCTATCCGCTGTATGGCGGCGGCATTGCCGGCACAGCGCTGACGGACATTCTGCTGGGCAAGCAGAACCCCTCCGGTCACCTGCAACACACCTTGGCAAACCGAATGGAGGACTATCCCAGCACAGAAGGCTTCCATGAGAACCAAGATTATGTAAACTACACAGAGGATATTTTCGTAGGCTACCGTTACTTTGAGACCTTTGCCCCGGAGAAGGTGGCGTACCCCTTTGGTTTTGGTTTGAGCTACACGGAATTCTCTGTAAATACCACCGCCGCTTCGCTGGAAAAATTCACCGCCAAGCTAGAAGTGGAAGTGAAAAACATCGGCAAAGTCGCTGGCAAGGAAGTGGTGCAGGCGTATCTGACTGCGCCCCAAGGCAAACTTGGCAAGGCGAAAAAGGTGCTGTGCGCCTTTGGAAAGACCCGACTTTTGCAACCCGGCGAGACTGCCAAGCTGAAACTGCACTTTGATATCCGGGAGTTTGGCTCTTTTGACGATCTGGGCAAGATCGAAAAGTGCGCTTTCCTGCTGGAAAAGGGACAGTACACCGTACATATCGGCACCAATGTAAAAGATACGGCGCAAGCGCTGGAATTCAACCTGCCGGAGAATATTCTTGTCCGCCGGTGCAAGCCTTACCTTGCGCCTAAGGATCTGCCGGAACGCTTGACTGCCGACGGCACGATGGAAAAATTACCGGCAGCAGAACCGATGGCGCACCCCATCAAGCGGTATCGCCTAAAGGCGGAACCCGGTATGCAGTTCCCGCTGTTGCAGGCGTACAAAGAGGATCGGCTGGACGCGTTCATGGCGAGCATGACCGATGAGGAGCTGTGCGAGCTGCTGTACGGTCACCCAATGGCAAACGTATCTTTGACCAACGGCATCGGCGCAACCCCTAAGTATTACAGCCGGGACAAAAAGAAGATTCCCCTTGTTCCCACCACCGACGGCCCTATGGGCGTCCGCGCCCGTCCGGGCAGAGGTGTGTACACCACATTTTTCCCCTGCGAGACCACCATGGCTCAGACATGGAACTTGCCTTTGGTGAAAAAGGCCGCCACGGCCATTGCCGCTGAGGCGAAAGAAAACAACATCGGCATCTGGCTTGCCCCGGCGCTGAATATCCACCGCAATCCCATGTGCGGCAGAAACTTTGAGTACTACTCCGAAGATCCCCTGTCCTCCGGTCTGATGGCGGCGGCTTGCGTCAACGGTTGTCAGTCCATGCACATTGCGGCAACGATCAAGCATTATCTGTGCAACAACCGAGAAAATGACCGCCGCATGTGCGATTCCCGTGTGTCCATGCGTGCGTTGCGGGAAATTTACCTCCGGGGTTTTGAGATCGTGGTGAAAAAGGCGAAGCCTTGGGCGCTGATGACTTCTTACAACCCGGTGAACGGCGTGCTGGCAAATGCCAACTGGGAGGCCATCAACGGTGTGCTTCGTGGCGAATGGGGTTACGATGGTGTGGTTATGACCGACTGGTGGGTGCTGTCCACCTTGGAGGAAGAAATCCACGCCGGTGTAGACGTGAAAATGCCGGAGGAAGTGAACACCGGCTACGAAAATCCCGTAAGACCCTGCGATCCGATAGGCTTGCTGCAATCCGGCAAGCTGGACAGAGGCGCTGTGCTGAATTCTGTCCGTCGCATTTTGCAATTAATGAACAAATTGGACTAAGGAGGGCTTTCTATGAAACGTTGGTTTATTACTGTTTTGACCCTGACCCTGCTTTTGACTGCACTTTGCGGCGTTTATGCCCAGGCGGCGGAAGAAGCGCCGACACTTACCTGGCAGCAGGGTACGTATTACGATAACGCAATCAATGCATCCTTGGTGAGCCGGAAATATGCGGTGATCCCTCTGACCGAGGGCGATGTGATCCGCTTTGTGTTCCCCACCGGCAACTGGGGCATTTACGGCTACTATGCCGATGCCAACGGCTCTTACGGCTACAACACCTATACGGCGGACCGGGCGGTGTTTACCTTTGAGGCAACTGCCATTAATGGCAGAGTTCCCACCGAACTGCGGCTGACTGCCTTCCATCGCAGCGGCAACAATGTGACCATTACTGATGAACTGTGGGAGACGTTTGATGTGGAGATCTACAAGAGCGCAGCGACGACCCAGCCTACCGAGGCAACGACTGTTCCCTCTGTGACCCCCGGTGTGGATACCCAGTTGATCGTTGCTACCCAGAACTACGGCCTGTGGCGCAACGGCGTTACGGAGTATGCCCCCGACGACAAGGCAGAGAGTGTGGCGGCGGCTTGGCGGCAGATGCTCCGGGACAACAACGCCGATATCTTGGGCGGTCAGGAGTATATGCAGCACTTCAACGAGAGCAAGACCATGGACCCCAAGGAGTGCGTCTTTGGTGAAATGTATCCCTACCAGTTTACCACCGGCGAAAAGTACACCGGTAAGAACATCGTTTCCAAGACGAAGCTGTACGATGAAACTGTGGTGAATTTCAAAGCTGGCAGCGGCCGTCAGTACATCAAGGCTTACACCTACATCGACGGCAAAAAGATCTGCATCATCAATGCTCACCTGTCCTTTGAAGAGGACATCAACGTGGCCCGCAAGGCACAGATCGAAGAACTGATCAGCGTTGCCGACAAAGAGCAGTATGCGATCATTTTGGGCGACTTCAATGTATATACGGTAGACGAGTTTAAGCTGTTTGAGGAGGCAGGTTACAACCTTGCCAACGGCGGCAAGTTTGGCAACTTCAATACTTGGCCCAACTTCGGCAGTACTGCTGCCGGCAACCGTTACTTAGATAACATCATTGTCAGTTCCAGCATTGAAATTTTGGAAGTTTCCTGCGACCGTCGTGATCTGAGCGACCATGCTATGCTGGTGGCAAAGCTGAATCTGAAGGGCGGTGAGGGCGAAGAGACTGCGCCCACCGAGGAGACCCACGTTCCGGAAGAAAAATGCCCCCATTGTGGCGAGGATGTAGTTTGGGAGGATTGGTCCGGCGGCCACCTCATCACCGATGCAGCTGACCGCAAGCACTACCGGCTCACCGGCAGCATTGCCCCCTCCGGTCAGATCCAGATCGGCAAGACCGACGGCAATATCAAGGTGGACGTGGTTATTGATACCAATGGCTACAACATTAAGAACGCAAGCAGAGCATTCGCTGTTTATTCCGGCTCTACTTTGAGCCTTGTGAATATGGACAGCCGGGTAAGCTTGATCACCGGCGGCTACACCAACAGCCCCGGCGGTGTTATCAATCTGAACCCCAATACCAATACCGGCGGTTGTACGCTGAATTTGTACGGCGGTATTCGCATCGCTTCCACTGCCGAAAGCTCCTACACTTACGGCGGCACGATTGCCCTGGAGACCGGTGTGCTTAACATGTACGGCGGCATTGTTGAAGGCAGAGAGACCAAGAATGACGGCGGCGCTGTGTACATTAAGAAAGCAGACTTCAATCTGTATGACGGCACCATCATCGGCGGCACAGCCGGTGGCGGCGAAGGTGGCGCTGTGGCTGTGGATACCGGCAACTTCCTTATGTCCGGTGGTAGAATTGAAGGCGGCAAAGCCACCAACGGCGGCGCAGTCTATGTAACAAACAGCACCTTCACCATGTCCGGCGGCAGGATTTCCGGCGGTCAGGCAGTTTATGGCGGTGCGGTTTACATCAACATGTCCGACACGGATATCTCCGGTGGCACCATTGAAAACGGCAAGGCATCTGCTTCTGATGGCTCGACCCCCAGAGGCGGCAACATTTATATGTACCAGTCCAGCAAGAAGGCTATCAGCATTTCCGGCGGCGTGATTACCGGCGGCAAGGCGCAAAACGGCAACGGCGGCAACCTTTATGCCGACAACGCAGCCATTATCCATCTGTCCGGCGATGTGATCTTCTCCGGCGGTGAAGCTACCCGTGCCGTGGCTACCAACAACGGCGGCGGCAACATCTACATGACCAACGGCACAAAGCTGGTGATGTCCGGCGGCACTATCGAGAATGGCACAGCCACCTCTTACGGCGGCAACATCTACTCCCGTGCAAACATAGATATGACCGGCGGCACCATCAAAAACGGTGTGGCGGCCAACGGCGGCAACTTGATGGTTACCGGCCACAACTCCACCAAGACCTTTAACTTTAGCGGCGGCGTTATTGAAAACGGTACTGCCACCATTGGCACAATCGACGGCAAGGCGGCCAAGGGTACTTACAACGGCGATAACGTGTACCTGAATTCTGCGCTGATGAATGTTTCCGGTGGCATGATTACCGACGACAACGGCGGAAACGCAATTCTTGCCTTTGCTTTGGACGATGCCCGTCCGGCAACCGTTACGTTGACCCTTGCCGGCAAGACAGACTTGGCGGAAGCTTTGAGCGGCAAGATTTATGCCATCAGCGGCGCAACCATCTCCTCTGATCTGGGCGAAACGGAATCCGATGCAGACGGTGATCTGATTTGGAAGTACACCGCACCCGTCATCGAGACTATGCCCGGCGACATGAACGGCGACGACAAGCTCACCAATGACGATGTAGTTGCTCTGATGTGGAACATTCTGTTCCCCGAGCAGTACCCCCTGGATGTGGAAACCGACCTGAACAAGGACGGTACGCTGTCCAATGCTGATGTGGTAGCCCTTATGTGGTATGTTCTGTTCCCTGAGCAGTACCCCTTATAATTGGGGACCCCGCAAAAGCGAAAGGCTTTTGTGGGGAGAGGAGAAGCCAAGATACAGGTGGAATTTTCTGCTTGCAGAAAATGTAACATTGTATCTTGTGCTTTGACGATGTGGCACGTGCTGTTCCCGGAACAGTATCCGCTTCCCTAATATAGCAATTGCCCGAGTGTGTACACTCGGGCAATTTGTTTTGGATTAACGCAAGATGGATTTTTCAATAAAAAAAGCACCAGCCGATTGGCTGGTGCTTTTGTTTGCTTTAAGATTAGATCTCAGCGAAGTACTTGATGGTGCGGACCATCTGAGAAACGTAGGAGTTCTCATTGTCGTACCAGGAAACAACCTGAACCTGAGTCTTGCCGTCGGGCAGCTTGCAGACCATGGTCTGAGTAGCATCGAACAGAGAACCGAAACGCATGCCGATGATATCGGAGGAAACGATCTCGTCCTCGTTGTAGCCGTAGGACTCGGTAGCAGCAGCCTTCATAGCAGCGTTGATCTCCTCAACGGTAACAGCCTTAGCGCAAACAGCGTTCAGGATGGTGGTAGAACCGGTGGGAGTGGGGATACGCTGTGCAGCGCCGATCAGCTTGCCGTTCAGCTCGGGGATAACCAGGCCGATAGCCTTAGCAGCACCGGTGGAGTTGGGAACGATGTTGATAGCGCCAGCGCGGCTACGGCGCAGGTCGCCCTTTCTCTGGGGACCGTCCAGAATCATCTGGTCGCCGGTGTAAGCGTGGATGGTGCACATAATGCCGGACTCGATGGAAGCCAGGTCGTTCAGAGCCTTAGCCATGGGAGCCAAGCAGTTGGTGGTGCAGGAAGCAGCAGAGATGATGTTGTCTTCCTTGGTCAGGGTCTCGTGGTTGACGTTGTAAACGATGGTGGGCAGATCGTTGCCTGCGGGAGCAGAGATAACAACCTTCTTAGCGCCAGCGTTAACGTGAGCCATAGCCTTCTCCTTAGAGGTGTAGAAGCCGGTGCACTCCAGAACAACGTCGACACCCAGCTCGCCCCAAGGCAGCTCAGCAGCGTTAGCCTTAGCGTAGATGGTGATCTTCTTGCCGTCGACAATGATGTGATCCTCGCCAGCCTCGACAACGTGACCCTGAGCAGCGTAGTTACCCTGGGTGGAGTCGTACTTCAGCAGGTGAGCCAGCATTGCGGGAGAGGTCAGGTCGTTGATAGCGACAACTTCGTAACCCTCAGCACCGAACATCTGACGGAAAGCCAGACGGCCGATACGGCCAAAACCATTGATAGCAACTTTAACGGACATAGTTTATTCCTCCATTACTTTTGCTGCATTTTGCAGCATTTATTACAGAATGTACAGTCGGATTGAAAAAACCCGATACAGCACCATTATACAATAGTTGTTATTTATTGTAAAGTATCTGATTTGTAAAAATACGTCGTTTTTTATGAAAAACTCTAGGCAGACAGCACAAAAACAGAAACAAATTAAGATTTTTAAGCCTGGGTTATGCTCGCAAGGGGCGACGCAGATCCGCAATGGCGGGACGGGAAACCCGTCCCCTACATATTTCAGGTGACAAGGTTAAAGAAAGCTTGGATTTGCGTTTGTGTTGCTTGCACGCTGCCTTGGAAGAAGCCGGGCTTGCCGCCGCCACGGCCGTTGAGTTTGGCATTGAGTTCTTTGCCTAAGGCGGAGATGTCGGTGGCTTTATTTACCATGCAAACGGCGTAGCCGGTATCGTCGCTGCCGGAGAATACCACCGCGGTGCCGCCGCAGGTTTGGGCGATCCGGTCAGCCAGCTCCCGGACGGCTGCCGGGGAGAAGTTTTTTGCGAAATACACCACGTCGCCCTTGTTTTCAAAGGTGGCGGCGATGTGGGTGTAAAGCTGCCGCTCCAATCCCGTTGCCCGGAATTTTTCTGCTGCCAAGGCGTCGTTCATTTTTTGGGCGGCTGCACCGGTCTCCAAGATTTTTGCGGAAAATGCCTGAGAAACCAGCTTGTTTTGCTCATACACATCTCTTAGGAGCATGAAGGCTCTGCAACCGCAGACCATTTCGATCCGCACACCTTGGTGGAACTTGGCGATGCTTAATAATTTAATGATGCCGATTTGGGCGGTGGAGGTGACGTGGACACCGCAGCAGGCGCATTTGTCAAAACCGGGAATTTCTACGATGCGCACCGGCCAGGGAATCTCCTTTTTGGAGCGGTAGCCGACTTTGGGCAGTTCTTCCGGACTGGGATACCAGCATTTTACGGGAATATCGTCGTAGATGGCTTCGTTTGCCTGGTTTTCAATTTGGGTAAGGGCTTCTGCCGGAATGGGGTAGTCGAAATCGATGGTGATCACGTCGCCGCCTACGTGGAAGCCTACGTTGTGGCAGCCGAACATCCGGTGGATAATGCCGGAGACGATATGCTCGCCGGTGTGTTGCTGCATCAGATCCTGCCGCCGCCACCAGTTAATTGCGCCGGTGACCTGCGTGCCGGGGGCAACTTCTTTGTTACACAGATGGACGATCTGACCGTCCTTTTCCCGCACGTCGGTGACGTAGATGTCACCGTTCAGGTTGCCGATATCGCAGGCTTGACCGCCGCCCTCCGGGTAAAAGGCGGTGGCATCCAAAATAACGGCATAGCCTTTGTCGGTTTGTTCGCAGCTTACCACCGTGGCGGTAAATTCCTGCATCCGGGGATCTTCATAAAATAATTTCCGTGTTTCCATAGGAATAGCCTCCGTGCACAGACGATTTGTTGCAATATTATACAATAAAGAGGCAGAAAAGGCAATGGTTTTGGCTTTTTGGTACAAAGTTCAAATTTTTTGGGAAAATGCTTGTAATTCAAAAACGATTATGCTACCTTATATATAGGTGAAAAATTATCTTCGCATCTGTCTAGTGATTGGCAGATCGAAAAACCAAATCATGACAAAAGGAGCGTCTGGTATGAAAGAAGAATATACACCTGCTGAAGCGGACATCCTGTTGCTCAGTTTGCCCGGTTTGAAAGTAAACGACCCGGTCGGCGGCTCTAACAAGGATGAGGGCGGTATCGGCGGCGGCGGTTACGATCCCGATGGCTGGGCATAATTCGGCACAATAAAAAGGAAGGTGGAAAAATCGTTATGAAAAAGACTATGACAAAGATTTTTGCATTGGTGCTGGTTTGCGCCATGCTCATTGGCTTTGTTGCCATGATTCCTGCTTACGCTGCAGAGAATGACTCTGTGCAGATCGTAGGCCACAACGTTTACTTTGATGACTATCTGCAGATCATGTACGCTTTGGACATTCCTGCAGGTCAGACGGTTGAAAAGATCGTTCTGTCTGACGGCACCAATGAATACGCTGCTATCCCTTACGTGGATGCAGAGGGTAATCAGATCAACGCAAGCATTGGCGGCGTAGAGTACCCTGCTTATGTGGCAGATACCGGCGTTTCTCTGCAGAATATTGACGCTGTTGTTACTGCTGAAGTTTACGTAGACGGCGAAGTTGTTGTAACCGACGAGTACAGCGTTCTGCAGTACCTGCACAAGCGTTTGATTGCAGACAGTGCTACCGAGGCACAGGATGCTATGTACCTGAGCCTGCTGGACGCTGCTGAGAAGATGCAGGCTGTTCTCAATGACAGCGTTACTCTGCACAGCACCAGCTACGTTAAGGTAACCAACGGCACTGTCGACGGCGCTAAGACGGAAGCTATGGTAGCAGTTGGCACCGCTCTGTCCGGTGTGACATGCGATCTGGTTCCCGGCGAAAACCAGGAAGTTGTTTGGACTGTTACTGAGTACACCGATGCCGGTGTTGCAGGTGCTTCCGTAGAGAAGACTACTGCAGAAGTTCAGGCTCTGGTTGTTGAGGAAGGCGTGAACCTGACTCTGGTTGCATCTCTGAACGATACCTCTGTTGAAGAGCCCGAGGTCATTGCAAACGGCAACTTCGTTATTGCTGTTAATCATAGCGAAAAGTACATTGCAATGGACGCTGCGCTCAATGATAAGAACAGAATCGACAGCGTTGAAGTCAATGTGTTTAACGGCGCTGTTACTACCGATGGCGCACCCGAGTGGACTGTTACCAATGTAGCTGGCGGTGTTACCCTGCACAATGGCAGCCAGTACCTGACTCACACAGGCGGCACCAACGCTACCTTTGCTCTGGTAGACGAGTTTGATGCAAACACCTGCGTCTGGACTGTCGAAGTAGGCGCCAATGGCGAAATCTTCTTGAATTCTATCAAGACACCCGAGCGCGGCATTTTGTTTAACACTAACAGCAGTCTGAATCAGTTCGGTGTATACGCTACATCCAACGGTACTAACAGCGCGTATGCACGCGCAATGCTGTTCATGGTCTATGAGGCTTGTGAGCACACCGGTAACCTGGTCAACTATGAGGCACCTACCTGCGGTGAAGCAGGCTACTCCGGCGATACCGTCTGCACCATCTGTGGCGCATTGATGACTCCCGGTGAAATCCTGGAGGCAACCGGCGAGCACACCTATGTAGAGGGTTCTTGCTCCGTTTGTGGCGAAGCCGATCCTGACTTTGGCGGCGGTGAAACCGGTACTCCTATCACAGTAAGCAGATCGGTTTCTGATCTGATTGCCGAATATGGCTGGACCAGCAGCACAACAAAGCAGAGCTTCAAGCTTGATAATATTGTTTCTGTTCAGATTGGTGGCGGCAGCAACACCGGTAAGGCATACAACGGCGATCATATCCGTATTTATGCAACGGATTCCCCTGCAGGCACGATGACCATCAGTGTACCTGAAGGATATGAGCTTGTTTCTATCAAGATTAGTACGCAGACCGGTACTTATGCATACCTCTACGTAGATGGAACTACAACAGATATTTGCAATCAGGAAGTTGCTGTTTCCGGTACTTCTGTGAAGCTCAATTCTGTTAAGAACGGAAGCAACGGCAAGCAGGTTAGAGTTACTGGTATCCAGGTCGTTTATCAGAAAACCGCATCCGCAAGCAGCTTGCGCTTTAATGAGATCGCAACGCCTTTCAGCCGCAAAGAGTGGTTCTAATCCGCTGATATTTCCTTTGGCTGGATAGACACACAGTAAACAATAAGAAAAAGTGCTGCACGAAAGTGCAGCACTTTTTTTGTATAGTGTTAGGCTTTTTATAGGAAATGATTGCATTTTTGAGTGTTTTATGGTACTATAATTGCCCAAAGTAAGATTTTGAGAAATCTCACGAAACGAGGTAAACAATATGCAGAGCTTCACAAAACGCGCATTGTCTTTGATGTTGGCGCTTATTTTGTGCGTCGGTGTGCTCTCCGGCATTCGTCTGCCGGTTTCTGCTGCCAATACGGTGGATTACGTTTATGGTTCACCCACCGAAATCAGCAAGTACACCAACGTAATTTACAACTGGGGCACAAGAGGTGAGGTTGCCACCTTCCTTTCCCCCAATGCAGAGGCATTCTATACGGGGAAAAATGTAACCTACAGCGAATTAAGCAAGCTGTCCGGTTCTTCCAATACGGATTCCGTTCCCAGTAGCGCTTTGTATCAGGCGCTGAATGATTTGGTCACAGATGCCCAAGCAAAGACAACCAGCTATGACGATACCCGGTATCTGTTCCGGTTTACCGACTGCCAGGGCAGCGCGCTTACAGATGACAGCATTTCCTGCTTCTATTCCGGAAATGACATCGGTCCGGAGTGGGACAGCGGTTCTACCTGGAATAGAGAGCACACCTGGCCCAACAGCAAGGGCGATGCCAACGGCAATGGCGAAAATGACATTATGATGCTGCGACCCACAAGCTCCAACATCAACAGCAGCCGTGGCAACAAGGCTTACGGTGAGGAAACCACCACCAGCTACTATAATCCTAACAACGAAGCAGGCGGCAATTACGATGTGCGCGGCGACGTTGCCCGCGTTGTACTGTACGTTTACACCCGCTGGGGTACAGAAAATATGTGGGGCGCAAGCGGTGTTATCGAGAGCAAGGAAGTGCTGCTTAAGTGGATGGCAGCCGACCCGGTCGATACTTGGGAAATGGGCAGAAACGACTCTGTAGAGTCTATTACCGGCACTCGTAACGTCTATGTCGACTATCCGGAGCTGGCTTTCCTGCTGTTTAATGAGGAAGTGCCTGCTATGCAGACACCCTCCGGCGGTGATGACGTGGTGGTTACACCTCCTTCTTACACCGTTACTGCAGTTTCCAACAATGTGAATTACGGTACAGTCTCTATCAGCGACAAGGTGATTACTGCCACCCCCAAGACCGGTTGCTATGTAGACGGCTATACCGTTACTTCCGGTACGGCTACCGTCGTCCAAAACGGCAATGTATTCACGGTAACCCCCACTTCTAACTGCACTGTACAGATCAACTTTGCCCAGACTCCGGTTGTTCCGGACCCCCCGGTTATTCCGGATACTCCGGTCAATGGCGTGCAGGTCATGGCCCACAACGTCTATTTCGACGATTACCTGCAGATCATGTACGCAGTTTATGTTCCCGAGGGTAAGACCATCGACAAGATCGTTCTGTCTGACGGCACAAACGAATTTAAGGCTGTACCCTTTGATGATGGCACTGCTGACCCCGTGATTAGCGGAAAGACTTGCCAGCGATATGTTGCATCCAGTGGCGTCGCCCTGCAGAACATCGATACTGTGGTAACTGCTTCTGTTTATGTGGACGGCGAGGTTGCCACCACCGATGAATACAGCATTATGCAGTATTTGCATAAGCGTCTGATTGTCAGCAAACCCGACGCAAATCAGAGAGCTATGTACGAAAAGCTGCTGTATGCGGCGGAAAAGCTGCAGGTGGTTCTGAACAAGGGTACTGTTACCCTGCATAACACCAGCTATGTGCATGTGATCAACGGCACAGTAGGCGGCAAGACCGAAGCTATGCTGGAAGTCGGCAAGGCAATTGGTACTGTAGCGCCTGCGGTTGCTCCCGGCGAAAATCAGCAGATCGTCTGGACGGTTACTGCCTACACAGATACCGGTGTGGCAAGCGAGCCGGTGACGAAAACCACTGAGCAAGTGCAGGAGATGGTCGTTGAAAACGGCGTGAACCTGGTTCTGGAAGCGGCTGTTTCCGATAGCGGCAGTGGCGGAGGAACCGAGCTGAAGGAATATACTGCAAAGATCAGCTTTGCAACAGCGAGTGACCGTAACTCTGCAAGCACTAGCCAGCAAGTATGGTCTAAGGATGGCGTTGTATTTACCTACAACAAGGGTAGCGGCTCTAACCTGAACGATACTTATATTAATCCTTTGCGTCTGTATGCAAATACCAACTTGGAAATCAAGCATAACGAGGGTTATCAGATTACGAAGATCGTATTTGAAGCTTCTTCTACAGGTAACTATGTTACTTATCTGAAGAATTCTATTACCACAGGTACGGTAACAACTTCCGGTAAGCTGGTAACGGTTACCTTTGATGAGCCGATCGATGTATTTACCATCGCCAAGATCACATCTCAGACGCGTATCAACTACGTTGAGGTTACCTACTTGGCTCCTTAAAAATTGGAAACGGAAAGTGCTGCACGACCGTGCAGCACTTTTTTGCGTGTTAGGCGGGATATTGTCGAGCGATTATTGGAATAGGCTGGCTTGTTTCGTGGTTTTTCTGTGATTGGGACATATACAATAAGACACACGAAAACCAAGGAGGAAGCACTATGCAGTGTCAGAAATTGAAAACCTATATGGAAACCGGGCGGGTGGTGTTTCTGCCTGCAAGGGTCATTCAGCCCAATCCTGCCCAACCCCGGAAGATTTTTCGGGAAGAAGCGCTGACGGAGCTGGCGCAAAGCATTCAGCAGCACGGCATATTGCAGCCGTTGTCTGTGCGCCGGGTGGGCATCAGTTATGAGTTGATCGCCGGAGAGCGGCGGCTTCGGGCGGCGATGATGGCAGGACTGACGGAGATCCCGTGCATTGTGATGAATATGGACGACAAGGAGTCGGGAATGACAGCGCTGGTGGAAAATTTGCAGCGGCAGGATCTGGATTTTATTGAGGAGGCACGGGGCATTAGTTTTGTGATGGAGCAGTGGACCTTGTCTCAGGAGCAGACGGCACGGCTGCTGGGGAAAAGTCAGAGCGCCATTGCCAACAAGCTGCGGCTACTGAAGCATAGTGACCCGGTTTTGGAAAAGCTACGCGCCCATGGATTGACAGAGCGCCACGCACGGGCGCTGCTGCGGCTGCCCACAGAAATGGAAAAACTGCAGGCGGTGGAGGCCATCGCCCGGTTGGGGATGAGCGTTGCCCGGACGGAGCAGTACATAGAAAGCCTTTTACAAGACCCTAAGGAAAAGCCGGAAAAGGCGGACGTGACGACGTTTTTGAAAAACGTCAGTCAGACTTTGACCCGAATTCAGCGGGCGGGGATTCCGGCGATCTCGGAACGTCGGGAGACGGATAGCCAAATCGTGCTGACCATTACAATTCCCAAATAGGGCGCAAAAAACCTCCCTGACACCGCAGGGAGGTTTTTTAGTTGCCGTGGATTCTCGCTTCGATACGGGTCAGGGCGTATAGCATGTCTTCGTAGGTTTCTTGGGAGACACGGTCTATATAGCTGGCCTCATAAGCGGCGATTGCTTCGTGGATACGCATGACACGCAGGGGTTTGCCCGGTTCAATCACCGTGAAAATGGGGGTGTAGCTGTAACCGGTGATCTTGGTCTCGCCGCTTACGCTGTCCTTGCTGATCTCCAAGTCCAAAACCACGGAGTATTCCGAGCCGGAACGAGCGGCATCGCCGGTAAAGTCGCCAAGGGAGTAGGCAACAAAGGTGCCGGCCTCTTGGTCAAAGACCATTTTCTGCAGGTAGTGGGAATGGGTGCCGATGATGGCATCTACGCCGTTTTCCTGCATCAAGGTGCAGATCTTGTCCTGGGTTTTGCTGATGGTGTCGTTAAACTCACTGCCCCAGTGCAGAAGCGCCACTGTCAGATCCGGCTTTTCTTTGGCGACCCGGTTCAAAACGGCGGTAATGCCCTCGGTGTCTACCTCTTGATAAGTGGAGGAGTAGTCCTTATACAGCACGTTGACGCAGTTTTCATAGCCGGCGGGCAGCGCCATGCCGTCCATGCCCTTGGTGAAGGCGACGAAGGCGATCTTAATGCCGTCTACGGTGCGAATGGTGTAGCCGTTGTTCTTGGTGGTGGGGGTCTGCACGCCTACCGGCTCGATGCCTGCGCTGCGGAAGCCGGTAATGGTGGCGGAAAGGCCGTCCATGCCCTTATAGATCGCATAAGAATTGGCAAGCTGCACCAGATCGATGCCTGCGGATTTCATAGCCTGCGCCAAAGATTGCGGGGCGGAACGGTCGGTGCCGTAAGGCTCGCCGTAGAGGTTGCCCTCAAAGTTCACCAGGGTGATGTCTGCATCTGCAAGCAAATGGGCTACGTCCATAAAGGTGCTGGTGTAGTCTTGCTTGATGCCGCCGGCATTGGTTACGCTCTTGGTAACGTTCAGGTCGCCCACGGCTGCCAAATGGATCACCGTGGCGGGCGGGGTGGTTTCGTTGCCGGCTTGGGAGGGGTTATTCGGCTGACGGTCGCAGGAAGAAATGCCCACGATGATCAGAACGATCATCACACACAGCGCCAAGGCTGCGCCTGCCCAAAGGAATATCTTTTTCCGCTTCTGCTGCTTGCGGCGTGCTTGCCGTCGCTCACGGCGGCGCTTCGCTTCTTCCGGATCAAATGCCATACTGCCCCTCCTTCCTTGTTTGTCGTATGGTTATTGTACACTATTTTTCTCACTTCCACAAGTGGAATTTGACTTTCGTCCCGGTAAATGGTAAGATATTTCCAATGATTTTTCCCCGTTTGGAGGCAAGATAATGTTGTATGTATGTATGGCGCTGTTTGCCGGCGCGATTGTACTGGCAGACCAGTTAAGCAAGAGTTGGGTAGTAAATCACATAGCATCGTCAATTTGTATATCGGATACGGAAGCGTGTGTACGGCATATTGAAGTGTTGAAAGAACAGTTTCACTTGACAGAACAGCAGTTAGCAGGATTGCCCGCAGATTTACCGGGAATTTCTGGATTGTTTCATTTAGTACATGTTCACAATACCGGTGCGGCGTGGTCATCTTTTCAGGGCATGATCTGGCTGTTTGCCTTGGTGTTTGCGGTGTTTACCGGTTTGGTGATTTGGGAATTTTCCAAAAAGCGCATGCCCTTTACCACCTTTGAGCGCTGGTGCATCGCTGCGGTGTTCGGCGGCGGTCTGGGTAACATGATCGACCGGCTTCGCCTTGGCTTTGTGGTGGATATGATCGAAGTGGAGTTTATGTCGTTCCCCGTGTTTAACGTGGCCGACTGCTTTATCACCTGCGGCTGCATTGCCCTGATGGTGAGCCTAATTTTCTTTAATAAGGAATTTTGGAAGGACGAGAAAAAATGACCTTGTTTGCCGATATTGCCGGGGAGCGTTTGGATGCGTTCCTTGCCCGGTCTGTGGAAGGGTTGACCCGTAGCAGCGCCCAACGGCTGCTGGAAGAGGGCTACGTCCTGCGCTGCGGATAACCCGGCAAGAAAAACGACAAACTGAATATTGGCGATGAGATCTCGGTAACCATTCCCGAGCCGAAGGCGGTGGATATCGCCCCTAAGGAAATGGAACTGGACATCGTGTACGAAGATGAGGACGTGCTGGTGCTGAACAAACCCAAGGGTTTGGTGGTGCATCCGGCTGCCGGACATCAGGATGATACGCTGGTAAACGGTCTTTTGTATGCCATGGGCGACAGCCTTTCCGGCATCAACGGCGAGCTGCGACCCGGCATTGTACATCGCATTGACAAGGACACGTCCGGCCTTTTGGCGGTGGCGAAAAATGACCTTGCCCACGTGGTGCTGGCTTCCCAATTGAAGGATCACACCATGGCAAGAACTTACGAGTGCATTGTCTGTGGCGGCATGAAAGAGGACAGCGGCACAGTGGATGCGCCTATCGGCCGCCATCCCAGCGACCGGAAAAAGATGTGCGTTACCCAGCGAAACGGCAAGGATGCGGTGACCCATTGGGAGGTTATTAAGCGTTACCGTGGCTACACCCACATTCGCTGCAAGCTAGAGACCGGCCGTACCCATCAGATCCGTGTGCATATGGCCCATATCGGGCATCCCATTTTGGGTGATGTGGTCTACGGACGGAAAAAGCCGGAACTGGGGCAGAGCTCGCAGGTGCTCCATGCAGGCGTGCTGTGCTTTAAGCACCCGAGAGATGCACGCCCGGTGATGGTCTGCGCCCCGCTGCCGGAATATTTTACCGAAGTTTTGGAAAAACTGGAAAGGATGCTATGAGCATGTTTGAAGATGTATTGCTGACGGTGGATTTTGACCGGACTTTGACTGGCCCGGATTCCAATATCCCCCAGAGAAATCTGGATGCAATTGCATATTTTATGGAAAATGGCGGTGCTTTTACCGTGAATACCGGCCGCAGTACGTCTACTTTCTGGCAGTATTTGGATACCATTCCCGTCAATGCGCCGTTCTTGCTGTACAACGGCAGCGCCGCTTACGAAAACGGCAAGCTGACCCAGTGTGTGGCCATCGACATGGACGTTTGGCAGACCATGGCGCAGATGCGTGCGCTGTTTCCGGATATGAATTTGGAAATTCAAGGCGAAAGCTCCCACTATCTCATTGACCCCCAGCCGGAAATGGTTGCTTTGTACGATAATCTCAAGTGGCGGTATAAGATCGCCCAGTGGGGCGAGGATGTAGGCCCGTTTTTGAAGTTTTCCTTGTTCGGCAAGCCGGAAAAGCCGGTGATTGCCGATCTGTTTGTAGGCTCAGAGGAGGAAATGCGCCGTTTTGTGGAAGCGGAAGCGATGATCCTGGAGATGTACGGCGATAAGGTAGAAGTGTTCCGGGCAGCGCCCCGGATCATCGATGTGCATGCCAAGGGTGTTTCCAAGATCAATGCGGCTCGGAAGCTGCAAAAGACTTTGGGCAGAAAAATCCTTGTGTGCGTGGGTGATGCAGAGAACGATTTGACCATGCTGGACGGGGCGGATTATGCCTTCTGTCCTGCTGATGGTGTGGTGGCGCAGCGGTATCCCAACGTGTGTCCTTGCGGGGAAGGCGCTGTGGCGGACGTGATTTATGAAAAAATCCCGGAAATTCTTGCTTCACAGCCTTGACACAGAGGGAATATTATGCTAAAATCGTGTGGCTGAATGTGTAAGGACACACGCGGGTGTAGTTCAATGGTAGAACACCAGCCTTCCAAGCTGGATACGCGGGTCCGATTCCCGTCACCCGCTCCATAGAAATGCGCCAGTAGCTCAGCTGGATAGAGCAACTGCCTTCTAAGCAGTAGGTCGGGGGTTCGAGTCCCTCCTGGCGTGCCATTCAGAACTGAATATGGTGGGTGTCGCCAAGAGGCCTAAGGCACCGGATTGTGGTTCCGGTATTCGTGGGTTCGAATCCCATCACCCACCCCAGAAAAAAGCAAGGTATCCAAAAGGATACCTTGTTTTTTTCTGGCTTGGTGGGTGGGGATTCGAAGAGGACGGCACTGCGTAGCAGGGCAAAAAAGTGTCCGGTGGACACTTTTTTAGTCCGGGGAGAATCCATTGGTTTGCAACGGCAGCCTTTCGGCTGCCTCGCAAACCAATCTTACCGATTCCAGTCAGCACCTTCGTTAGAACGCTCCCCTGGCAGGGGAGATGTCTGCCTTACGGCAGACAGAGGGGTTGGGTCTAAATAAAAACGAGGAAATGCGGAAGGTGGCGCAGAGCGCCGGAGGGGTTAATTCTAAACAAACTCGACTACTGCAATCCATCGTGTGCCATTCTCTCGGTTGCATTTCTGATAACTTTCGTATAAAATTAAGCAAAAGGAGCGAGAAATATGAAAAAACTTTGTTTTTTGTTGGCTCTTTTACTGCTGCTGGGAGGTTGCGGTAAAAATGCCGATGTTACACAGACAACCCAGCCTTCTACCGGCGCAGAAACCCCGGAAAGTGTGCTGGTTACCTTTGATATTTACGCTATCAACGACCTGCATGGAAAGCTGTCTGACACCGATGCCCAACCGGGCGTGGACGAGCTTTCTACCTACCTAAAGCAGGCGCAGCAGGACGGAAATACCATTGTGCTGGCCACCGGCGACATGTGGCAGGGCACGTCGGAGTCCAACCTGACCAAAGGATTTATCGTTACCGAATGGATGAACGAACTGGCCTTTGCCGCCATGACCCTTGGCGGGCATGAGTACGATTGGGGCGAGGACTGGATCCGGGAAAATGAGGATCTGGCGCAATTTCCCATTCTCGGCATCAATGTGTACAGCCGGGAAACGGATACCCAGGCAGACTACTGCCAAAGCTCCATGGTGGTGGAGATGGACGGGGTGCAGATCGGCATTATCGGCGCCATCGGCGACTGTTATTCTTCCATTTCTTCGGAAAATACCAAGGACGTTTATTTCAAGACCGGCGACGAACTGACGGCGCTGGTGAAGGCAGAATCGGAAAAGCTTCGCAGTGAGGGCGTGGATTTTATCGTCTACACCTTGCATGACGGCTTCGACCAAAATTCCTCCGGTGTCAGCGCTATGGAAGTGACCGGGGAGGATCTGGCAAGCTACTACGATGTCAGCCTTTCGGACGGGTATGTGGATTTGGTGTTTGAGGCGGATTCCCATTATTCCTACGTACTGGTGGACGAATACGGTGTTTATCACCTGCAAGGCGGCGGCAACAACAGCGGCATTACCCATGCGAAAGTGGTCGTTGACACCACCAACGGAGAATTTAGTGTGTTAGCAGCGGATCTTTTCCCTGCCAGCAAATATAGCTACATGGCCGACGACCCGGTGGTGGAGCAATTGCTGGAAAAATATGCGCAGCAGATCGCACCCGCCACAAGAATTTTGGGCAACAACGGCCAGTACCGGAACAAGAATCATATCTGTCAGTTGGTGGCAGACCTTTATTGCGACAAGGGCGTGGAAAAATGGGGCGCACAGTACGACATCGTGCTGGGCGGCGGCTATATGTCCTGCCGTTCTCCCGGCTATTTGCCCGTGGGAGAGGTAAGCTACAGCCAGCTTCAGTCCCTACTTCCGTTTGACAATCAGATCACTTTGTGCAGCATCCGTGGGCGGGACTTAATCAGCAAATTCTTAGAGACGGATCACTATGCCTACTTCATAAAAACCACCGCTTATGGCGAAAGCATGCGGGGCAGCATCGATCCCGACGGGATCTACTATGTGGTGACGGACAGCTATTCCGCTTACTACGCACCTAACAATATGACCGTTATCGACACCTATGCGCCGGATATTTTTGCCCGGGATCTGCTGGCGGATTACATCGCCGCAGGCGGGCTTGGTTGACACTGTTTACACCCTATGGTAAAATTGGGGAAAAGGATGTGATCGTATGACAATTCGAATCGGAATCGTTGGCTACGGCAATCTGGCGAAAGGCGCAGAGGTTGCCATCGGGCAAAATCCCGACATGGCGCTGCAGGTGATCTTCACTCGCAGAGACCCGGCGACGGTTCAGGTGCAGACCCCCGGTGTGCCGGTGGCTGCTTATGCAGACATTCTGAACTGGAAAGAGAAGGTCGACGTGCTGCTGCTGTGCGGCGGTTCGGCTACCGACCTGCCGGAAATGAGTCCGGCATTGGCGGAAAACTTTAACATTGTGGACAGCTTTGACACCCATGCGGCCATTCCTGCCCACTTTGCGGCGGTGGATCAGGCGGCGGCGGAAAGCGGTCATATTGCGGTGATCTCCGGCGGTTGGGATCCGGGTCTGTTCTCGGTGAACCGGCTGTATGCCGGGGCGATCTTGCCGGAGGGTAAGGACTACACCTTCTGGGGCAAGGGCGTGAGCCAAGGTCACTCCGATGCGGTGCGGCGGCTGCCCGGTGTGGCAGATTGCCGGCAGTACACCATTCCCGTGGACGATGCCATGGATCGGGTACGCAGCGGCGAAATGCCGGAACTGTCTGTGAGAGAAAAGCATACCCGGCTTTGCTACGTGGTTGCCGAGGACTGCGCGGACAAGGCGGCCATTGAAAAGAGCATTAAAGAAATGCCCAATTACTTTGCCGATTACGACACCACGGTGGTGTTCATTTCCCAAGAAGAAATGGCAGAAAAGCACAGCGGACTGCCCCACGGCGGCTGCGTGATTCGCAGCGGCCACACCGGCGACGGCTGCCGGCAGACCATTGAATACAGCCTGAAGCTGGACTCCAACCCCCGCTTCACCGCCAGCGTGCTGGTGGCGCTTGCCCGGGCGGCGCACCGTATGGGTGGCCGTGGCATGACCGGCTGTTACACCATTTTCGACATTGCCCCGGCGGATTTAAGTCCCATGAGCCGGGAAGATATGCGGAAAACATTGTTATAAAAGGAAAGGCGTGTTGCTGTCGCAACACGCCTTGTTTTTGTGATTGGTGGGACGGGAAACCCGTCCTCTATATGGATTATTTCAGGTCCAGAACCAGCTTGAATGCGCCGTAAGCGCCGGCATCGTTACCCAAAGATGCCAAGGCAAACTGCACGTCCTTGCAGGCATGGAACACGAACTTTTCGTAGTAGCGCTTTACGCCGTCCAGCAAAGGCTGACCTGCCTTGCTCACGCCACCGCCCAAGACAACCACTTCCGGGTCGACTACGCAGCAGATGTTGGCAAGGAACTCGCCCATGTAGGCGTAGACCTGCTCCAAAATCTCTGTTGCCAGCCGGTCGCCGGCTGCGCCTGCGTCAAATACGTCCTTGCAGGTGAGATTTTCTAAGCTACGCAGACTGGAGGCAGCCTCAGATTTTGCCAAAAACTGCTTGGCAATGCGGACGATGCCGGTGGCAGAGCAGTACTGCTCTGCGCAGCCTTTCTTGCCGCAGCCGCAGACTTCTGTTTCGTTGCGGTTAAGTACCAAGTGGCCGATCTCGCCGCCTGCGCCGTGGAAGCCGTGGATCACGTTGCCGCCAATGACGATGCCGCCGCCAACGCCTGTACCCAAGGTGGCGAATACCATGTTGTCGCAGCCTGCGCCGCCGCCCTTCCAGCACTCGCCCAAAGCGGCGACGGTGGCGTCGTTGCCCGCCTTGACCGGGAAGCCGGTAAGCGCTGCCAAGGTCTTTTCAATATTGAAAACGCCCCAGCCTAAGTTGATGCACTTATTCACCGTGCCGTCGGGCAGAACCGGGCCGGGCACACCAATGCCTACGCCGATAATATCCCCGGCAGGAATGTTATTTTCTGCCATGTAACCCTTAATGGCTGCTGCGATATCCGGCAGGATCTGTTCGCCGCCGTTATCCCGGACAGTGGGGATCTCCCACTTATGGAGCATGTTGCCGTTTTCGTCAAAATATGCGATCTTGACGGTAGTGCCGCCCAGATCTACGCCAAATCCAAATTTCATAGGTATTCCCTCCCGGTTGTTTTCCTTATTATATAATCCTCCCGGAAAAAAAGCAATCATCTGTCCGGTTTATTTTGGAAAACTGCTTGCGTTTCCCTCGGTTTTGCGGTAACATTATAAAAGACAATTTTGAAAGGAAGGAATTTTCTTTTTATGATTAAAGTTGACATTTCTAACGTATGGGGAAGACTCTCTCTGCCGGACCTGCTGGCTACCGAGAAGGAAGTTTTTGCCGCACACCAGATGCTCACCGAGGGCACCGGCGAGGGCAACGACTTTTTGGGCTGGCTGGATCTGCCCACCGAGGTTGAGACCGACGAGATCCGCCGCATCCGCAGCGCTGCAAAGCGTATCCGTGAGACTTCCGATGTATTTGTTGTTATCGGCATCGGCGGCAGCTACTTAGGCCCCCGCGCCGCTATCGAGCTGATGCAGGGCGCTAACCACAACATCGGCAAGGGCAAGGGCAACCCCCAGATCTACTACGCTGGTAACACCCTGTCCACCCGCCACTGGAACGAGTTGTGCCGTCTGCTGGAGGGCAAGGATTTCTCCATCGCCATCATCTCCAAGTCCGGCACCACCACCGAGCCTGCCATCGCAACCCGCGCTCTGCGCTGGATGCTGGAGCGTAAGTACGGCACCGAGGGCGCAAAGCAGCGCACCTATGCCATTACCGACCCCGTAAAGGGCGCTCTGCGCCAGATGGCAACCGAGGAAGGCTGGGAGACTTTCGTAATTCCCCCCAACGTAGGCGGCCGCTACAGCGTGCTGACTGCAGTTGGTCTGCTGCCCATGGCTGTTGCCGGTATCGACCCCATGGAGGTCATGCGTGGCGCTGCCCAGGCGAAGAAGGACTATGACATTCGCTCCTTCGAAAACCCCGTATGGCTGTACGCAGCTATTCGTAACCTGCTGTACCGCAACGGCAAGGCTATTGAAATTCTGGAGTCCTTTGAGCCCGGCTTCAAGATGATGGGCGGCTGGTGGCAGCAGCTCTACGGCGAGTCCGAGGGCAAGGACGGCAAGGGTATTTTCCCCGTTACTGCTGAGTTCACCCCCGACCTGCACTCTCTGGGTCAGATGATCCAGCAGGGCGAGCGCAACATTTTTGAGACCATGGTTCGTTTCGACGCTCCCGAGCAGAAGCTGACCATCGGTTCTGACTACAAGAATCTGGATGCGCTGAACTATCTGGAAGGCAAGACCCTTGATTTCGTGGACGAGAAGGCTTACCTTGGCACTTTGGCTGCTCACGTGGACGGCGGTGTTCCCGTCATCACCATGGACATGGGCGAGCTGAACAACGAGAAGCTGGGCGAGATGTTCTACTTCTTCGAGCTGGCATGCGGCGTGTCCGCTTACATGCTGGGTGTCAACCCCTTCAACCAGCCCGGTGTTGAGTTCTATAAGCGCAACATGTTCCAGCTTCTGGGCAAACCTGGTTATGAGATCTAAATTTGTGTATAAATTTTCAGTTTAGGTGTTGCAAATTTAGAAAATTACTGCTAAAATTATCATACAGCAACTAGCTGCACAGCAAAGGAGGAATTTCCTATGATTAAGATTATTATGGGCCTGAAGGGCTCCGGCAAGACCAAGAAGCTGATCGACTCCATTAAGGACGCAGTCGTGAATGCTCACGGTGACGTAGTTTGCATTGAGTACGGTCAGAAGCTGACCTACGATCTGCCTCACAAGGTTCGTCTGGTTGACTCCAAGGAGTACGGCATTTCCAATGCCGATATGCTCAAGGGTCTGCTCAGCGGCCTGCATGCCGGTAATTTCGATATTACGAACGTGTACATCGACAATCTGTACAAGACCATTGGCGCTGACCGTGCTGTCGCAGAAGAGTTCATTCTGTGGTGCGCAAAGTTCGCCGAGGCAAACTTCATGGAAATCACCATCACCGTCTCTGACGAGGTCGAGGGTGCTTCCGAGGAAGTTAAGAAGTACTTGGTATAATGCAAATCAGAAAGCACACAGGCGGAAGTCTGTGTGCTTTTTTGTTTACAGCAGGCGTTTTTGGGGTTATAATGGAAAAAACACTTTGCGAGGTGGCGGCTATGGAAATTACATACACCAAAAAGCTGACGGCGAAAAAGCATTATGACGTGATCGTCTGCGGCGGCGGTCTTGCCGGCGTGGCGGCGGCTGTGAGCGTTGCCAATAACGGACTTTCTGTGCTGCTGTTGGAAAAAAGCAACATTTTAGGCGGTCTTGGCACGCTGGGTCTTATCAATCTGTTTGTGCCTATGTGCAACGGTCGGGGCAAGCAGATCATTTTCGGTCTGGCGGAAAAGTGGCTGCGCATGAGCGCAGAATTAAGCTTTGATACCATTCCCCCGGAGTGGCGGGATGGTGAGCCGAAAGAGCCTACCACCGTGCGCTATAAGCAACGGTATTCCCCGGCGATCTTTGCTTACCAGCTTACCGAGGAGATCACAAAGTGCGGCGCAGACATTCTGTTTGACTGCATCGCCACCGACCCGGTAATGGAGGGTAACATCTGCAAGGGCGTAGTCACCGAGAGCAAGGGCGGCACAGAGTTCTACACCTGCGACATGCTCATTGATACCACCGGTGACTGCGACGTGCTGCGCCGGGGCGGTGTTCCCACGGTCAGCGGTGAAAATTTCTTCATTTTCACCACCAAAATGGTGACGCTGGACTCCTGCCGGGAGGCTTTGGAGGCGCAGGACATCGGCAAGATCTACAAGACCTTGGCAGGTGGCACCATCAGCCTTTACGGCACCAATCAGCCGGCGGATGTGCCTAAGTGGTCCGGCTTAAGCACCGAGGATGTAACGGATTACATTCTGCGAAACCATGCAATTTTGCTGGAAAAACTGCGGGCAAGAGAGCGCAAGACCCGGGAGATCGTTACCACGCCGGGCATGCCCCAGTTCCGCACCACCTGCCGCATTAAGAGCGACCACACCTTCAAGGTCACCGATGCTTACAAGCATTTTGAGGACTCTGTGTGCGCCATCAATGACTTTGACAACAAAGATCACTTGTTTGAAGTGCCGCTGCGCACCTTGACCAACCGGGAGTATCCCAACATCATCACCGCCGGCAGAAGCGCCGACGGCGTAGGCTACGGCTGGGATATCCTGCGTGTAATCCCGCCTGCGATTCTCACCGGTCAGGCAGCCGGCGAGGCGGCATCCTTGGCAGTCAAGACCAAGACGGGCATTCCCTTTGTGGACATCAAGACCTTGCAAAGCAAGCTGGAAAAGGAAAACGTCATGGTTCACTTCCCCGACGAGTACGTTCCCGAGGATCGTACCGTTACCGTCAAGGGGCAGGTCGTTACCGACTTAGACAACGGACATTATTAAAAATAAGCCGGTTCTTACGAAGAACCGGCTTTCTTTTGGGTTGATTTCGTCGCCGTTGGTGGTATAATAGGGCGAGAAAGAAACGAGGGATTATACATGCAAGAGAAAAACGCTCCCCGCTTGGGAGATAACAAAATGCGCACCATGCCCGTGGCACGGCTGCTGTTTACTATGGCGCTGCCGTTGGCAATTTCTATGTTGGTGCAAGCTTTTTATAACATTGTAGACACCTATTTCGTGTCCTTGGTGTCCACCGACGCCACCGGCGCACTGTCCTTTGCCTTCCCGATCCAGAATTTGCAGATCGGCTTTGCCACCGGCGTTGCGGTGGGTGTGAACAGCCTTTTAAGTAAATCCTTGGGCGAGAACAACCGGGAACGAGCCAATCAAGCTGCCGGCAACGGCATTGTGATTATGGCTGTGGTCATCGGCTTGTTTATGCTGTTCGGTCTGTTCGGAACAGAAGCTTACTACAGCTTGTTCCAGATCAACGATGTGACCCGGGAGTACGGCATTTCCTATACTTCCATCTGCTGCATTTTTACCGCCGGTATTTTTGTGGAAGTGATGGGCGAGCGGTTGCTGCAGGCCTCCGGCCGGACGGTGTACACGCTGTTTACCCAAGGCATCGGCGCTGTGCTGAATATTATTCTTGACCCGCTGTTTATTTTGGGATCAAGCGGTCTGCAGGAGCGGCTGGGCATTACCCTGCCTTTTGCGTTCCCCGCTTTTGGCGTTGCCGGTGCGGCGATTGCCACGGTCATCGGTCAGTGGGTGGCGGCGATTATGGCGGTGATCTTCAACATCACCAAGAACCCCGATGTGAAATTCAGCCTTGCCTATCTGAAGCCGGACAAGAAGATCATGAAAAAGATTCTGGTGGTGGGTGTGCCGTCCATTGTTATGATGGCTATTGGTTCGGTGATGAATTTCTGCATGAATCAGGTACTCCTTGGCTTCAGCGATGTCCACGGACAGACCCCCGCCAACGTGTTCGGTATCTATTTTAAGCTGCAAAGTCTGTTCCTGATGCCGCTATTTGGCATCAATAACGCATCTATTTCCATTATTGCCTACAATTACGGCGCACGGCAGCCGAAACGCATTACCGGCACGTTAAAATGCGGCTTTGCTGCGGCATTTTTGATCATGCTGGTGGGACTGGGGATTTTCCAAGTGATTCCGGATAAGCTGATGGGCATTTTCGGCTCCTCCGGCGACGAAAACGCAGCCGCCCTCATCCGTATGGGCGTGGTTGCCATGCGCATCGTCAGCATCCACTTCCCCATTGCGGCGGTTGGTATTGCGGTGGGCGCCAGCTTCCAGGCGTTGGGCAACGGCATTTACGCAACCATCGTGTCTTTGTGCCGTCAGTTGATCGCTTTGGTGCCTGCGGCGTATTTGCTGAGTCTGACCGGCTCGGTGGATGCGGTTTGGTGGTCGTTCCCCATTGCGGAAGTGGTCAGCGCAACGGTGACCTTGATCCTCTTCCAGAGAATCTATCGCCAAAAAATCAAACCCATGTTCGAACAATAAAATAACCGCCTCTGTAAAAACAGAGGCGGTATTTTTTATTCGTCGTATTCCGTGGGGACGGGGGTGATTACCGGCGTGCCGTCCCGGTTCAGCAGCACAGTAAGACCGCCGCTGTAGCCGGAAGCGGAGTACAGATAGTTAACACCCGTTTTTTTGTCCACCCAAATCTGCATCAGATTGTCGGCGAAACCGCCTTGGGTGTAGGTTTTGAGAAAGCGCTTGTCGTCTTTTGCCATATTAGTTTTCCTTTACGCCTTCCACCAAGCCGTTTGCCAAGCCTACCAGACCCTGCATTTCAGAGGGAATGATGATCTTGGTGGCCTTGCCGTCGGCGACCTTTTCCATAGCCTGAATGGCCTTGAGCTTCACTACCTGGTCGTTAGGGGCTTTCTCGTTCAGCAGGGCAAGAGAATCTGCCATAGCCTGCTGGACGGTACGCAGTGCCTGCGCTTCACCGTCAGCCTTCAAAATAGCAGCCTGCTTTTCAGCCTCCGCACGGAGAATGGCTGCCTGCTTTTCTGCATCGGCACGGAGAATTGCGGACTCTCTTTCGCCTTCTGCGATCAAAATAGCGGACTTCTTCTGGCCTTCTGCCTGCAGAATTGCCTGACGGCGGTCACGCTCTGCCTTCATCTGCTTTTCCATGGAGCTTTGGATGTCGTGGGGAGGCAGAATGTTCTTCAGCTCCACACGGTTGACCTTGATGCCCCAAGGATCGGTGGCTTCGTCCAAAATGGCACGCATCTTGGTGTTGATGATGTCACGGCTGGTCAGAGTCTGGTCCAGTTCCAGATCGCCGATGATGTTACGCAGGGTGGTAGCGGTCAAAGTCTCCATAGCTGCCATGGGCTGTTCCACGCCGTAGGTGTACAGACGGGGGTCTGTGATCTGGAAATACACAACGGTGTCGATCTGCATGGTGACGTTATCCTTGGTGATAACCGGCTGGGGAGGATAGTCCAGAACCTGCTCCTTCAGGCTGACACGGCGGGCAATGCGGTCAATAAAGGGGACTTTCATGTGCAGGCCGACGCCGTGAACGGCATGGAAACCGCCCAAGCGCTCAAGCACGTATGCCCGGGACTGCTGAACAATGTAAATGTTGGAAACGATGAGCCAAAAAGCGATTGCAATAACGATTAATACAATGGGCCACATAAAGAATACCTCCTGATTATTTTACTTCTGTGTTGACTGCAACGGGGGTTACAAAGGCTTTGACACCCTCGATGCGATCTACTTTTACGATGGTACCCGCCGGAATTTTTTCACCGGAGGAACTGCGGGCCGTCCACTCCATTGCGCCCAGCTTGATTCTGCCTTGGGATGCGATGTTGTCGATGTCCTCCTGCACAACGCCCTGGGTGCCGATGACCGCGTCTACATTGGTACGGGTCAGGCGGGGGGTGAAGAACTTGCGTGCAAGGGGGCGCAGCGCCAGCAAGCAAAGCGCCGACACAACAACGAATACCGCCACTTGCTGCCACAGAGGCAGGTTCAGCATTGCGGTGATCATGGATACCAGTGCGCCTGCGGCAAACCAGATTGACGTCAAGGACACGGTGGCGATCTCCACGAAAATACAACCCAAAAGCACGATCAGCCATAAGATTGCGGCTTCTGTCATAAGTTTTCCTCCTTTCTGCTTGGTGATACTATCATAGCAAAGATATGAGGAAGTTTCAATTGACAGAATGTTCAAAAATCGCAAAATTATGGTCAAAAAGTTACTTCTTATGGTCACGTGACCATATAAAACAATAACAAAACCGCACACAAAACCGGAGAAAATCGTCGAACACTTAATTTTACAGAAAGGAAAAATCCGTTTTTGTGCAATATTTTCGGAGAAATCCAAAGAAATTATGATTTATTCTGTTGGAATAGCATTCCTTTGCCGGGCATAAATTGTGTCAGGAGGGATGGGTATGGGCAAAAAAGACCTTTGGATTTTGTTTGGCGCATTGGCTGCGGCGGTGATCTTGGTGGTAAGTCAGTTCGCTTCCGGGGTGGTAGCTACCGGGGCGTGGGGACTGAGTTTTCGGGAGGAGGGCGCACCGCCGGTAGGCCCTGCCGGGGCGGACACCCTGCGCAGTTATGACTGCGCCTACATTGGCGACACCACAGAAAAGGTGCTGTATTTGACCTTTGATGCCGGGTACGAAAACGGCTGCACCGAGAAGATTTTGGACGTGCTGAAAGAACATAATGTGCCGGCGGCTTTCTTTTTGGTGGGAAATTACATGGAAAAGAACGCCGATCTGGTGCGCAGAATGGTAGACGAGGGGCATATTGTGGGCAACCACACCATGCACCATTACGATATGAGTAAGATCGGGCAGAAAGATGCCTTTGAAAGAGAGTTGGCGGGAGTGGAGCGCCTTTTTCAAGAGGTGACGGGAAAGGAACTGCCCAAATTTTACCGCCCGCCACAAGGGGTCTACAGCCGGGAGAACCTGCAGATGGCCAAGGAGTTGGGCTACAAGACGGTGTTTTGGAGTTTGGCCTATGTGGACTGGAACAACGATGCCCAGCCTACCAAAGAGGCGGCATTTTCCAAGCTTCTGCCCCGCACCCACAACGGGGCTGTGGTGCTGCTGCACTCCACATCCCAGACAAACGCCCAGATCCTTGACGAACTGCTGACCCGGTGGGAGGATATGGGTTACCGGTTTGAGAGTGTGGATAAGTTGTTTGATTGATAGGTGTAAAAAAGAATGCCCAAGTGCTGACTGGCACTTGGGCAATTGTTTACAGAGGGGATTGTTTGATTTTTGCGTACCGGCGGGGGTACTGGGGCGGTGTGGGCGCTACTTTACGCAGCACGATCACCGAATGGGCGGTATCGTCCACCGGGAACTGCACCACCTTTTCCAGTTTCAGACCAAGGCGCTTGACGGCGTTTTTCGCCTCCTCCAGCTCCTCGGCTGCGGCTGTGCCTTTCATGGCAAGCACCATGCCGCCTACCTTGACGTAAGGGGCAGTCAGCTCCAAAAGGATGTTCAGCCGGGCAACGGCACGGCTGGTGGCAACGTCGTACTGCTCACGGCGGGTGGCCACCGCTTCTTCCGCTCTGGCGGTGAGGCAAGTTGCCTCCACGCCCAATGTGGGCAAAATCTGTTCCAGCCAAGCCATGCGCTTACCCAAAGAGTCCAAAAGGGTCAGATTCATTTCCGGGCAGGCGATTTTCACCGGCACACCGGGAAAACCTGCGCCACAGCCAACGTCAATGACCTTTTTGCCCCGCAGGTCAGCCAATGTCAGCAAGCTGAGGCTGTCCAGCAGGTGCAATTTGGCGACTTGGGTGGGTTCGGTGATGGCAGTCAGGTTCATGACCTTGTTCTGCTCCACCACCGCTTCGCCAAAAGCGCACAGAGTTTGCTGGGTTTTTTCTGAAAGTTCCAGCTCCAAATGGGGCAGACCCTGCTTCAGGGCCGTCAGCATAGCCATCAGGATTCAGAAGGGGCATTGATAATGCCGGAGATATCCACCTGTGTGGGGTCGAAGGGATCGAAGGGGGTTTCCTGCTCCTCGTGAAGCGGGGTAATATAAGTCTGCACGTACCAGCTTGCCAGCAGGTCTGTGATGCTGGTGTAGTTAGAGAAGTAGTCGGATTCCACAGTTTCATCGGGTACGGTGGCTTCTGTAGCAACGGTAGTGGGAACGGTGGTTGCAGCGGCGGTTGCAGCGGTGGTTGCTGCGGTGGTTGCTGCGGTGGTCTCTGTGGTGCCGGTGCCTTCTGTTGCTGCGGTAGTCTCCGGGGTGGTCTCGTAGGTGTTGGGCGCTGCCACCACAACCTCACGAATGTGGTTTTCCGGCAGCTTGTCGCCGAAGAACTTTTCACAAGTTTCCAAGTCGCTGCGCATCAAGGGGGTCACGCCGCTGTCGGTCTGCTGAGCGCAGGTAGCTGCGTCGCTTGTGGGGATCGCCAGCAGAGACTGGTAGCAGTAGTGATATGCCATCAGATAAGCGGCATACTGGAACCGGACGTCCGGATTGTGCATGCCGGCAAAAATTGCGGCAAAGGTGGCATCGGCATCGCTATAAATGCTCATGCGGTGGGCCATTTCCTTTGCCATGGCAAAGGGCAGCGCCGCATTGGGTACGTTGGGATTGACCACAGATTCACCGGTCAGGGGGATCATCATGCCGGTGTCGCCCTTGGCACGGAACCAGCCCTGCTTTTTCACCGGGGCGGTAGAGCCTGCGAATACGGAAATGGCTTCTTCGTAAGTCAGGGTGCGGAAGCCGTCGCCTGTCAGACCTGCCAGCTCTTCAAAAGAGCCGATGTCTACCTGACCGTCGCTGTCACGACCTACGACGGTGGCCAGCTCGTTGGCTTTGTCCCGGAAGTAGACAGCTGCTTGATTCAGTTCGTTAACGTCGTAGTCCGCAATTTCCAGACGGATATCGTCGGCAAGCGGGCTGGCGTACTTGTTAAGGCCGTACACGCCGGTGTTCAGAAGTACCACACAGCTTACACCGGTCAGCACCCAGCCAAGCCACCGGAAGAAGTTCCAGCGGAACAGAATCATGAGCACTGCGGTGACCAGCACGATGGCAATACCGATCAGCAGCAGGATCTGCCACAGATTGAATGCCATTGCGCCGGACCAGTCTGCCAAAGTGGTCAGCACCAGTCTGGAAACGTAAGGGTAGATCATATCCACCAGCACAGCATGAGATTTGGCAAAGCTATCCAATGCCCATGTGATCGCCGCAATGATGGCTGCGACCAGATATCCACGCCAATATTTCAAAGGAATCGCCTCCTTGGTCGAGTCTATATTACATCAAACTATAGTATAGCACACTTTTTTCAAATTGTCTGCCCCTAATTTATTAAATTTGCCAGCACGCCGTCCTCATAGACGTCGGTGACGGTAACGGTGCAAAGCCGGTTATGGAGATTTTCGCCGGGGACGTAGACTTTTACGTAGTTGGGAGCGTGGCCGGTGAAGTATTCTCCCTCCGGCTCTTCAAACAGAACTTCCAATTGCTTGCCGATGAGATTTTCCCGGTAAGCACGGGACATTTTCTGCGCTACTTCCATGGCTGCCCGGCTGCGTTCTTCTTTGGTTGCGTTGCCAAGCTGTCCGGGCATTTTGTCCGCCGGTGTGCCGGGTCGGCGGGAATAGGGGAAAATGTGCATGTCCGCAAAGCCACATTCCTCAATGAAGGCAAGGCTTTGGGCAAATTCTTCCTCCGTCTCTCCGGGGAAGGCTACGATCATGTCCGTGGTGATGGCGCAGCCGGGGAAAGCCGCCTGCAGCAGCCGGACACTTTCCAGATACCGGGCGGTGTCGTACTTTCTGTGCATGCGGGCGAGTACGCTGTCGCAGCCGGACTGCATGGAAAGGTGGAACTGGGGACACAAGTTGGAAAGCTTTTGCAGCCCAGCGCAGAATTCTTCCGTAATGACACGAGGTTCCAAAGAGCCTAACCGGATCCGCAGGTCGGGTACGGCGTGGCAAATTGCCTCAATTAAGGACAAAAGGGAGGGTTTGCCCGGCAGATCTACGCCCCAAGAGGCGATCTCAATACCGGTGATTACCAGTTCCCGGTAGCCTTTTTCTTGGAGCTGCTTGGCCTGGGACACCGCCAAATCGGCGGGCGCAGAGCGCACCGGGCCTCTGGTGTAGGGAATGATGCAATAGCTGCAGAAATTCACGCAGCCGTCCTGCACCTTCAGCATGGCACGGGTGCGGCCGTCCAGTCCGCCGGCGGGCAGGATCTCAAATTCTCTGCGCCGCAAGGCTTGGTCTAAATATTCTCTTTTTTGCCGGTCAGCAAGGGTTTGGAGCATTTGCTCCATAAATTTTTCCCGGTTGCCGCTGCCGCCCAAAACATCCACGCCCAACGCCCGCAGGGCATCGGGGGCATGCTGGCAGTAGCAGCCGCACACGCCGATCACCGCATCGGGATGCTCCCGACGGCAACGGCGCAGCACCGCACGGTTCTTTTTATCCGCCACGGCAGTAACGGAGCAGGTGTTGATAATGTAGCCGTCACAAGGCTCTTCAAACTTGCCTACCGTGTGTCCGGCGGCAGTCAAAAGCTGCTCCATGGCTTGTGTTTCGTATTGATTTACCTTGCAACCAAGGGTATAAAATCCAAATTTCATAGACAAAACCACCAAAAATAATAGTGCGTTTTTGTGATAATCATCTAAAATTCCGTCTTGTTTCGCACTTTTTATCTGCTATAATAGGGGACGTTGCTATTATAACCCATAAATTTTGATTTGTATAGGGTTGAGCGATAAACCATCCTTTGTAAAACGAGCTAGGAGAACCGAATGCATTCTTTTAACATCAACATTCGATCCATCCGTCAGGTGCAGGAGTTTGTCTCTCTTGCTATGGTACAGCCTTTTGAGGTGCTGGTGGGCAACGACAACCAGCAAGTGAACGGAAAAGGATTTATTGGCATGTTCAGTCTGAACTATGCAGACCCGGTGAAGGTCACCGTCAAATGCTCCGATGAGGAGTTTTCCCAGTTCCGGCTGGCAGCCGCCAAGTTTATTGCTTAAGTGGACAGAAAGCAGGTCAACCGATCGGTTGACCGTCTTTTATTATGCTTCTTTGTTGCCGGAAGGTTTCTTGTGCCGGCGGTGGGGCGGACGGCGGTGATGCTTCTTTTGGGGGGCATCAGCCGGCTTTTCCTTGGGTTCTTGGGGTGCTTTGGGTTCTGCGGGTGTGTTGCCTTCGGTTTCCTTGTGGGGTTTGCCCGGCTTGCGGCGGTTTCTGCGATGGCGGTTGTTGCGGTTGCCGCCCTCTTTTGCCACGGAGGTTTCTTCCTGATCCGGTGTTTCCTCCCCAGGCAGTTCCTCCTGCGCTTCCACAACCGCTTCTTCGCTGTAGCGGAAGCGGATTGGGTCTAAGAACCGGGGTTCATCGCTGAAAGTCTCCCGCTTTTTTGTCCGCTTTGCGCCGGAAATGGGCGCTAAGTCTGCCGGAATGGGAGGATCGTTCTTCTTTGCCTTGCCACTGCGCAGTACCGCAATGTCGGTGTTGGCATAAGTGCCGATGGTCTCCGGGGAATCTTCCATTCTTACCTTTACTCGCTGGCGCAGCAGGTCGATCTCGATGACCGTACCTCTGCCGTCGGGGGTGTCCACAAAGGATTCCGGCTTGGGACTGGTGCGCAGCAGGTCTTCATAAGCGTCCTGCTCGTACTTCAGGCAGCACATCAGTCTGCCGCAGGTGCCGGAGATTTTGGTGGGGTTCAAGCTTAAATTCTGTGTCTTTGCCATTTTGATGGACACCGGCTGGAAATCGTCCAAAAAGCTTGCACAGCAGAAAGGACGGCCGCAAATGCCCAGTCCGCCTACCATTTTTGCCTTGTCACGGACACCGATCTGCCGCAATTCGATGCGGGTGTGGAATGCGTTTGCCAAGGATTTTACCAGCTCACGGAAGTCTACACGTTCGTCGGCGGTGAAGAAAAACAGAATTTTGCTGCCGTCAAAGGCGCATTCTGCGGAAACAAGCTGCATGTCCAGCTTTTGCTCCTCGATCATCTGGGAGCAAAGGGCAAATGCCTTGGTCTCCTTTTCCCGATTCTCCTCTGCCACCTGCTCGTCATGGGCATTGGCAATACGAAGCACCGGGCGCAGAGGCACAACGATGTCCTTGGTGGGGATCTTGTGGTTGCCGGCGGTGCAGTAACCGTACTCTGCGCCACGGGCGGTGTCGATGATTACGTGGTCACCTTGCTTGCAGGTCAGACCTGCGGGGTCAAAATAATAAACCTTCTGCCCGGGGCGGAACTGAATGTCTACGACGGTAACGGTCTCGGGTGTGGTTTTTTCTTGCTCGCTCATAGGTTTCTCCTTTATTTAAGACGGTGTCGCTCCTTACCGCAATGCCCATTCCAGCCAGCCGCAAATGGCGGCTACGGATACGTTACCTTGGGCATACTCGGTGGATTTTTTAAGACACCGGATATAGTGTAAGATGTCAGCGGAACTGCGGGCAGCGCCGATTTGCCGGGAAAGTTCGTTGGTAACCTGCATGCCGCTGCGGCAGGCCAGCGCCTGCTGTAAAATACCGGTCCACTGCTCCAGCATGGGGATAAATTGGTCCCGCTTCCAGCGCTCCATAGGCACAAGGGTCTGCAAAAGTCCCATAGTGTCCCGACCGGCAATGCTTTGCATCAGAGATTCTGTTTGAGGGGCGATGGATGCGCCCTCTTCCAATAGCTGTTTTGCCTGCCCTAAGTAACCGCCGCTACGGGAAATGGCGGCGTCAATGTCGCCGGCGGCTGCTTCCGGAAATTCTTTTGTCAGCGCTTGGCGCAAAAGGTCATCCGGCAGCGCATTGAGCCGCAGTTCCACACACCGGGAACGGACGGTGGGCAGCAAGGTCTCCGGGTTTTCGGTGAGCAGCATGAATACGCCGTAAGACGGCGGCTCTTCCAGCACCTTCAAAAGGGCGTTCTGACCCTCCAAACCCAGATCTTGCGGGAATATATAGATCTTTTTCTCCGCTTCGTTGGGGCGGATGAACATTTCGTCCCGAATTTGACGGACGATCTTTACCGATACGTTTTTGTGTTCCGGGTCAGATACGGTGATCAGATCCGGGTGGGTGTCTGCCATGACCTTGCGGCAGTGGTTACAGCCGAAACAAGGACGGGCATTGTCTTGACAGAGAATGGCCGCTGCCAGCAGGCGGGCAAGGGTCTTTTTGCCGCTGCCTTCCGGGCCGGAGATCAGATAAAAATGGGACGTGCGGCCACGGCGTATGCCGGTGAGAAGATTTTCTTTTAACTGGCGGTTGCCTAAAAGCTGTTCGAAACCCATACTGACCTCCTTTATAATAACATATTAAGTCAAATTAACCCCACAAGGCTGAAAGCATAGGAATTACCTGCTTTTTACGGCTCATGATCTTAGGCAGGAACAAGGTGTTGTCCTTGGGGGTGATGGAAAATGCCTGAGAGATGGTCTCGTCGCTGCCGATGTAGATCAGCTGGGTGCCTTCCAGCAGCACGTCGGTGAGCATGAGGATCATCATGGAAAGGTTCTTTTCTTCCACGTTTTTCTGCATGATCTCCAAGAATTCTTGCTTGCGCTGCGCCATAGCGGGAGAATCCACGCAGGTGATCTGAGCAACTGCCAGATCGTGACCGGCGATGTGGAACTCCTTGTAGTCGCTAAACAGCAATTCTTCCACAGATTTGTTGTCCAAGGATGCAGAGAAGATCTCTCTGCCCAGCTCCTCCAGCGATACGTTGGCGATTCTCGCCATACGCTCTGCGGTGCGGCGATCCCGCTCGGTGCAGGTGGGGGACTTGAACATAACCGTGTCAGAAATAATGGCGGCTGCCATCATGCCTGCCATGTTGGCAGAGGGCAAAAGACCGCGGTCTTGGAACATGCTGGCGATGATGGTATTGGTAGAGCCAACCGGCTCGTTGCGCACGTAAATGGGGTTGTTGGTCTGAATGTCGGCAAGGCGGTGATGATCGATGATCTCCAAAATGTCCGCCTCCTCCAGACCGGGAACGGACTGGGCGATCTCGTTGTGGTCCACCAGCACCACCCGCTTTCTCCGGGGACGGAGCAAGTGGTAACGGGTCAGCACGCCAACGACTTTTTCGTTTTCGTCCAAAATGGGATAGCAGGGGTCACGGAACTCCAAAACCTTTTCCCGAACCTCGTCCACCCGGTCGTCCAAGTGGAAGCACACCAAATCGTTGGTGCGGCAGATGCGACCAATGGGAGCGGACTGGAAGATCAGCCGCACCGTGCGGTAGGCATCGTAGGGGGTGGCGATGATGCAGGTCTTGGTGGGTAGGTTTTGCAGCTCTTCGCTTAGCTCTGCCTGACACAAAACCAGGCAATTTACGTTCATTTCCAGCGCTCTGCGGATCATATCCGGCTGGTCGCCGCAAACGACGATGGAGTTGGGGTCGTTAAACAGCAGATTGGTCTGCTCCTGGGGCAGTGCGATGGTCACTTCGCCGGAAATGGTGTCGGTGTCGTCGCCGGCATCGTTGAGGATACGGCCTTCCAGTACGGAAAGTACGTTGAAAAGCGGCACTTCCTCTAAGTAGGCAGAGGAGATCTGTCCCATGTTGTAGCTTGCCACATTTTCACGGGAAAGCATGCCGTAAAGTGTGCCGTCCTCGTTGGCTACGGGTACGGCGGAAATGCCCTTTTGCTCTAACAGCATGTGCCATGCCGTGCCTACGGTAACGGCGGTGCTGAGCAGAGGCGGGGTGTCAAAATCCAGGTCTTGTACCTGGGTGTACATGTTGTGAATGCGCTTGGGAGGCTGGAAACCGAAACGGTCCAGCACGGTTTGGGTCTCGTCGGATACATGACCCAAGCAAGCGGCTTTATACTCCCGGTCGCCTACGGCGTTGCGCAATGCGGCATAGGCCATGGCGGCAACGATGGAGTCGGTGTCGGGGTTACGGTGACCGGTAACATAGATAGGATCCATAATTTTACCTCCTTGTTGTGGTTAGAGGGTAATTTCTCCTGCGATGTTTTGCTGGAACAGGTGGGTGATTTGGGTTTGGCTCATGTTCTGACCCAGCGCCCACATAAGCTTTGTCATGGCGGCCTCGGAAGTCATGTCCCGGCCTTGGACGACGCCCATCTGCAGAAGCTGGTTGCCAACCTGATACACTTCAAGGTCGGCGCTGTCGTACAGACATTGGGTGGTGACCACCACGTTGATGCCGTTTTCCACTGCGTGGCGGATGCCCTGCAGACCACGACCCAGCACGTTCATGCCGCCTAAGCCGAAGGCCTCGATGACGATGCCCTTGTAGCCAAGGTCTTTGAGCGCATCGAAAATCTCCGGGGAGAGGCCGGGGGTCAGCTTCAGAAGAAATACGGTCTTGCTGATGTCTTCCAAAAGCTGGGGTGCGCCGTTTGTTTGGGGCAGCGCCTTTTGGTTGATGACCAAACCGTTGCTGCTGACGATGCCGACGTAACGGGCATTGACACTTTCAAAGGCGGAGAAATTGGATGCCCGCACCTTGACGGCACGGCAGCCAAGCATGACCTTCCGGTCAAAGGCGATGAATACGCCGGGGTGTCCGGTGGCGGCCATGGCAAAAGCGGTGCGCAGGTTGTCCGGACCGTCGGAAAGTACGTCGGTCAGGGGTAGCTGCGAGCCGGTGAATACCACGGGTTTGTCGATGTTCGGTAGCATAAAGGTGACAGCCGAGGCGGTGTATGCCATGGTGTCGGTGCCGTGGGAGACCACGATGCCGTCGAAATTTTCCCGGTTTTCAAAAATGCACCGGGCGATGCGCTGCCACTCCTCGGGACGGATGTTGGAGGAGTCCAGACACATGACATCCTGCACGGTTATGTCGTAAGAATAGCGCAATTGCTGCAGAGCATGCTCCATGATGCCGGAGTTTTTCGGCTCCAGACCTTCGCTTCCGGGAGCGCAGGCAATGGTGCCGCCGGTGGTCAGCAATAAGATATGTTTTTTCTGTTCCATAGGAAAGCCTACTTCTCAATATAATAATACACAATAATTATATCCTTACCCGGCGAAAATAGCAAGAGCAAAGAACTTGACTTTTTGGCGAAAATATCTTATTCTTGAGTAGTTCGAACTAGGAAAGGAAGACTTTTATGAAGAAAATCGTATGTTTGTTGCTGGCGCTGACGCTGGCATTTGGTTTGGTCGCCTGCGGTAAGGGCAAAACGCCCTCCGGTGAGCAGGGCGAAAACAGCGCGCCCGCCACTTCTATCAAGAAAACCGTCCTGGTGGACGAGTCTGACGTGAAGATCACTGCCCTGGAATTTGTGGAAAATAGCCTGATCGGACCGGAAGTGAAGCTGGAGATCCGCAATAAGTCCGATAAGAACTTGGTGTTCCAGGTTCGTGACGCCATCGTGAACAATTACATGGTCAACGGTGTTATGTCTGTGGAAGTTGCTGCCGGTGAAGAAGCACGCACCAGCGTTCTGTTCTCCACTGCCGATCTGCAGGCTTGCGGCATCACCACCATCGCTTCCATGGAGCTGAGCTTCCGTGCATTCGATTCCAAGAATTGGAGCATGTATCTCAACAGCAAGCTCGCTACCCTGAACACCAGCGCAGCCGAAGGCTTCCAGTACACCTATAACCATGAAGGTACTGTGCTGCATGCGGAAAACGGTGTGAAGATCGTTGCCAAGGACCCCATTAAGCAGGGCGGCGTGGACATCTACATCTACAACGGCACAGAAGGCGACATTACTGTGCAGAGCGTGAAGTGCGCTTTGGACGGCATCGAGATCGAGCCCCAGTTCTACGAGGATCTGCCCATGGGCAAGCACATGGTCACCGAGCTGATCATTCCTGAGGAAATGCTGGAGGAGAACGGTCTGATCTCTGTTACCCAGATCACCCTGAGCTTCGAGATTCTGGACGGTAACGGTGAGGTCATTGTGCAGACCGCTGAGATGACGCTGAACGTTCAGCAGTAAAGCAATTAAAATACCCCCCGACATGGTCGGGGGGTTCTTTTTATTTACTGTTGCAGTTGCCGGAGCAGGTTTTGCTGTGGGGGCAGCCGATGCACTTTTGACCGCTTTTTTTGGCCTTATAAATGTAGAAAACCACAAGTCCCAAAAGCACCGCCAGCACGCCCATTACGATCCAATCGCCCATACTCATACGCCCACCGCTTTCTTGGCAGGCTTATGCCGCAGGCACAGATAGGTGGCGATGGCTGCTAAAATGACGACTGCGATGGCGCCGCCGGTAAAGCCTGCGCCCCATGCGCCGGTGGTGATCAGCGTGCCGATCTGATAGACGAAGAAGCCGATGGTGTAGCCTACACCCAGTTGCAGGGCGATGCCGCCCCAAAACCACTTCTTGTCCGCAATTTCTGCATTCATAGCGCCGATGGCGGCAAAGCAAGGGGGAGAGAACAGATTGAACATCAAAAATGCCAGGGCAGCTACTTTGGTAATGCCGAAAACGGCGGCAACTTCTGCGCCTGCGCCCTGTGCCATTTCCAAGGCCTCGGTGTCGATGAGATTGGAGATGCCGTAGCAGACGGCCAATGTGCCTACCACGTTTTCCTTGGCGATAAAGCCAGCCACGGCGGCGGCAGCCATTTGCCATGCGGCAATGCCGATCACCGGCACCAAAAGCAACGCAATGGGATGGGCTATGGTGGCCAGAATGGAGGTGTGGGCCATGCCCTCCTCCACCAGCTGGAACTGCCAGTTGAACGACTGCATGATAAAGATCACGGTGTTGCACAGCAGAATGATCGTGCCGGCTTTGACGATGTACGCCCAGCCACGGCTGCACATATCCAGAAATGCCCGCTTAACGGAGGGGGACTTATATTCCGGCAATTCGATGATGAAGTAGGACTTTTTCACGTCGTGACCGGCGATCTTGTTCACCAGCAGTGCACACAGCAGGATGATCACAATGCCGGCAAAGTACATCAGTGTACCTACCCACTGGGCATTTTCGAAGAATGCGCCGGCAAACAGCGCAATCACCGGCAGCTTTGCGCCGCAGGGCATGAAGGGGGTCAGCATAGCGGCGGCATTGCGCTCGCGCTCATTGCGAATGGTGCGAACTGCCATAACGCCGGGAATGGCGCAGCCGGTGCCTACGATGAAGGGAATGACGGACTTGCCGGACAGACCGACCTTTTTGAAAATGGGGTCTAACACCACGGTGGCACGTGCCATGTAGCCGCAGTCTTCCAGCAAAGAGATCATGAAATACATGACCATGACCAGCGGCAGGAAGCCGACCACGGCGGAAACACCGCCGATGATGCCGTCGGTGAGCAAGGAAGCAAGGAATACGTTTACGTTGGCGGTGGCCAGCAGGTCAGCTACCCACAGCTTGAGCATGTCGATGAGGGTGACCAGACCGGGAATGGTGAAGCCGTTTGCAAAGGTGTGACCCTCTGCGATAAACGGGCCGACCCATGCTTGAGAAACTTGGAATACCAAGAACATCACAAGGGCGAAAATCGGCAGGCCGATCACCGGATTGGTGAGAATGAAGTCGACCTTATCTTGCAGATTTTGGTCTTTGGTCAGCACTTTCCGGCGCTCGGTTTGGGCGACCAGCTTGTTGACAAAGGAAAAGCGTTTCCGGTCGGCAGCCTCCACCGCCTTTTTGCTGGACAGATCAACGTCGCCCTGCAGGTAAGGGGGTGTTTGGGTCTTGCCGGCGGCAGTTAGCGCCGCATCGATCAGGTCGGAAAGGCCTTCGTTTTGAATGGATACGGTCTCTACCACCGGGCAACCCAACTTTTGGGACAGCAGGGCGGTGTTGATCCGGGTCTTTTTCTTTTCGTTTACGTCTGTTTTGTTCAGGGCGATGACTGTGGGAATGCCCAACTCCAAAAGCTGGGTGGTGAAAAACAGACTGCGGCTTAAATTGGTGGCGTCCACGATGTTGATGAGCACATCGGGAGCCTGGCCGGTGATGTAGTCCCGGGTGATGCTCTCTTCCGAGGTGAACGGGGACATGGAGTATGCGCCGGGCAGGTCTACGGCGATGAGGGTGTGATCCCCGGCGTAGACTTTCTTGATGGGCGCTTCTTTTTTCTCTACGGTAACGCCTGCCCAGTTGCCCACCTTTTCGTTGCTGCCGGTGAGGGCATTGTACATGGTGGTCTTGCCGCTGTTGGGGTTACCGGCAAATGCGATCTTCATAAATTCCTCCTCTGGGGGAAAGGGTTATTCGGTCACGGAAATGGCCTGCGCCAACCGTGTGTCAATGGTGTATCTGCCGTCTTTGATGGCGACGGTGCAACTGAATTTGCGCTGGGCGACCACCGTGATGGGTTCGCCGCTGTAGCAGCCAAGGGAGAACAGAAAGGCCTCCAACTCTTCGTCGCCGGTATGGATTTTTTCGATGATGTACTGCTTGCCTTCCCGGGCATCTCTGAGTGTCATAAAACAGCCTCCTGCTTGGGTTTTTGGGAATTAGCCTAGGCTAACTAACAGGTGTAAAAAATAAATTAGCACATGCTAACTGCTTCATTATAATATATGCCAAAATTTGGTTTGTCAATACTTTTTTGGAAAAATTTTATAGCGCGGAGCAATCTCTATGGATAACAATGTAGGGGTGGATATCATCCGCCCTACCCGAATAAGAGAGAAACAAAATTCTTTTTCGGGTAGTCTTTTAGTGATATTCTTTGCTGCGCAAAGAGTGATAGGATTGCCGATGGCAATCGTGATATTGAAACCTTACGGTTTCAGTGATATTTTATTCGCCTCCAAAACTCGCAAAGCGAATAACACTCGGCATTTGCCGAATACCACTGCGAAGCAATATCACTCGCCGTAAGGCGAATAAAACTGCCCAAGTGTCTGAGGACACTTGGGCAATGGTGTTTATTAGGGCAGCGGGTACTGCTCGGGGAACAGAGCGTGCCACATCAGGGTAACTACGTCGTCATTGGTAACCTTGCCGTCCTTGTTTACGTCGCCATTGACGGTGAGGGGGTACTGCTCGGGGAACAGAGCGTTCCACATCAGTGCGACCACGTCGTCGTTGGTAACCTTGTCGTCGCCGTTCATGTCGCCGGGTGTTGCCTCAGGCTCGGTGGGAGTAGAAGGCTCGGTGGGAACGGAAGGCTCAGTGGGGTTGGTGGGCAGAGAGCCGATGGGAATGTGGATATCGCCCTCTTCTTCCTCGGCGGGGTTGTCACGGGTGACGGAAGAGAACTGGATCTCTTCATCGGATGTACGGGTATCGGCGGCCATTGCGATAACGGGAACGATGCTCAGGCACAGAGCAACCACCAAAAGCATGGCCAAAACTGTATTAAAACGAGTGTTCTTCATAACCATTCTCCTTAGCATAGTGATAGATATAAACAGTATATAGTAAAATTATTTGAAAAACAAGTGTTTTTTGTAAAAATACAAGGATTTGATAATGTGAAGTATTAAAAATTAAAAAATTTTTGTTTGCAGGAGGTGTGGGGGATGAAAAATACCCGCGTGCATCTGCACGCGGGTATTGGTGTCTATTAGGGCAGCGGATACTGCTCGGGGAACAGCACGTGCCACATCAAGATAACAACGTCGTCGTTGGTGCGGCTGCCGTCCTTGTTCAGGTCGGTTTCCACATCCAGGGGGTACTGCTCGGGGAACAGAATGTTCCACATCAGAGCAACTAC
>JAZRQF010000071.1:0-10267 GCA_045649605.1 Faecousia sp.
AGTTCTCAACCTTAGCCTTGGAAGCATTGTAAACGATGAAATCAGGCTCAAAGTTCTCCAGCTCTTTAGCGGTGGGGTTGATGAACATGTTCTTAACAAAGTGTGCCTGCCATGCCACTTCCATAACGAAGCGGATTGCCATACGGGTGTCTGCGTTGGTGCCGCAGAACAGGTCCATAACGTACAGCTTCTTGCCGGACAGCTCTTCCATAGCCAGCTTCTTGCAAGCTGCCCATGCTTCGGCGGATGCAGGCTTGTTGTCGTTAGCGAACTCCTCGGAAGTCCACCACACGGTGTCCTTGGAAGTCTCGTCCATAACGATGAACTTGTCTTTGGGGGAACGGCCGGTGTAGATACCGGTCATAACGTTGACAGCACCCAGCTCGGTCAGCTGACCCTTTTCGTAACCCTCCAGAGTGGGGTCTGTTTCAGCAGCAAACAGCTCTTCGTAGGAGGGGTTATGTACGATCTCGGTAGTACCGGTGATGCCGTACTTGGTCAAATCGATCTTTGCCATATGAATAACCTCTTTCATTATAAAAGTGATACCGTTTTGGCTATATCCGCCCGGTATCCCATATTTTGCAATATTATCATACACCATCTATAGAAAAAAAGCAATGAAAATTCTTTGTATTTTTTGTAAAATCATTGGCACGCAAGGGATTTGTGTTTTTTTCACCAGAAAAACCCCTTTATTATTCTTTTTTATAAAAACACAAAATTATATTTGCTTTTCTATTTTTATATGTTACAATGTATTTGGTGGAGATTGGAATTTTTCTTATGCGTACGTAAGGAAATTTCCATTTAACACAAAGAGATTTGTTAATTTTTTAATCCTGACGGAGGTTTTCATTATGGCAAGAAAAGTACAATTTGTGGAAACAGTTCTGCGTGACGCAAACCAGTCCCTGATCGCAACCCGTCTGCCCTTCGAGAAGTTCGAGCCCATGCTCGAGACCATCGACAAGGCAGGCTACTACGCTGCAGAGTGCTGGGGCGGCGCAACCTTTGACGTTTGCCTGCGTTACCTGAACGAAGATCCCTGGGAGCGTCTGCGCAAGATCCGCGCCAAGATGCCCAACACCAAGCTGCAGATGCTGCTGCGTGGTCAGAACGTTCTGGGTTACTCCCACTATCCCGATGATTTTGTAAAGCTGTTCGTTGCAAAGGCTGTTGAAAACGGCATCGACGTGATCCGTATTTTCGACGCTCTGAACGACGTTCAGAACATGAAGGTCGCTATGGAGGCTACCACCAAGGCCGGCGCAATCGCTTCCGGTACTATCTCCTACACCTCCTCTCCCGTACATACTCTGGCTAAGTACGTAGAGATGGTTAAGGAACTGAAGGAAATGGGCGCTTCCACCATCTGTATTAAGGATATGTCCGGTATTATCGGACCTCAGGAGATCTACGATCTGGTTTCCGCTATCAAGGACGCTGTAGATCTGCCCATCGACCTGCACACTCACTGCACCACCGGTCTGGCTTACCCCGTATACCTGAAGGCTGTTGAGGCTGGCGTTGACATCATCGACACCGCAATCTCTCCCTTCTCCGGCGGTACTTCCCAGCCTGCTACCGAGACCATGGCTTACGCTCTGCGTCAGCTGGGCTACGAGGTAGATCTGGACGATGCTTGCACCACCGCTATGGCAAACTACTTCAAGGGCGTCCGCGACGAGTACATTGCTGACGGCACTCTGATCCCCAAGGCTCTGGCAACCGACACCCAGTGTCTGATCTACCAGATCCCCGGCGGCATGCTGTCTAACCTGATGACCCAGCTGAAGCAGATGAACGCTCTGGATCGTCTGGAAGAAGTTATGGCTGAGACTCCCAAGGTCCGTGCTGACATGGGTTATCCTCCCCTGGTTACTCCCACCTCCCAGATGGTTGGTGTTCAGGCTGTTAATAACGTTCTGGCTGGCGAGCGCTACAAGCGCGTCTCCAAGGAGATCAAGGCTTACTGCCGTGGCGAGTACGGTACAACTCCCGCTCCCATCAATGAAGAGATCCGCACCAAGATCCTGGACGGCGACAAGATTGTCGAGGGCCGCTACGCTGATACTTTGGAGCCCGTTGTTGAGCCCACCCGCAAGAAGCTGGAAGGTCTGGCAAAGTCCGACGAGGATGTGCTGAGCTACATCGCATTCCCCAACCTGGCTGAAACCTTCATGGAAAACCGTAAGGCTAAGGAAGAGAACATCTGCTCCTATTCCATCGTGGAGGCTTAATATATGACTATGTTAACTTCTGCTCCTTCTACTTTGGATAACATTCTGACCCTCAGTTTGGTTGGTTTGCTGGCACTGGCAGTGGTAATTGCCGTGATCTGCAAGTATGTTTCCAATCGTAAGAAGGCAACTGCCGCACCTGCACCGGTTGCGCAGGAGACTGCCGAGCCGGTTTATGCTCCCGGCAGCGCCGGTCAGCTGAAGCTGCACAATGTAGAGCCCAAAACTGCCGCTATGCTGATGGCAATCGTTGCCGATAAGCTGGGCAAACCCATCAATGAACTGCGTTTCATTTCTATCAAGGAGGTTGAGTAATTATGAAGTACAAAATTACATTAAATAACCGTATTTACGAAGTTGAGGTTGAGGCCGGCAAGGCTATGCTGCTGGACGAGTACGAAGCTGTTGCTCCCGCTGCTCCCGCTCCCGTAGCTGCTGCCCCCGCTGCCGCTCCCGTAGCTGAAGCTGCTCCCGCCGCTCCCGCTGCTGTTGCCGTTACCGGCGCAGGCGAAGTAGTCGCTGCTCCCATGCCCGGCACTATCCTGAAGGTCAACGTATCTCAGGGTCAGGCTGTTAAGGCCGGCGATGTACTGTGCGTACTGGAAGCTATGAAGATGGAAAACGACATCACCGCTCCCAAGGACGGCACTGTTTCTCAGGTCGTTACTTCCAAGGGCGCTTCTGTCTCCACCGGTGATGCGCTGGTCGTTATCGCCTAAGGAGGCTAATCTATGGAAATTCTTTACGAAAACCTGTTGCAATTTCAGTGGCAGGACATCGTGATGATCCTGCTGGGCTGCCTGCTGATCTTCTTGGCAATCAAGAAGGAAATGGAGCCCTCTCTGCTGCTGCCTATGGGTCTGGGTACCATTCTGGTAAACATTCCCGGCTCTACTGCGCTGATTGGTCCTATCCAGGAGCTGTATAACGCAGGTATCGCCAACGAGCTGTTCCCCTTGCTTCTGTTCATCGGCATCGGCGCCATGATCGACTTTGGCCCTCTGCTGACCAATCCTAAGCTGATGCTCTTCGGCGCAGCCGCACAGTTTGGTATCTTCTTTACCATGTGCATGGCAAGCATCTTCTTCCCCGATTTCCGTGACTTCTTCTCCATCGCCATCATCGGCGCAGCCGACGGCCCCACCTCTATTGCCGTTGCCAACAAGCTTGGCTCTCAATATGTAGGTGCGATCACCGTTGCCGCTTACTCCTACATGGCGCTGGTTCCCGTAATTCAGCCTCCGGTCATTAAGCTGCTGACTACCAAGAAAGAGCGTATGATCCGTATGCCCTACGAGCAGAAGTCCGTCAGCAAGACCACCCGTATCATGTTCCCCATCATCATCACCATCGTAGCTTCCGCCATCGTTCCCGATGCAACTGCTCTGATCGGCTTCCTGATGTTTGGTAACCTGATCCGTGAGTGCGGCGTGCTGGATAGTCTGTCTGACACTGCACAGAACGTGCTGGCAAACCTGATCACCATTTTCCTGGGCATTTCCGTTGCCTTCAATATGGTGGCAGACAAGTTCCTGAAGGTAGACACCCTGCTGATTATGGGGCTGGGTCTGGTAGCATTTATCGTAGACACCGCCGGCGGCGTGCTGTTTGCAAAGCTCATCAACCTGTTCTCCAAAAAGAAGATCAATCCTATGATCGGCGCTGCCGGTATCTCCGCATTCCCCATGTCCGGCCGTATCGTACATAAGATGGCTCTGGCAGAAGATCCCCAGAACCACCTGCTGATGCACTCCATCGGCGTTAATGTTTCCGGTCAGATCGCTTCTGTTATCGCAGGCGGCATCATCCTGAACATCGCCGCAAAACTGATGGGAGGTTAAGACATGAATTTTCTGACAACTACCTCTTTCCAATTTGAGCCTATGGCTTTTATCGACAATCTTAAGTACATGGGCGTGGGTATGCTGGTCATCTTCGTGGTTATCGGACTGATCATTCTGACAACCATGCTGATCAACTGGCTGTTTTCTGAATAACTGAACTCGGGGGACCAAACTCAGTTCGGTCCCCCGAAACCATACCCCTAGGAGGAATTTCAATGATTTTATCTACTACTGCCAGCGATATCACCTTGGGTCAGGGCGGCTTGTACGCGCTGCTGGGTTATGCCGTGGTATTCTTCGGTCTGATCCTTTTGATGCTCGTGGTGATTCTGGTAAGTAAATTCTTTATCGCTGCTGATAAAAAGGCAAAGCCGGTAGAGGCTGCCCCCGTGGAAGCCCCTGCCCCTGCTGAAGCCCCCGGCAGCGCCGGTCAGCTGAAGCTGCATAACGTAGAACCCAAGACTGCCGCTATGCTCATGGCAATCGTTGCCGATAAGCTGGGAAAACCCATCAATGAGCTGCGTTTTCTTTCCATTAAGGAGGTTGACGAATGAATATTGGTGAGATTTTTCTGAAACTGTGGAACGACTCCGGTTTTTCCGCCATTATCTCCGGTTTCTTGACTGATGGCGGTTGGCAGAACCTGGTGATGATCGCCATTGGCTGTGTACTGCTGTATCTGGCCATCGTGAAGAAATTTGAGCCGCTGCTGCTTTGCGGCATCGCTTTTGGTTGTATTCTGACCAACCTGCCCGGCGCAGGTCTTTACAATCAGGAATTGTGGACTAACTTCATGACCGAAGGTCACGAATCTTACCACAGCTACGGCACAATCCTTGCCAACGGCGGCCTGCTGGACTTTTTCTATATCGGTGTTAAGACCAGTATTTACCCCTGACTGATTTTCCTGGGTGTTGGCGCAATGACCGACTTTGGTCCTATGCTTAGTAATCCCAAGAGCCTGCTGCTGGGTGCTGCCGCACAACTTGGCGTTTTCGCTGCCTTCTTCGGCGCTCTGGCAATCTTCGGCTTCACTGGCAAGGAAGCTGCATCCATCGGTATCATCGGTGGTGCTGACGGTCCTACCGCTATTTTCCTGACCTCTCAGCTTGCCCCCCATCTGCTGGGCGCAATCGCCGTTGCCGCATATTCCTATATGGCGCTGATCCCCCTGATCCAGCCGCCCTTCATGAAGTGGCTGACCACCCCCGAGATGCGCAAAGTTAAGATGGAGCAGACCCGTACCGTCTCTAAGGCAGAAAAGATCGTGTTCCCCATCGTGGTTACCATCTTTGTAGCACTCCTGCTGCCTGACACCGCAGCCTTGATTGGCTGTCTGATGCTGGGTAACCTGCTGAAGGAGACCGGTGTTACCGACCGTCTGAGTGATACTGTTCAGAATGCGCTGATGAATATCGTCACCATTCTGCTGAGCACCTCTGTTGGTGCTACCATGATTGGCTCCAACTTCCTGACCCTGAAAACCCTGAGCATTGTTGTGCTGGGTGTTGCAGCATTCATTCTGTCCACCTGCGGTGGTCTGGTTGGCGGCGTCATTATGTACAAGCTGACCAAGGGTAAGGTCAATCCGCTGATTGGCTCTGCCGGTGTTTCCGCTGTTCCGATGGCTGCCCGTGTTGCCAATAAGGAAGGCCAGAAGGCTAACCCCTCCAACTTCCTGCTCATGCATGCCATGGGTCCCAACGTGGCCGGTGTTATCGGCTCCGCAATTGCCGCAGGCTTCCTGCTGAGCATTTTCGGTTAATTACAACATAAAAAATCCCCGAACCAATCGGGTCGGGGATTTTTCTTATTTCAGTCGTTTTTCCAAGGTAGAGGATGCAAGGGCCGTTAAGTGGACACGGTTTAAGCCGTATTCTGCGGTCAGCACAAAGGCTTTCGGCAGATCGTCGCAGGGAACGACTTGGCCTTCCTGCTCGGCATTGTTTAAGAATTCTCTTGTCCGCTTGGAAGTACTGGTGTTGTCCATATCGAAAATACCGATAATCGACGACTCCCGCACCGCCATATCATTGCCGATGTTCAGGTACATACTTACTCTCCCTTAATCGCCTTCCACTGGGCGACGGCCATTTGGTCGCAGCGGTTATTCTTGGGATTATCCGCATGACCTTTGACCCAATGGTAATGCAGTTCGTGCTGAGAAACCAGCTTAAGAAGCTGTTCCCAAAGGTCAGGATTCAAGGCAGGCTTTTTGTCTGCCTTTCTCCAGCCGTTTTTCTGCCAACCGTATGCCCAGCCTTTTTCCAAGGCATCGATCACATACTTGGAATCGGAATACAACTCCACAACACAAGGCTCTTTCAGCGCCTGCAGACCACGGATCACCGCCGTCAGCTCCATCCGGTTGTTGGTGGTATTGTCCTCACCGCCGGAAAGCTCCTTCTCGTGACCCTGATATTCCAAGATCGCACCCCAGCCGCCGGGACCGGGATTACCGGAGCAAGCGCCGTCGGTGTATAATGTTATGGTTTTCAAACCTCAGTCTCCTCTTCGGAAATCGCTTCCACACGCTCGACGGACATAAGCTTGTTGCCCTCTTCGATACGCATGACGATAACGCCCTGCACGTCACGCTTGTAAACGTTGATGCTTGCGGCAGGCACACGGATGATGACACCGCCGTTTTCGATGAGCATTACGTCGTCAGTTTCCTTCACCACACGGCAGCCGGCGACCTTGCCGGTCTTGGGTGTGATGTTGTAGTTCTTCAGACCCTTACCACCACGGCTCTGGGCGATCTTCTCACCCTCGGGGCCGGTACGCAGGTACTCGATCAGTTCGGTACGCTTGCCGTAACCGTTTTCGGTAACGGTAAGCAAGGTTGTGCCTTCTTCCGCCTTTTCAGCGCCGATAACCCAGTCGTCACCGGTTAACATAATTCCACGAACACCGGCTGCGTCTCTACCCATGGGACGGACATCGTTTTCGTTGAAGCAGATTGCCATACCATTTGCAGATGCCAGAATGATATTGTCATCGCCGTTGGTGCGGATCACGTTGATCAGCTGATCGCCTTCTTCCAGAGTCAAGGCACGGATACCGGTTTTTCTACGGGTATTGAGCGCAACAAAGGGCAGGCGCTTGACAGTACCCTTACGGGTGACCATGACCAGATACTCGTTCTCATAGAACTCACGGGTAACCACCATAGCCGTTACAGTCTCATCCTGCTCCAAGGGCAGAATGTTGACCATCGCAGTACCACGGGCAGTTCTGCCAGCCTCGGGGATCTGATAACCCTTGCGGTGGTGAACCTTACCCTTATCGGTAAAGAACAGAATATGATCGTGGGTAGAAGCGGCATTCAGACTTTTCACAAAGTCCTCTTCCTTCAGGTTCTGGGCGTTGACGCCACGGCCACCACGGCTCTGGGTGCGGTAGGTATCTACCGGCATACGCTTCACGTAACCCTGATTGGAGATGGTGATGACGCACTGCTCCTCTTCGATCAGATCCTCGATATCGATCTCGTCCTCTACATCCTGAATCTCGGTCTTTCTGTCGTCGCCGAACTTATCGCGAATTGCGATCAATTCCTCACGCAGAACGCCCTGCAGCTTCACGGGATCAGACAGCAGCTCGTTGTAGTAACGGATTTTCTCCTGCAGCTCGTCAAATTCAGCCTGCAGCTTTTCACGGTCCAGACCCTGCAGTGCTTTCAGACGCATATCCAGAATAGCCTGGGCCTGCACATCGTCCAAACCAAAGCGCTCGCACAGACGCTCCTTAGCATCGTCGTAAGCAGAGCGGATAATGCGGATAACCTCATCGATGTTATCCTGCGCAATCAGCAGACCTTCTAACAGATGGGCACGCTCCTGTGCCTTTCTCAGGTCATACTGGGTACGACGGGTCAATACTTCCATCTGGAAGGTCAGATACTCGTCGATGATCTGCCGCAGAGACAGAATTCTCGGCTGCTTCTGATCATCCACCAGTGCCAGCATGATAATACCGAAGCTGGACTGCAGCGCCGTCTGCTTGAACAGATTGTTCAGCACAACCTGGGGATTGGCATCCTTCTTCAGTTCGATGACCATACGCATACCGTTGCGGTCAGTCTCGTCACGCAGGTCGGAAATGCCATCTAGCTTCTTATCCTTGACCTGCTCAGCGATCTTCTTAATCAGCTCACGCTTATTGACCTGATAAGGCAGTTCCGTAACGATAATACGCATGCGATCCTTACCGAATTCCTCAAACTCGGTACGGGCACGAACCACGATCTTGCCACGGCCGGTGGCATACGCCGCACGGATACCGCTGCGACCCATGATGATACCGCCGGTGGGGAAATCCGGTCCGGTGATATGCTCCATCAGGTCGATCATAGTCGCTTCCGGATCATCCAGCACGCAGATACATGCATTGATAACCTCGGTCAGATTGTGCGGGGGAATATTGGTTGCCATCCCGACGGCGATACCGGTAGAGCCGTTTACCAACAGATTGGGGAAACGGCTGGGCAGAACACGGGGTTCTTTCCGGGATTCGTCGAAGTTGGGGTCCCAATTGACAGTTTCCTTATCAATGTCACGAAGCATCTCGTTAGACAGCTTGGACATTCTTGCCTCGGTGTAACGGTAAGCAGCCGCAGGGTCGCCGTCCACGGAACCAAAGTTACCGTGACCATCTACCAGCATGTAACGCATGGAGAAGTCCTGAGCCAGACGAACCATCGCATCGTAGACAGATGCGTCGCCATGGGGGTGGTATTTACCCAGCACGTCACCGACGCAGGTAGCAGACTTTTTGAAAGGCTTGTCAGAGGTCAGACCGCTTTCGTACATGGTGTACAGAATTCTGCGGTGAACCGGCTTCAAGCCGTCACGAACGTCAGGAAGGGCACGGCCAACGATGACGCTCATGCCATACTCAATGTACGCCTTTTGCATTTACGTAACCAGATCGGACTCGGTAATGGTCTGATCCGGGAACATAATGTCCTCAGGCTTATAACTTCTGTTGTGGGATGCCAAGATGCGTCACCTCCTATTAAATATCAATGTTAATGGCGTATTTTGCATTACGCTCGATCCATTCCTTACGGGGTTCAACCTGCTCGCCCATCAAGATGGTAAAGATCTCGTCGGCACGGCGGGCATCTTCCAAAGTGATACGGCGCAGCGTTCTTCTTTCCGGGTCCATGGTGGTCTCCCACAGTTCGTGGGGGTCCATTTCACCAAGGCCCTTGAATCGGGAAATGTCCACCTTGGCATTTCCTTCACCACGCATTTCGGCAGATACCTGATCACGCTCTTCATCAGAGTAAGCCACACGCTCGGTCTTGCCCTTTTTCAGCTTATACAGCGGAGGAACAGCGGAGTAAACATAGCCATTTTCGATCATAGGACGCATATAGCGGAAGAAGAAGGTCAGTAGCAGTGTACGGATATGAGCGCCGTCCACGTCAGCATCGGACATGATGATGACTTTGTGGTAGCGCAGCTTTTCGATGTCGAAATCCTCACCGATACCGGCGCCCAGCGCCACGATCAGCGGGTAGAGCTTATCGTTGCCGTAAACCTTGTCGGCTCTTGCCTTTTCCACGTTGAGCATTTTACCCCACATAGCCAGAATTGCCTGGAAACGGGAGTCTCTGCCCTGAATGGCAGAGCCTGCAGCGGAGTCACCCTCGACGATGTAGATTTCGCAAAGGCCAGGGTCACGCTCGTTGCAATCCTGCAGCTTATCGGGCATCTGTCCGGATTCCAGACCGGTCTTCCGGCGGACGGACTCTCTTGCCTTACGGGCAGCTTCTCTTGCCCGGTTTGCCATCATTGCCTTCTCCAGAATGATCTTAGCGGTGGCAGGATGCTCCTCAAAGTAGGTAGCCAGCTCTTCGTTAACGATCTGATCTACCAAGGTACGGATGTAGGCGTTGCCCAATTTTGCCTTGGTCTGACCTTCGAACTGAGCATCGGTCAGTTTTACAGAGATAATGGCGGTAATACCTTCACGGCAGTCCTCACCGGTGACCTTGTCGTCGCCCTTGATAATGCCGTTTTTCACGCCATAGTTATTCAGAACACGGGTCAATGCGGTCTTGAAACCGGTTTCGTGCATACCACCCTCGGGGGTGCGCACGTCATTGGCAAAGGACTGCAAAGACTCGTTAAAGCCGTCGTTATACTGGATGGCAATTTCTGCAGAAGC
>JAZRQF010000072.1:0-8196 GCA_045649605.1 Faecousia sp.
GCCATCAAACTCACAAGTAGGCTCAACTGCTTCATGGTCAACCCAATCGTGACCGGTTGCGGTCAGAACCCAACCATAGCGACCCAAAGGCATGGGGTTCTCGCCTGCGGTCTGTGCTGCGCCGCAAGTTGCACACTGCTGATAAGCGATGTTGCCGTCAAACTCGCAAGTAGGAGCGACTGCCCCATGGTCAACCCAATCGTGACCGGTTGCGGTCAGAACCCAACCGTAGCGACCCAAAGGCATGGGGTTCTCGCCTGCGGTCTGTGCTGCACCACAAGTTGCACACTGCTGGTAGGCAATGTTGCCGTCAAACTCACAGGTAGGCTCAACTGCTTCATAGTCGACCCAATCGTGGCCGGTAGCAGCAATGATCCATGCATTCTGCTCCAGAACTTCAGGCGTCTCGCCCAGAGTCTGAGCCAAGCCACAGCCGGAGCACTGACGGTAAGCGATGTTGCCGTCAAACTCGCAAGTAGGAGCGACTGCCTCATGGTTTACCCATGCATGCTCGTGCTTAGCAACCTCTGCAGGAACTACATCGGTAGTCAGTTCGTCATAGCCGTTCATAGTGCTGGTCTGCGCAGTGATCTCTACCTTAGAGAAGTCTACTGCTTCCTTCACTCTCAGAGTGAACTCACCCAGCTGGCCGTTGTAAACAACCGGCTCCAGGAAACTAACTGCCAGGCCTTCTTTGCCGGGAACCTTACTAAAATTCTTGGTTCCTACCAGATCATCCTCATCTTCAGTCAGATAAGATGCTGTACATTTGCCCTTGACAAACTCAAATACATCTCTATCGAACTCCAGGATCAAACCAAACAGATCAATAGGCTGCGTAGATTCCATGGTAATGGTAAATACCACTTCTTCACCGGGGAGCGCTTCTGCTTTGTCTGCTGTGATGATAACCTGATTCACATCTGCCGCCATAGCGGAAAATGCCAGCAGGCCAACCAAAAGAACAGCACACAGCACCAGGGATACCGTCTTTTTCATTTCCTTCACCTCTTAAAAATTAATGCGTAACACGCATTGAATTACAAAAGCAATTAACCCTTAAATCTGGGTTCGCAGGTCAGATGGACACCCAACCGTTTGAAAGTCTGCTCATCCACCGCAGACAAAATCACCGTGGAGTGCACCTCACAGCCACGAAGCTTGCCAAGCTGCTCCATCGCCCGCTCTGCCGTAGGATCGGTGGCTGCGCTGATGCTCAGGGCGATCAGCACCTCGTCGGTGTGCAGTCGGGGATTGCGGTTGCCCAAGTGATCCACTTTCAAATGCTGGATAGGATCAATAACCTTAGGCGAGATCAAATGCATCTCATCAGGAATGTCCCCCAACGCCTTTAACGCATTGAGAAGCAGCGCCGCAGAAGCACCCAGTAAGCTGGAAGTCTTACCGGTGATCAGTCTGCCATCCGGCAGTTCCATAGCTGCTGCAGGTTTTCCGGTCTGGGCCATCTTGTCCATGGCGGGGGCAACTACCCGACGGTCTTCCGGACTGATGCCTGCTTTTTTCATCAAAAGCTCCAGCTTGAATACCTGCTCATCGCCGGCCTTGCCCTGCTTCTGATCACACAGCGCTGTATAGTACCGGCGCAGGATCTCCTGCTGGGACGCCTCCCGAACTTTCACATCGTCCACAATACAATTGCCAACCATGTTGACACCCATATCGGTGGGGGACTTATAAGGACACTGCCCCAAAATCCGCTCAAACATGGTCACCAGTACCGGGAAGGCTTCCACGTCACGGTTGTAATTAACCGTGGTCTTTTCATACGCTTCCAAATGGAAGGGATCGATCATGTTCACATCGCTCAAGTCAGCCGTTGCAGCCTCGTAAGCCAGATTGACCGGATGATTCAGCGCTAAATTCCATACCGGGAAGGTTTCAAATTTTGCATAACCGGCCTTGATGCCCCGCTTATGCTCATGGTAAAGCTGGCTCATACAGGTCGCCAGCTTGCCGCTGCCGGGACCCGGCGCGGTTACGACCACCAGTTCACGGGTGGTTTCAATAAAGTCATTTCTGCCATAACCCTCATCGCTGACGATGTGGGCAATATTGGAAGGATAGCCTTCAATATCATAATGGTGATACACACGAATGCCAAAACTTTCCAGTCTTGCCTGGAAAGCACGGGTAATATCTGTCTCCTGGAAACGGGTCAGCACCACAGAGCTGACGTACAGACCAAAACCCCGGAATATATCAATCAGTCGCAGCACATCCTGATCATAGGTGATACCCAGATCGCCACGGATCTTATTTTTCTCAATATCCGCTGCGTTGATGGCAATGACCATTTCCGCCTTATCCTTCAGCTGCAGCAGCATCTGCAGTTTGCTGTCCGGCCGGAATCCCGGCAGCACCCGGGCTGCATGGTTATCATCATAAAGCTTGCCGCCAAACTCCAGATAGAGTTTGCCGCCAAACTTCTCGATACGGCTGCGAATATGGGCAGATTGGCTCTGTATATATAAATCATTATCAAATGCGATCGTAGCCACAAGCGGTCCCCTTCCTATCCGGAATATTATAACTTATATTGTATAAGATTGTTTCAAAAAAGGCAAGCAATTTTCCGGCATTGACAGCAATTTCATTCCATGCTACGATGGTTTATATTATAATGTAAGGAGAAACGGTATGGATCCCTATTCCCGTACCCGCTTGCTGCTGGGCGACAGCGGCATGGAAAAATTAAAAAATGCCAAAGTTGCGGTGTTCGGCTTGGGCGGTGTTGGCGGCTACGTTGTGGAAGCCTTGGCTCGCAGCGGCATTGGTGCGCTGGAGCTGATCGACCACGACAGCATCAGCATCACCAATATCAACCGGCAGATCCTTGCCACCCGTTCTACGGTAGGCCAATCCAAAGCTGAAGCTGCCAAGGCTCGGGTTCTGGACATCAACCCGGACATTCAGGTTACTGCCCGGGACACCTTCTTTGGGCCGGATACCGCCGGGGAATTTGATTTCTCCGATTATGACTATGTGGTGGATGCCATTGACACGGTTACCGGAAAGCTGGCATTGGTAGCTGCTTCCCAAGCAGTTGGTGTGCCGATCATCAGCTCCATGGGTACCGGCAATAAATTAGATCCCACCAAGTTTCAGATTGCGGATATTACCAAAACATCTGTATGCCCTCTGGCGCGGATCATGCGCAAGGAATGCGCCAAGCGGGGTATCAAACATTTAAAAGTACTGTTTTCCACCGAAGATCCCATCTCCCCCGCTGCCGGCAGTCTGGAAGAATTGCCGGAGGGTCGGCGGGCGTTACCCGGCAGTGTGGCATTCGTGCCATCCGTCGCCGGACTGATTATCGCCGGCGAAGTGATCAAGGATCTGGTTGGTTAAGGAGGCGCTTATGAACATTATTATCGCAGGCACCGGCAAGGTCGGCCTGACTTTGGCACGGCAACTGGCGTCCGAGGGACACGATATTACGCTGATCGACCGGGACTCTTTGATTCTGGAAGAAGCTGTGGAGCAAATTGAAGCCATGGCCATCAGCGGTAATTGCGCTTCCAAGGATGTTCTGCTTCGGGCCGGTGTTGAGAAAGCGGAGTTGGTAATTGCCGTTACCAACGCAGACGAAGTGAATCTGCTGTGCTGCATGACCGCACACGGCATTAACAGCAACGTACATACCATCGCACGAATTCGAAATCCCGAGTACGCCGAGCAGGTCATGACCATGCCGGAAGTATTCCCCCTGTCTTTGACGGTCAACCCGGAAAAGCAGGCAGCTATGGAAATCGAACGTCTGCTGAAATTCCCCGGCTTTTTGCGGCGAGACACCTTTGCCAAAGGACAGGTACAGATCGTAGAACTGCGCATTGACGAAGCCAGCAAGCTGCGGGACGTGGCGCTGAGCGATCTGAGCAACATTGTAAAATGCAAAGTACTGGTATGCGCTGTTCTGCGTGCCGGTACTGCGGTTGCCCCCAGCGGTAACTTTGTGCTGCAGCAGGGTGACCGGGTGTTTGTTACCGCCCCCACCTCTACACTGGCAGTTCTTTTGAAAAACTTAGGCATCATCACCCGCCGTGTCCGCAAGGTGTTGATCTGCGGCGGTGGACGAGTAAGCTATTATCTTGCCGGTATGCTGGAAAAGGACGGCATTTCTGTACATCTGATCGACCGGGATCATAACCGTTGCGTGGAGCTTGCCACTGCGCTGCCCAATTCCTCGGTTGTTTGCGGCGACTGCAGCAATCAGAGTTTGCTGGACAATCAGGGCATTGCCCAAGTGGATGCTTTGGTCAGCCTGACCGGCATGGATGAGACCAATATGATCATCTCTCTGTACGCCAATTCCCGCAACGTGCCCCAGGTCATTACAAAGCTGAGCCGTGGCGAAAGCTCCATCGCAGACAATCTGCCTTTGGGCAGTGTGATTTGCCCCAAAGAACTATGCAGTAATAACATTGTCCGTTACGTCCGCGCTATGCAAAATCAGACCGGCGCAGCGGTTAGTGTGCATGCCATTGCCGACGGTCAGGTAGAGGCTGTGGAATTTTTAGTGGATTCCGCCACAAAGAATTGCGGCGTTCCTCTGAAGCAGCTAAAGCTCCGTCCCAATGTGCTGCTGGCCAGCATCGCCCATGGCGGCAAAACTGAGATCCCCGGCGGTGACAGCACCTTTGCAGAAGGCGATACGGTTGTGGTCGTCACTTCCGGCCGTGGCATTCTGAAGAATATTAACGACATATTTGCTTAAATAGGTGAGTTATGAACTATAAGATGATGGGACGGTTTATTGGGCAAATCCTTTCCCTGCAGGCCGTCTTGATGATCCCCGCACTGCTGATCAGTGTTTTCCAAAGCGAAACCGGCGCAGTAAATGCATTTTTGCTGTCTATGGCGATTTCGCTGGTGATCGGCGGACTTTTGCTGCTTCTGTGCCGCAAAGCAGAACGACTGTTCGGTGCAAGAGAAGGTCTATCCTGCGTGGGACTTAGCTGGATCGCCATGAGTTTGCTGGGTTGCCTCCCCTTCTGGTTCTCCGGTGAGATCCCCCACTTTATGGACGCTTTCTTTGAGGCCGTATCCGGCTTCACCACCACCGGCTCGTCCATACTTTCTGATGTAGAAAGCCTTTCCAAAGGACTTTTGTACTGGCGCAGCTTTACCCACTGGGTAGGCGGCATGGGCGTTCTGGTGTTCCTGCTGGCAATCATTCCTGCCAGCGGCAGCGATAAAGGCTTCACCATGCATCTGCTGCGGGCAGAAAGCCCCGGCCCGGATGTTGGAAAGCTGGTACCCAAAATGCGCCAGACTGCTATGATCTTGTATTTGATCTACATTGCTTTGACTGTGCTGAATGTGATCTTCCTACTTATCGGCAACATGGATCTTCTGGAAGCTGTTTGTACTGCATTCGGTACGGCAGGCACCGGTGGCTTCGGCATCAAAAATGATTCTTTAGCATCCTACAGTCCCTACATACAAAACGTGTGTACGGTATTTATGTTCCTGTTCGGCATTAATTTCAGCTGCTATTATCTGCTGCTTCTGCGGCAGGTGGGCAGCATCTTCAAAGACGAAGAGCTGCGGCTGTATATCGGCATCGCCGTGGGCTGTGTTGCGCTGATCACGCTGAACATCCGTGGACTGTACAGTTCCTTGGGAGAAGCGCTGCGGCACGCCGCATTTCAGGTCAGCTCCATTATGACAACAACCGGCTTTGCCACCACAGATTTTGACCTTTGGCCCGGATTTTCCAAAGGTTTGCTGCTTATGCTGATGGTCGTCGGCGCCTGCGCCGGTTCTACCGGCGGCGGACTGAAATGCTCCCGTGTGCTGTTGCTGTTCAAAAGCCTGCGGCGCAACATCCGGCAAGTGCTTAACCCCCGCAAGGTGCAGGTGATCCGCACCAACGGACGTACCGTGGACGAAAAGATCGTTACAAACACCAATGCCTATCTGGCAGCGTACGTGATTATCATTATTATCAGCTATCTGCTGATCAGTTTGGACGGTTTCTCCATAGGCACCAACCTATCAGCAGTATTGGCATGCTTTAATAACATCGGCCCCGGCTTTGAAGCCGTCGGCCCTACCTGCAATTTTGGCGCTTTCAGCGACCTTTCCAAATTTGTTCTGATTTTGGACATGTTGGCAGGCAGACTGGAGATCTTCCCCATTCTGGTTCTGCTGTCCAGAAGCAGTTGGTTCAAAAGATAAGCTTATAGAGACAGCTTCGGCTGTCTCTTTGCTTTTATGGGGCAGATTTGCTCTTGATTATACAGTTTGACTGTTGTACAATTGCAATATTACAGAAAAAGAGAGGGACGCTTATGCGTATCGTTGTAAAAGTCGGCACTTCCACCCTTGCCCACACCGGCGGACGGCTGAATATCCGTCGTGTGGAGCTGCTGTGCAAAGTGCTTAGTGATCTGAAAAATGCAGGCTGCCAGATCGTACTGGTCTCCTCCGGCGCAATCGGTATGGGTGTGGGTAAGCTGGGTCTGAACGGCAGACCCGAGGATATGCCCGGCAAGCAGGCCGCCGCTGCAGTAGGTCAATGCGAGCTGATGTATACATACGACAAGCTTTTCTCTGAATATAACCACACCGTTGCCCAGATTCTGCTCACTGCCGACGACGTGCAGGACAAGCGCAGAAGTGCTTATGTACAGGATACTTTGGAGCGTCTTTTAGACTGGGGTGTAATGCCCATTGTCAACGAAAACGATGCCGTTTCCATTGATGAGATCGGTATCCACACCACCATTGGCGAAAACGATACCCTTTCCGCCATCGTTGCCAAGCTGGTAAAGGCAGATATCCTGGTTCTGCTGTCGGACATCAACGGTCTTTACACCGAAGATCCCAGAGTCAACCCCGATGCCACCCTGATTCCTTTGGTGCAAGAGATCACCCCGGAGATTCTCTCTCTGGCAGGCGGCACCGGTTCTTCCTTGGGTTCCGGCGGCATGGCTACCAAACTGAAAGCCGCACAGCTATCTATGGCTGCCGGTATTGATATGGTCATCACCAACGGCGAAGATCCGGAAAAGCTTTACGCCTTGTTAGACGGCAAAAACATTGGCACCCGCTTTGTGGGAAGGAGCGAATAAAATGACCACCCGTGAAATTCTGATTGCTGCCAAGGGCTGCGCTCCCAGTTTGGCTGCTATCAGTACCGAAACAAAAAACAATGCACTTGCCGCTATGGCAGATGCGCTGGTTGCCAACGCTGATAAAATCCTGCAAGCAAATGCACTGGATATGGAGGCTGCCAAAGATCATCTGTCCCAGTCCATGCTGGACCGGCTGGCGCTGAATATTGACCGCATCGAAGGCATGGCCGAGGGCATTCGTCAGGTAATTGCTCTGCCGGATCCGGTTGGTCGTGTCCGGGATCGGGTAGAACGACCCAACGGCATTGTCATCGAGCGGGTCGGCGTTCCCATGGGCGTGATCGCCATGGTCTACGAAAGCCGCCCCAACGTAACTTCCGATGCCGCCGCTTTGGCGATCAAGGCAGGTTCTGCTTGCGTACTGCGCAGCGGTAAGGATGCCTTTTTAAGTGCCAACGCCATTGTTCAGGCTATGCAAGCCGGTCTTGCTTCTGTTGGTCTTGCCCCCCAGCTTGTGCAGTTGGTACAAGATACCAGCCGGCAAAGTGTAACCGAGCTGATGGAAGCGGTAGGCTATGTGGATCTGCTGATCCCCAGAGGCGGCGCAGGTCTGATCAAGGCATGCACCGAGGGCGCTAAAGTCCCCTGTATCCAAACCGGCACCGGCATTTGCCACATCTATGTAGACGAAACCGCCGACTTAGAAATGGCGCTGAACATCGTAGAAAACGCAAAAACCAGCCGCCCCTCTGTGTGCAACGCAGCAGAGTGCTGTCTGGTGCATAAAAACATTGCAGAAAAATTCCTGCCTATGCTGCACAAGCGTCTGGTCGCTGACCGGGCAGTCAATCCCGTGGAACTTCGTTTGGATAACAAAGCAGCCGCCATTATCCCCGGCACACCTGCCGGCGCGCAGGATTTCGATACAGAATTTTTGGACTATATTTTGGCCATCAAAGCTGTCAATGGTGTTCATGAAGCTGTTACACATATTGCAGTCCACTCTACAAGCCACAGCGAAGCCATCATCACCCGCGATCAAAATGCACAGGAAATATTCACCACATGTGTTGACAGTGCGGCAGTATATGTGAAT
>JAZRQF010000073.1:0-17893 GCA_045649605.1 Faecousia sp.
CATCACCGGCTTCGCCAATTCCATCGCCGCCCCGGCAGTGGAATTCAAAACAGAAGGCTTTATTCTGGGGGTCGGTGCGAAGATGTTTACAATTGCGGGACCTGTGATTGTCTACGGTGTGAGTGCCAGTGTGGTGTATGGACTCATTTATTGGATTTATCAAATGCTGAAATAGATAAAGGCTTGCCAGTCGGCAAGCCTTTATCTCTATACTACTGGATGGTACGGACTATCTATCGTATTTCTGGAACAAGGAACGAATATAGGCCATCTCCTCTTGCAAGATATCGAAGTAGCGTTGGTTTTTTGTGTCCATTATGGTGTTGCAGGAGTCGATAGGCATGGCAAAATAGTTATCACCAATTTTAAAACCGTAGCAGTTCATAAATCCGCAAGCTGGGGTTCCGGGGAAAAGATCGCATAAATTGCCGTCCAGAATAACCCTGATGTTATGCGCTTCGTCATCAGGTAAAACAACTTGGATGTCTTGCTCGTCATAAATTAAAATCAATTCCACTTCATCGTTACTGGCTACATTACTTTTAGGAAGAATACAATAAATCACAAGCATTAGAATTATGAAAACAAGTGCAATACATAAAACCCGTTTCATATATGACACCTCCTTATGAATAATTTTACCATACTATAAACTTGATGTAAATTCTAAAAACTACGATTATTTGCCATGCTTCGCCCCAAAATTAGTCCTAACAGAACACGAATATATGGGTCCTAACTTGACAGCAGCAGAAGGCATGATCCTCGGCGTGGGCGCGAAGATGTTCTCCTGTTGCGGTGCCCGGCGAATGTCCTCGGCGACGGTGCGCCGTCGTCCCTCGCCGACCGCTGCCACTCGCTCAGGTCGCTTGACTCCGCCACCGGCGGCGCTCCCATCGCTCCCCCCTACACCGTCTATCGAGGGTGCATGCAAACTGACTTTTTTGTAATAGAAAACAAAAACACTTTTGGTTTTTTGTGGGAAATGCCCCTTGCAAACACTGGCATAATGCCCTATAATAAGGTCACAGGTAAAACTGTATCATTTCGGAACCCAAAAATATAAGGAGTGAATCATTATGTTTGCAAACGTAAAGCGCATTTTGGCTCTGGTTATGGTGCTGGCAATGGTCGTTGCCTTCGTACCTGCTATGAGCGCAAGCGCAACTACCGATTCTTATGACTCTGCCCTGAAGGCAGTCGTCAACGGCTTCAAGTCCGCTGATCCCTCTGTCCAGTTGGGTCAGGAAGAGTTGGCTGCTAAGTTCGAAGCTGCTCTGGCAAAGTTCAACGCCAACAACGAAATCGCAGAGCCGATTCCCGAAAAGTCTTACAACTCTGTTGACGCAGTGTTCGCAGCGCTGGATGCTCTGGAAGCAGAGCCTGCTACCAAGGCTCTGACCGAGGAAGCTTTCACCGAGAAGGTCTGTGATGTCATCACCGCTTCTCCCATCTACAAGGCTGACTCCATCGAAGTCAACGGCTCTACTGTTCTGTGGTGGACCAACGACGGCATCCACTGTGTTTACAACCCCCGTATGGAGAAGATCTCCGAAAATTTTATCCCTGAGAACAGCATTGACGAGATCGTCAATGAGCCTATTATCGAAGAAAAGGGCGGCAAGCCCACTTCCAAGCAGGTCTACCTGATTGGACCTTACTATGGCATCGACGAAAACTTCACCGACCAGTACAAGAAAGAGGCTTCCCGTATCGCCAGCGCTATCGGCGATACCGACGGCTACACCCTGTACTCTGGTCGCTCTGCTACCGTTGACAAGGTGGCTGAGGCTGTCAGCAACGGCGCTGTTGTTCTGTATGACTCCCACGGCGCTACCGACTACTCCAGCGGCGATGACTATGTCTCCGGCGCTACCTCCTCCTATCTGTGCCTGAACAGTGAGGCCGGCATGACCTATGACGACTACTTGGACGGCGCTCTGTACGGCGGCGGCGAAGCATGGGTCAACGGCGCTACCATTGCTAACCACATGAAGAAGAACAGCCCCGCAGGTATCTCTTGGTTCGCTACCTGCCTGTCCATGGCTACCAACACCTTGGCTAACCCCCTGCGCTCTAAGGGCGTTGAGGTTGTTTACGGCTACTCCCAGTCCGTCACCTTCATCGGTGAGTACTGCTTCGTAGACGCTTTCTGGGATGCTTTTCTGAAGAACGGCACTTCCGTTAAGGATGCCATCGCCTCCATGAAGGCAAGATGCGGCAACTGGGACCTGTCCCCCGAGATCGCTGTTCTGAACGGCTACGCCGCTTCTCAGGGCTACGGCACTATCTCCGAGGCTCGTGCTGACTACTGCGCATTCCCCATCGTGGTTTCCGACGAGGATTCCCACCCCGGTCAGCGTTATCGCACCAGCAACTGGGGCGCTGACATCGTGCAGACCGTTAAGTCTACATACACCCTGGGCGATCTGTCCGGCGGCGGCACCACACCTCCCCCTGTAGATCCTCCCGCAGCTACCAGCTACCATCAGCAGGTCCTGCAGTGGATCAGAGCAAACGGCGCTTCTATGGACGACGGTCCTGCCCTGATCGTGTTTAACGAGACCAGCGAGCTGGAGCTTTACCAGGTTCTTCAGGCTGTTGGCAACAACATTCAAATTTGGTCCCTGATGGTCGGCAAGACAAGCACCTCCATCGATACCCTGACCGAGGTCACCCTGGTAGAAAATTCCTCTGACTTCAAGCTGAGCTTTATCTTGGAATTCTATTACTACGGCACTCTGGTTGACCGTGTAAATGCTACCGGCAGCTTCGCCCGTTCCGGCTACACCAAGACCAAGGAATACTCCTCCCCCGCCGGCCAGGCTGGTTACGTCTCCAAGGCAGATGCTACTGAGCTTCTGAACATGACGCTCGATAGCATGATGGAGACTTGGGACTACAACATGTACAAAGCTCTGGGCTTCGGTCTGAAGTGCTTGGGCTTCACCAAATACAACGGCTACGGTCCCGCACCCTGCAACCACACCTACACCAACGCTTGCGACCCCGATTGTAACAACTGCGGTCTGACCCGTCCGGTCAACCACAACTACGTCAACGGCGCATGTACCGTCTGTGGCGCACCTGATCCCAACGCTCCTGCCGCCCTGCCCGGCGACATGAACAGCGACAACACCATCAACAACGACGACGTTATCGCTCTGATGTGGCACAACCTGTTCCCCAGCCAGTACCCCTTGACTGCGAACACCGACATCAACCACGATGGCACCGTCAATAATGACGACGTTATCCTGCTGATGTGGCACAACCTGTTCCCCGATAGCTATCCTCTGAGCTAATTCGGGAAACCAAGAATAACCCCAATACCCACCTTCTACGGAAGGTGGGTATTTTTATGGAGCAACTGGATGAGATTACCATTGCAATCGGTCGAAAAAGGGTATATAATATGAGAACGAACGCAAAAAGGGGGGAGATTTCCATGAAACAAGGCAAGCGGATCCTTGCCATGGTGTTGGCGGTACTGACGTTGGTCATGTTCCTGCCCGCCACCGTCGCAAACGCTTCCGGGGATTACCACGGTCAGGTCATCGACTGGATCAACACCTACGGCGCATACAACCCCCAGCAGGGTCTGCAGTTTATCAGCCGGGAACTGGAATCTACCAACTATTACTATACCTACTACTTCAGTAACCTCAGCGGCAATCTCATGTTCGAGTCCATTGTTCAGCCCAAGTCCGGCAACGGCACGGGCATTTATCTGAACATGTACTTGGGAGGAAATACCAATTCCTTCTACGTAGACAGCCGGGTTTACAAGTACACAAACGGCACGATTGTAGAGGAACTGCCCATTGCCTGCAACGACAACCGCTCCTACTTCACCCAAAGCACCTACTACCAGCTAGAGGGCAACGGCGGCAGTCAGATCTCCCTGGCAACCGCTGAAAACTGGTTCAACAACGGCCTGCAGGATCTGATGAAAGAGTGCGACAAGTACCTTTATCAAAATCTTGGTTTTGGCATGAAGTGTTTGGGCTTTGTCAAATACCAGGGTCTGGGTCCCGACCCGGAAGGCATCCCCGCCGGCACTCCCGGTGACATGAATGACGATGGCATCATCAGCAACGACGACGTGGTGGCGCTCATGTGGCACAACCTGTTCCCCAGCCAGTACCCCATGTCCGTCAATGCGGACTTAAACCACGACGGCACTGTGAACAACGACGACGTCATCGCCTTGATGTGGCACAATCTGTTCCCCAACGACTACCCTTTGCGCTGAAGTTTGACCCAATACCCACCTTCTTTGGAAGGTGGGTATTTTTGTTGCCATTATTTAAACATCTGTTTCAGCCAGCGGATCTCTGCAGGCTGGAAGCCGCAGGTGGCAAGCCACTGCTTGACCATGGCATCGTATTCCTTGTCGGTGACGCCACGGGCGCGCCACTGCTCTCTCGTGCCCTTGTCCCGGAAGAACTTTTGGGCACGGTTTGTGCCCCAAGTGCCGTTTTGCAGTTTATCCCACGCTTCCCATGCGGTAAGACCGCCGGAAGCTTCCGTGGAGGCAGGGCCCCAAATGCCGTCGGCATCGATACCCAGCGCCTGCTGGATAATGCGGATATTGTCGGCGGAAACGCCGGAAGTACCACCGGAATAAGAGGGCGTATCGGAAGATCCGCCCACCGAGTAGCCGTGGAAGGAAAGAAGCGCATCCGCCTGCTCTTGGGTCATGCCCGCCGCCTCCAATTCCTCCGGGGTGGGGCGGTGACCGGCGGCAATCAAGTCCACAAGCTGATCGTAAGCATCCTGCTGGCGGTCATAGGCAGTCTCGGCTTCCTGCTGCTGACGGTCGTATTCATCCTGCTCCCGATCGTAGGCATTCTGCTCCTCCGCCTGCTGACGGTCATATTCGTCCTGCTGACGGTCGTATTCCTGCTGCTCCTCGGCTTGCTGGCGATCATATTCGTCCTGCTGGCGGTCGTATTCCTGCTGTTCCTCCGCCTGCTGACGGTCATATTCGTCCTGCTGGCGGTCATATTCCGTCTGCTCCGCCTGCACCTGACGGTCGTATTCTTCGTCCTCTCTGCCCTGCTGGTACTGGACGTGCTGCCAGCCGTTTTGGAGCTGATCCTGATAGCGGCCGTAGGCATCGTCCGCCATTCCCTGCATCATGGAATATTGGTTGAGGATCTGCTGTCCCTCGTCCTGATACCGGTCATAGGCAAGGTCGTACAGCTCCGGCATCACCGCTCCCAGCTTCTGCAAATAGCCGTTATACGCCTGCTGACCCACCCCTTGGGCGTAGGTGTTGCCGTAGCCGCCGGTAAGGGCAGCCGCCTGCCCCATGGCATCGAGCATGGCATCATATCCTTGGGTCAGATACTGATCCCGGTACTGGCGGTACAGCGCATCCTGGGCAGGATCGTAAGAAAACGCCTCCCGATCCACGTAGGTGTTGTAAATGTCCATAAGCTGCCGGTTGTATTCCTCAGAAGGGTCTTGGATGCCTTGAAGCTGGGCATAGGCAGATGCGGAATCGTAACTGCCGCTGGGGACGGCGGGGGTGTTAAATACCGGCTCCCGGTCGGGAATCACGTACTGGGGCGAAGCGGAAGGCGCTCCGGTGTTTACCGTCGGCTTCGGGGGCTGGGGGTTGGATGTTGCCATCTGCGCCGCTGCATTCAGAACGGACTGGGGCGTTTTCGGCTGGGCAACCGTCTGCGGCGCTGCCGACAACATGGACTGGGGTGTCTTCGGCTGGGCAATGGGTTGCTGGATGGTTTGGGTAACCGTCTGCGGCGCTGCCGCCAATGTGGACTGGGGTGTTTTCCCCAGCGAAAGTTTCTCTTTTTTCTTTTTTACCATAAAAACTCCTTTTCTATAGCGGGACGTGTTTCCCGTTTGGGGTGCCCGGTGTGCGCCTTGCCGTCGGCGCGGCTGCGTTGCCCACCGACCCCGGCACACACTGCGCCCTCGCTGTATCTGCCGTCAGGCAGCGCTCGGGCTCGTGGCCGTCCCCTACAAAATCGTCGAAATCTGTCGATTTTCGTTACCGAGCGGGTGGGCAAAAGCGATACCTGCCGCACCTTGCACGAATTGCCACCGGGTGCATACCCGGTTATGCATTCTTCTCCAGGTTCAGCAGCTCCACCAAGCGGTAGAGCCAGCTTTTGAGCTGCTTTAACTGCTGCTCCGGCGTGCCGGACAGCTCCGGGTAAGGAATTTTCATGTTCGCTCACTTCCTTTCGCCACGGTCTTGGTGATGCTGTAAAGCTTCATGTCGCCATGACCGCTGAGCTTGAGTTGCAAATGGTCGCACCGCCGGGGGCGCACCACCACGGGAAAACTACCTAACCGGCTGCCCCGCAAGGTGCAAACCGGCTCCCAGATGCCGCTGTGGTCGTACTGCAGCGCCACCTCTACATGACTGCCCGGCTCCATGGACATGCGGAAAACCAGTCCGGACACGTACTTTTGATCCGGGTCGTCCAGTCCCAGATCCCCGGTGACCGCCTGCCAAGGCAAGGTGGTTTCAAAGTCTTCTTCCCCGCCGCCGGTGAGCCGCAAGATCCTGCCGGCGGTGTCTGCGCCGTACAGATCTGTTCCCATGGAGCACATGTGGTTGAGCTTCAAACTATCCTCCCGGTGCCACAGATCCTTTTCCGTGTCATACACCAAAAGCTGCCAGACACCTTGGGGGTCGCTGAGATTTAAGTAATATTTACTGCCGGCGGCGCCGCCAACGGCGCAGGTATACTGACCGCCCGGCATGGTCTGTCCGGGACTTTTGCTGCCGCCGAACCGGTAGTCCCCCAGCCGCTCTCCCACCTGCCGGGGAAATGCGCCGTCGTAGGCCATGACCCCGCCGGCGGACTTGTAATACAACGTCTCACCTACCGTCGCAAGGCTCTTGCCGCAGTGCATCTGCACCCCACGGCAGGGGGTGTCCACGATCTGATGGGCGCCGGTGGGACTGACGTGAACCTTGTGCAGGCAGTTTTCCTTGAAAAACAAGGGGTGTCCCTGAAAGGTCGCCGCCCCGGTAAATGGGCCGTCGGAGCCAAGGGAAGCTGCCCAGGAATCGGTGGAAAGACCTTGGTAGCTCTGCCAGTTGCGAAAATCTCCCAGCCGGCTGCAGAAGATCTGATTGATGATCTTACTGCCGTCCTTGCCGTAGCGGCAACCCCAAAGCCGGTTGCCGCACTCCACCACAAAGTCCATGTCCGGCATGTTTCGCTCCAAGGTAAGAGGCAGACGGTGGGCATCCCACACTTGGGTCACCGCCGCATCCAAAACGCCGTCAATGACCACAAAATCCTCCCCTTGCTTTCGAATGCGGACGATGCCGTTTAGATTTTCCGCAACAGAAACATTTTCCAAACTCACGCAGTCGTCTACGGAAAAACCCTTGCCAATGCCGGGACTTTCCAGCTTCACGCACACCGCCTCCGCCCCGGCATCGCTGCCGTCCACGGCGCAGGGGGTCAACACCACGTCGGCGGTGGCGCTCCATTGGGCCTCGATCTTGCCGTAGTCGGCAAGATTTAAGGTGTTGATGTACTTTTTATCCGGCAGCACCAGCAAATATGCGCCCATGGACACAAGCTGCTTGTGGGTGTTGTTGTCGATGATCAGGTCGGTTTTTGTGTCGCCGATCACCAGCCGTCCGCTGGTCGCATCCGGATAGCACAGCGTCACCGCCGGATGGTAGGTGCTTGCCATGTCCGGCTCCAGCACGTCAGCGCAGGCAAGTCCCAGCGCTATGCCGTTTGCGTAAAGGGAGCGTTTTTTCCGTGGGGACATGGCAGGATAAAAGTCAGATGTTAAATTTTCCATGTGGGAAAACGCCCCGGCGGGGATCTTCAGACCCTTATCCAGTCCCAAAAAGGTACTGCACATGAGCCGGGTCTCCCCCAAGGGCATCAAAGTCGGATATTGCATAAAACCTCCGTTTAACCGTGAAAATCCCCTGATTTTTTGGGTGTGCGGGTACGCAGGACATGGTTGGCATACCGCTCCCAAGCAGCGCTGTACATAGCGATCGCATTGTTAAAGCGGTCGAACTCCTGGTTCTCAAAGTCCACCATTGCCGCCAGATAATACCCATAAACCTCATCATACGGCGCACAGATCACCAAAAGCGTATCCAGATCTGTCTGGGCATTGTAGCTGGGCAAAAAGTCCGCTACGTCCTCAAAGTTTTCAATCAGCAGTTCCTGCGCCATTAAGTCCAACTGGCTCAGCCAGCCGATCTTCTTCTGCTGGGAAACGGTGTTGAATTTGCTTTGATCCAAATTTTCCAAAGCCTGCCGAATGGTCATAAGATCACCTCGTTACTTGTTCTGCATTGCGTCCATGTGGGCATCCATGCGCTCGATCGCCTTGCGGGACAGCGAAAGTTCCCGGGCCACAGCCGGAACGACCATGGAAGTTTTGCCCTTAGGCAGCAGATAGTTCACACCGTTGATGGCCACCAGTAAGGTCTGCTCCTCGTTGGCGCCACCCTTGGGAATGTAGACTTCTACACGTTCATTGTTCATAATGTCACCTCATTTTCATTTGCACCATCGATAGAAGATGTAGGGGAGGCGTTTCGCCCCCCGCGGGACGGGAAACCCGTCCCCTACATTCTCCTAACCCTTAGTTTTCCTCGTCGGAAGCGCTGTAGCTAGAGCAGCTCATCACACGCAGGATGCGCTCGGGGTACAGCACGGTTGCGCCGTTGGTCTCCAGCTTGTAGCCAATGGTGCTAAACTGGTTCAGAGGACCGCCAACCTGACTCTTGTCCTTGACGATCATCTCCAAAGCGCCGCCTTCGGGGTCGATGATACCGAAGGAATCCTTGCCGAAGAAGAAGGTGGCGTAAGTCACACCGCCCTGATTGTTGGCATAGTCGCCGCCCAGTACGGGTGCGAATACGTTTTCTACGAAGCGGCAGCCGTGCAGCTCGCCGATCTCGCCGTTGAAAACTTCCTCGGGGGATGCGTACTTGTGGGCCTCCAGCCAAGCGTCAGACTTGCGCAGGTCGTATGCCACGCTGGGGTGGATGACTGCGTAATACTTGCCGCCGATGGTGGGAACACGGTTCTTCTTCATCAAAGTAACCGCCTTGGCAACCATGTCGGGGGTCAGCAGGCAGGTCTCGTCCATGTTCTCACAGCAATCGGGCATTTCGCCGCTCTCGTCAGCGCAGTACATGACGTTGGTGTTTGCCAGCAGGGCATCCCGGATCAAGGTCTCCTGAGTCTGAGCAGCAGATGCGCCCATCTCCTCGGTTGCGCCCAGAATCACGTCGTCGTAGGCGTGCATTTCCAGACGGTCGGACACAGCGGCGTAAGTGCCGTACTGGTTGATCACGCCGGTCTTGGAGCTGATGCCGAACTTCTGACCGGTGGGAATTACGCCTTCTTCCAGCTTGGTAGCCTTGTCAAAGGTGTTCCACTTGCGCCACTCCACAGTAGTACCACGGCCGGCGGGCAAAGGCTGCTTCTTGCCGAACTGGGCGTAGAACATCTCCACCTTGGCATTTTCCAGCAGCTCGGTGTCGTAAAAAGTTTTCAGCGCAGCAGACATGTCGTTGCTGCCTTCAAATTCTGCCTTGTCACCGGTGTTGGCGTTGACGTAGCCGCCGGTGGTGGTCACAACGCTGCCTGCCTCGGCAAACAGCTGCAAATTCATTTCAAACATAAATTTTTCTCCTTTCAAGTGCGGTCCATGACCGCACCGACAATCATCTTTCCTGATAACGTACATATTTGGGGTGCATTTGCTGCACCAGATCGAAGCCACAGCACACCGATGAGAAAACGCACTGCACCACCGCCTCCAACCCACAGGTGGGAACGCAGCGCAGCGCCGCCGCCCCCTCCCGTACGTCGATAAAGCAGCTTTTGGCTGTGCCGGTGCGGTGCAGATCCCGCAGGTTTTCCGCCAAAGTCAGCACCAACGCCGACACCGCCGCACACACAATGTCCTCGCCCTTTCGTCCCGCCCCGGCATGGCCGGTAACGGTGAGGGCATTTACTTGCTTTTCATAGGTAATTTCGATCATGCTTTGACCTCACATTCTGTCCGGGTAGAGCTTTTCTCCCCGAATGCCCGCCTGCCGGATGGCGTCTTTCAGCGCCTGCCGGGACTGGCGGCTGGCTGTGGCATAGTTGAAGGTAGCAACCGAAGGCGCCCGGGCGGCTGTGCCGTTTTCCTGGGGACGGTACGTGCCGCTGGCAATTGCGTTGGACAGCTTTTGCGCGGTGCGTTTTGCCGCCAACTGCATGGCTGCGGCCTGCAGCTTTTGCCGGTTGAGCAGGTAGTAGGCGTTCTCCACCGACACCCCCACGTGGGGAGCAGTCAGGCGCACAAATCTAGGATCGCCCAGCGCCTGCTCCAAAGAAAAGTCCGGAAACGCTTTCTGCATAGAAATGCTCTGCCGCTGCAAGGCGGCAAAATGCTGCTGCAAATGGCGCTCCTGCTGCCAAGGATAGGGCTTTTTCGCCGTGTTGGGGGCGCTGACCGGGGGATGTGATCCCGCCGGCACGGCTTGCGCCGTACTGCCTACCTTTACGGGGACGGCTTTTTCCTCTTTGGTTTTCTTCTTCCATGCCTGTTCTGCGGCTTTCAGACGGGCACGGATCACGGTTTGCATCTGCCGGTTGTACTCCGGGTCTGCCATGATCTGCTCCCACGTCAGCCGATTGACTTTTGCAGCGGCGTCCTGCGTTTCTTCCGCCCGAACCGGGGTTTCCCCGGTGTCCTGCTGCCCGGCGACGGCAGCGCTTGCTTCGCCCGATATGCCTTCAGCAAATAGCTGTAAAAGCCAAATTGTATGTTCCATAGAAACTCCTTTTCATTATGTTAGAGGCAACCCTACATTTCCTATCGAAAAATCGTCGAAAACTGTCGGCTTTTCGTTACCGAGCGGGTGGGCAACCCCGTTTCCCTCTGCACCTTGCACGAATTGCCTCCGGGTGCTAACCCGGCTGAGAGGCATTTTGTGCCTGCTCCCTTGCCTTGCGGACGGTGGCATGCTCCGGCTTTTTCACACCGGCAACCGCATCCGTCTCACTTAGCTGCACCTTCGTTGCCGAACGACCTCCGGCGGTATCAAGCGTTCCACCAGTAACCATTTGCCCTTGGGCGCTGCTCAGCTGCTGCAGTACCTTATCCTTGCCGTCAAAGTCCATCAGCTCCAAGCACTGACGTGCCTGATCCGACAGCATGGGATTGAAAAATCCCAACTGGAAAAACTGTAGCGCCAGCTCATTTTGGGTGACCTTGGTGTACACGTTCTTCTTTTGGGCGGACACCTTAATGTCAAACACCGGCAAGCGGTAACCCATATCCACCCCAAATTCCGCCCCTTGGGACTTGGGCTGCAGACCGTCATTTTGGAAGCTGACGAACACCGCCTGCCCCAAATCGCCGGTAATGCGGAACTGCCGGGGTAAGGTGTAAAACTGTCTAATGAGTTCAATGCACAGCTCCACGATCCGGGTGTATGCCCGGTAGGCGTTCCGGGTGGCGTCCCGGCTGCCCTTGCCTGCTGCCTCCTGCAAGGCGGCGATGGCGGAAGCGGCGGTAACGCCGGCGCTGACTGTGCCGGTGCTGGCATCGGTGTTGCCGGAAACCTGCCGCAATTCCTCAATGGTTCTGTCCAAAAGGGACAGATACGCACCGTCCAGATTGGAATGCTGGATCTGCCGCAAAGATGCCTCGTCCACGTTGCCGGTAACCTGCACCAGCGGCTGCTCCAAGTCCAAAAACTGCTGGGTATTCACGTTGCCGTCCATGCGGGAGAAGTACCGTGGCACAGATCCCACCCTTGCATTGCGAACGAAAGCGGACTTTAAAAGGTCAATTTCCGTCTGGGGATTGCGGCAAAGGTCTACATAGCCATAGCCGCAGGGCGAACCCTCGATGGGGTACAAGGTGTCGAACACAAAGGGGTACTGCCCGTGGTCGTAAAGACCCCGACTGGCAAGCAACGGATCATTTTCCGTGGCGTAGAGCACCGTGTCCCCTACGAATTTGCAGTAGTGCAGCACACTTTTGCCGCCCACGAACTTCCGGTAGTACACCTCGATGACCGTGACCTTGTCGCTGTCGTCCACCGGGTCGTCGTACAAAAATTTTGCGGATAGGAAGCTGTTTTGCTGCAAATCTTTTAGCTGGGGATAGCGCTGCAAAAGCGCCTGCTTGCTTTGCAGTTCGGTGTGAAAGACGCAAGCGGACGCCTGAATGTCGGTGATGCCCGGCTCCCAGTAAAGGTTCAGCAGGCTCACCCTTGCGATGTGGATATCGCCCATGCCGCAAAGCTTATCTGCGTCCCAAACCACCTTGTACACGCCGGTGCCGGTCTTTAATTTCTGCCACATGACGTCGGAGTAGACCCCTTCAAAGTGGTTCTGCTCCAGCACACATGGGATGATGGCGCTGAGCATCTGCGCCTGGGATACGTCCGCCGCCTCACGGGGCAGAATGTTGGGTTCGGGATAGGCTTCCAGCGCATCGGCATGCTTGCTTACGATGACGTTGTGCAGCCAGCCGGAGCTGGAGGTGAAGCCTTCGCCCTTGGTAAAGCCGTCGGCTTTCTGCTGGGACGTGTTTCGCAGCTTCCACCAGTTTTCGCTGGAGATGATTCGGCGCTCGGTCTGCACCTTGCCGGTTTTGTACCGGCGCAGGGTGTCCATAAATGCCTTGATCTCCCCCTGCCCAATGGGCAATTTTTCTGTGTTTTCCATAAAACCTCCTAATTTATCGTAACGGGTCTACCAATTGTACGGTTTCTGCCGTGACCGCCGTGGGGCGCAAGGGTCTTGCCATGCACAAATACCGCCACTCGTCGGCAATGTGATCTTCCCCGGTGGTATCCAAATCCTCCGGGCAGACCTCGTCGTAGCGCAGCGTGCGAATGGTGCGGATAAAAGACTTGCAGTTTTCGAAAATGTAGCACTGGGCATAGCCCTGCTGGTCAAACTGCAGCCGGTAGTGGCACTGCATCCAGCCGGGAATGCGCTTGTGGTCGCCGGGGGTGAAATAAATGCCATAGCGCAGCGCCGTATCCGCCACGCTCTCACCTCTGGATGCGTCCCAAATCGCCGGGTCGGCAACGCCGAAGATCTGCTTGCCCTTCAGCCAGGGATGCTCCTTCTCGATGCGGGCGATTTCTGCAAACTGCCGATCCGGCGTCCACTTCACACCTTGATCCGGCACACCGGTGCAGCCGTAAAGCTCCAAGATCCGGTACATGGTGCCGTCGTGGTCGATGGCCCACCAGCCGCAGGAAAAGGGCTTTGCGTAGCCAAAGTCATAGCTGCGATAGATGCGCCAGCTTCGCTTGTCGCCGGTGTTCAGATCGAAGGGCGGGATCACGTGGGTGAACCTGCCCTGGCGCTTGGCTTCCTCTACAGAAATGCCCGCCTTGGCGCAGCCTTCCGGGTCGGGACTGACCCGAAATTCCTCGAAAAACTGCCCCTCGAAAATGTCCCAGCCGCCGTACAGCCACGCCTTTTTCAGCTTGGGCGGCAAGGCTTCCAGCTGCTTAATGTAGTCCGGCTGCGCCTGCATGAGGGCGTGGTTGTCGGTAACAAGGCTCTGAATAAAGGTGTAATCCTTGGGGTCTTCCCCCTCCTGAAACTCCCGGTCGATGAACAGCCGCTTTATGTAGCTGTGACCCTGCCCGCCGGGGTTGCAGGTGTAATAGATGCGCTTGGGAAAATCGTTGACACCACGCAAACAAGCGCAGATGGTGCGCATCTGAAATTCCGATAGCTGGGTCGCCTCGTCCAGAAAGATTACGTCGTATTCCACGCCCTGCAAGCGGTCTAAATCGCTGTCCTTGGCGCAGTAGGAAAAGGCGATGGTCGAGCCGTTTTCGAAGTTTAACACCTTGTCCTTGTCGGTGTACTTGGCGATGCCGTCCAGCTCTGTTTTCAGCACATTGATGTGGTTGTTTGTCAGTTCCGAGTAGGTGCGGCGGACAATGAGAATGCGAATGCCCGCATACCGCAGCGCCAACAATTTTGCCTTGGTGCGCACCGCCCAACTTTTGCCGCCACCACGAGCGCCGCCAAAGGCGATGTGTTTCGTGTCCGCCGTGAGAAATTGCCGCTGCTTCTGCGACGGCGCTTGAATGTGTAACTTTTGTTTCATAAATCTCCCCTCGAGGCTACTTGCTAAGGCTTTCCAGCTCTTTTCCCAGCTCCACCGTAATGCCGCCGGCGGTTTTCTGCGCCCCTTGGGTCACGTCCTTTAAGTCCTTCATGGTGGCGCAAATGGCCTTGATGGCCGCATAGTCCAGCGTGCCGGTTTCCACCTGCTCCGCCAGCCGATCCAATAGCTTGTCCGCCAAGTTTTTCAGCTTTTTCGTCTGTTTGTCCTCCATTGTTTCCCCCTTTGAAATCGTCAAAAAATGTCGATTTTTACGTAGGGGACGGGTTCCCCGTCCCGTTTGTACGCACCCTCGACTGAGTATGTAGGGGCGATTATTAATCGCCCGTGAACCCCGGCAATTATCGATGGCGTGTCATGCCTGCCGGGGAGCGATGGGAGCGCCGCCGGTGGCGGAGTCAAGCGACCTGAGCGAGTGGCAGCGGTCGGTGAGCAACGCAGCCGCTCTGTCGGCAAGGCGCACACCGGGAACCGCAACAGGAGGCGAATAACGTGTACCGTTTGCGGTGCCCGGCAGCTGCCAGCGTCGTCGGTGCTCCTCGGCATCTGCCGACCGCGGCACTTGCTTGCCCCCTCACTGTATCTGCCACTGGCAGCGCTCGGGTGCGCAACCCGCAAGCGAGGCGAACTCCTTAAGAATCCTCCTGCCGCCCTATTGTTTTTGCAGGTGTACCCTTCTGCGTTATACGTAGTGCATTCACAAAAAGATGACGGGTACATCTTAAGCACAGGGAGACAGTAGTCTTTTTATGTTTTCTGAAATTTTTCGTTTTCTCCACCGTGCCATCAGGAACCCGGTGGTGGTTGGTAGCCGTACTTTCCGTTGAGCATTTCCGCAACCCGACAGCCACGCCACGCCCCCCGGCAAAAATCCAGCTTGTAATCCCGCAGCCGCTGCAAGGATCCAAACCCCAGATGCAAGCCGCAATCCGGCTCTATGCCCTCACAGTGAATGGACTGCTTGCCGTCTGCCTTGTAGTAGGGGCATTTCGCCCCGGTATCCACAGTTTTGTTTCGCATGGTTTCACCTCCGTTTTCAGATGGTTTCCTGCATGAGCCGGCGGATGTTTTCCCGTTCCGCCTCTCCCAAGGTGCAGGATGGATTTCCCTTTTTGTCCATGCCGCCCTTAGGCGGCTTTACGTTCCAGTAGCCACGCTTGAGGAAATTGGCAGCCGTCGGCACAAACCTGCCGCCGTCCTGCTTCCATTGGGCGGTTTTCTTCCAAGCCTGCAACCCATCGAGAATCTGATTTGCCACCGTCTCATCGGTTGCTACCTGCTGCCACTCTGCCAAAGCTTCCTCCCGGTCAAGCTTGTTGGGGTACTTGTCCCAAAAAGATAAAAAATCTGTCTGCTGGGGCGCGGGTGCGCTATATAGGCTATCGCCCTCTATCTCAGACTCAATCTCAGACTCTTTCTCAATCTCAAACTCAATCTCAGACTCTTTCTCTTTCTTGCTACCTTGTTTGCTACTGCGTTTGCTCACCGCTTTCATTGCGTTGGCAGCCTTCTTTGCAGAGGCGTCAAGCGTGGGTATAATCAAATTGAAAAAGCCTTGCTGCAGCTCAGTCAACTTAGCCGCTTGGTAGCCGAACAAGCCATAAAAAACAATGGCATCATACACCGCCAGACGGTCATTCTTTTTCAAGGTTTTCATGCCGTCATAAAAAGATCTGTAAAAAGTAAATTGCTTTCTTTCCATAAAGTTCTCCTAAAGCTTCTACGAATAAATCGGATCTAAATGATCGCTGTATCCGGTGTTTTCCTCCATGCAATCTTCGCAAACGTAACCGCGAATGCCGAACGCTTCCAGATCCAAATACCGCTCTGTGCGGATCGGCTCATCGCAGCAGATGCAGCTTGGGAAGCGTTTTCGCAGCGCCTCAAAGGCATTTTGCCGCCGGATCTCCTCCACCCACGGCTCCATAAAATCTCCTCCTTTCTTAATGTGGTTTACACGCACCACCGACAGAGGGTGTAGGGGCGATCATTGATCGCCCGCCATACCGCACCTGCGATAGAAGCCGTGCATCGCATCCAATCAGTCCATCTTATGGGACTGAATTTTCGGTATAGTGTTGTTGCAGCCAAAAAGCTTGACAAGTACAACGATTTGTACTATATTGTAAGTGCAGCCTTGGCTTATGTACGACGTTTTGTACATCGTGCCTTTACGATAGCACATTATTTTGTACATGTCAAGTGCAAGTCTACAAAGTTTTGTAACTTTGTATAATATGTACAAAAAGAGGTACAATTATGGCTGATATGTACAAAAAAATCGACGAATTGCTGAAGCAGCGGGGCATCTCCGGCTCTAAGATGAGCCAGGATCTGGGCATGAGCCGCAGCTTCATGACCGAACTGCGCAAGGGTCGTGCCAAGGGCATCACCTTGGAGACCGCCCGGAAGATCGCCGACTATTTCGGCGTGCCGGTGTCCGTTTTGACCGGCGCAGAAAACGCCCCCGCCGAACCCGGCAGAGGCGTGACAGATGCAGATATTAAGTTTGCCCTCTTTGGCGGCGACGGCGAGATCACCGAGGAAATGTATCAGGAGGTCCGTGCCTTTGCCGACTTTGTCAAGCAAAGAGAGGCGCTGAAGAACAAGGAGTAAAAAATGACCACTGGGGCGCTGTACGAGCTGGCAAAAAAACAGAATATCGACGTGCTGCGCTTCCCCATGGACAAGTGCGGCTCCATGTCGGTGATGACCGACGAGGGGCGGTGCTTTGTGGGCATGGACCCGAATTTGCCGGCAGACAGCGTGCAGGAGCGTGTCCACTTGGGACACGAGCTGGGGCATTGTGTCACCGGCAGTTTTTACAATATTTACGCCACCGTAGACCACCGCCAACGGCATGAAAACCGGGCGGACAAATGGGCGATCAAGCAGCTGATCCCCGTGTCCAAGCTGGACGATGCGGTGGCAGAAGGCTGCACCGAGCTGTGGGCGCTGGCAGAGCGGTTCGGCGTGACGGAAAGCTTCATGCGCAAAGCCGTGTGCTATTACGTCCACGGCAACCTGGCCACAGAATTGTATTTTTAATGCACTGCGTATGCACCCACGATGTAGGGATGGTCGTTGACCGTCCCTACATTTTTCTAACGGCAGCGTCTGCCTTGCCGTACAGCATCATGCCGAAAAGGCTCACCGGGATCCACAAAAGGGAAAAGGGCAGGCAGATCTGCCCGTGGAAATTCCCCGGCATATTGCGGTAATCCCAAACGCTGTGCCGGCGGTTAACCAAAAGTCCCGCCGCCAGCTCCACCATGGTCACGATCCCGGCGCCCACCAGTCCCCGCAGAACAAATGGTAGCCGCGGGCGGGTTTTTTCCAGTTGCCCCAGCAGCAGAAAGCTGCCGCCCCCGGCGAAAAACATGCTGCCGTGACTCCACCCCCGCCAAAGCATCTCCAATATAAAATAGCAACTTCCCCCCAGGGCGAACAAAAACCCCTTGCGCCAAATATTCATAATCTGCTCCTTTTGGGCATATGCCCCATTCTTACAAATGTACTTTTTCCCAAAAGGCAGAAAAAATGCAACAATCCTCTTGACAAACCGCCATTGGGTGGATATAATAACAAAGCTGATTTTCAGCAATGCTGGAAACATGGCGGCGTAACTCAGTTGGTAGAGTACCCGGTTCATACCCGGTCTGTCACCTGTTCAAGTCAGGTCGCCGCTACCAGGCCCGTTGGTCAAGCGGTTAAGACACCGCCCTTTCACGGCGGTAACATGGGTTCGATTCCC
>JAZRQF010000074.1:0-73185 GCA_045649605.1 Faecousia sp.
TATTCTGGCTGTTGCTAAGGATCTGAAGGATCTGCGTGAGCGCATCGGCAAGATCGTTGTTGCTTACTCCAAGACCGGTGAGCCTGTCACCTGTGAGGATCTGGATGTTGCCGGCGCTATGACCGCTTGGATGCGTAACGCCATCAACCCCACCATGTGCTACTCCGTCGAGCATCAGCCCGTGCTGATCCACGCTGGTCCTTTCGCAAACATCGCCATCGGCCAGTCCTCTGTTATCGCTGACCGCCTGGCTCTGAAGCTGTTTGACTACCATGTTACCGAGTCCGGCTTCGCAGCTGACATCGGCTTCGAGAAGTTCTGGAACGTTAAGACCCGTCTGTCCGGTCTGACTCCCAACGTTTCTGTTCTGGTTGCTACCGTCCGTTCCCTGAAGATGCACGGCGGCGGCCCCAAGGTTACCCCCGGCGCACCCCTGCCCAAGGAGTACAAGGAAGAGAACCTGGAGCTGCTGGAAAAGGGCACTTGCAACCTGTTCCACCATGTCAACACCATCAAGAAGTCCGGCATTACTCCCGTTGTTTGTATCAACCGTTTCTACACCGATACCGACGCAGAAGTTGCTCTGCTGAAGAAGCTGTGTGCTGAGAAGGGTGTTCGTTGCGCTGAGTCCAACCACTGGCGTTACGGCGGCGAAGGCGCTGCTGAGCTGGCTCAGGTTGTTGTCGAGGCTTGCGAGGACAAGAACGAGATCAAGTTCCTGTACGACCTGGAGATGCCCCTGCGTCAGCGCGTTGAGCTGATCGCTAAGGAAGTCTACGGCGCTGACGGTGTTACTTGGCTGCCTCTGGCTGTTGAGAAGGCTGAGCGTTTCGAGAAGGATCCCAAGTACGCTGACTACTGCACCATGATGGTTAAGACTCACCTGTCTCTGTCCGACGATCCCACTAAGAAGGGCGTTCCCACCGGTTGGAAGCTGACCATCCGTGACATTCTGGAGTACGGCGGCGCTAAGTTCCTGTGCCCCATGGCTGGTACCATCTCCATGATGCCCGGTACTGCTGCTGACCCCGCATACCGCCGTGTTGACGTTGACACTGAGACTGGCAAGGTATCCGGCCTGTTCTAATTCAGATTTTTCCATGAGCAGAGGCGGGTTTCCGCCTCTGCTTTTGGAGCGTTTATGAAGTGTTCTATATGTAGGGCAGGGGCATGCTCCTGCCGTAAAAACGGCGGGAGTAAGCCCCCGTCCTACATAAAAATAAGATAAATTAAGGAGAAATTCTCTATGGATATGACAATGGAATCCTGCCGCAAGTTTGTAGAAGTGCTGGCATCCGATGCTCCGGCTCCCGGTGGTGGCGGTGCAGCTGCTCTGGTTGGCGCTATCGGCACTGCTCTGGGCAACATGGTTGGCTCTCTGACCGTTGGCAAGAAGAAGTATGCAGAAGTCGAGGCTGAGATCATCGAACTGAAGGATAAGTGCGATGCACTGCAGAAGGAACTGCTGGATCAGGTCGAGGCTGACGAAGTCAACTTCCTGCCTCTGGCAAAGGCTTACGGTATTCCCAAGGATGATCCTACTCGTGATCAGGTTATGGAAGAAGCTACCATCATCGCTTGCTCCACTCCCATGAAGATTATGGAGCTGTGCTGCCAGGCTATTGAGTACATCGCTGTATTTGCTGCTAAGGGCAGCCGTGTGGCTGTTTCCGATGCCGGTTGCGGCGCTGTATGCTGCAAGGCGGCGCTGCAGGCTGCTTCTTTGAACGTATTTATTAACACAAAGACATTGAAGAACCGCGAGGTTGCTGAGCAGATGAACGAGAAGGCTCTGGGCATGCTGGCAAAGTACGGCGCTATGGCTGACGAGATCTTCAACACTGTTAAGGCCGGCTTCGGTGTTTAATTAGGAGGAAAAGAAAATGGCAAAGCAATTACTGGGTAAAGAAGTTAACGAGGCTCTGGTAGCTGCACTGCAGGCACGTACCGCTGCTCTGCAGGAGAAGGGCGTAAAGGCTACTCTGGGCATCATCCGTCTGGGTGAGAACCCCTCCGATCTGTCCTACGAGAAGGGCGCTACCAAGCGCGCTGAGGAAGTAGGCGTTGCTGTTAAGAATTACATCCTGCCCGAGGATGCTTCCAAGGAAGATGTGCTGGCTGTTATCGATCAGGTCAATGCTGACGACAGCGTACACGGCGTGCTGATGTTCCGTCCTCTGCCCAAGCACCTGAAGGCTGATCAGGACGAGATCTGCAACCGTCTGGATCCCAAGAAGGACGTAGACTCCATGACTCACATGTCCAATGCCGGTGTGTTTGAGGGTCAGGATCTGGGTTACGCACCCTGCACTCCCGCTGCTTGCATGGAGATCCTGGATCACTATGGCATCGACTGCAAGGGCAAGAATGCCGTTGTTATCGGCCGTAGCCTGGTTGTTGGCAAGCCCGCTGCTATGATGCTGATGGGCAAGAACGCTACCGTTACCATCTGCCACACCAAGACTGTGAACACCGCAGAGATCTGCAAGAACGCTGACATCATTGTTACCGCTGCCGGCGTGCTGGGCAGCCTGACCAAGGACTTTGTCAGCGAGGGTCAGATCGTTATCGACGTTTCCATGAACTGGAACCCCGAGAAGATCACCTCCAAGGGCAAGGGCGGCATGTCCGGCGACTGCGTCTTTGACGAGGTCGAGCCTATTGTTGGCGCAATCACTCCCGTTCCCGGTGGTGTTGGCGCAGTTACTACCACTGTGCTGATGAAGCACGTTGTGGAAGCTGCTGAGAAGGCTTAATCAAAAATAAAATTGCCGACCGTCTGGGCGATCCTGTCTTGTGACGGGGTCGCCTTTTCGTTTAGGAGGGTCAATTATGAAAAAACTGAACAATCTGCCTGAAAGCAGTTTTCTGAAGCTGTTTTTCGCTTTTGTTTCTTTTTGCTTTATTATCGCAGCCTTCTGCATGCCTGACCGTGGTGTGATTTTGAAGGGAATGCGCAACATTTTGTTGTTGCCCTGCAAGGTTACCAGTAACTATTTCCACATGGGCGGTTTTGCAGCCACATTCCTGAATATGGGTCTGGTGGGTCTTTTCTGCACAGCGCTGTGCTTCCTGCCCGGGGCAAAACCGGTCAATGCTACAACTTTGGCAGTTCTGCTGACCATCGGCTTCGGTTCCTGGGGCATCAATCCTCTGAATATGATCCCCACAATTCTGGGTGTGCTGCTGTACTGCCTGGTGAAGAAGGAAAAACCCGGCAGCCAGATCAATGCCATGATGTTCTCCACCGGTATTGCACCGCTGATTTCTGAGCTGTTGTTCCGCTATCCCGGTACGACTTACACAGGTCTGTTTACCGCTGCCGGCAGCTTCAATTTCCTGGGTTTGGGTCTTGCGCTGCTGGTTGGTTTGATCATCGGTTTCTTCCTGCCTGCAGGTCTGGGTCATGCACCCAATATTCACAAGGGTTACAACCACTATTCTGCCGCAGTTCCCATTGGCTTCACCGCATTTTTCCTGCGGGTAGTGCTTTACAATGTAATGCTGGGTAAGAAGATCGGTTCTCTTGGCGAACTGGAGTCCTATACCGGTGCATGCTGTGAGTTCTTCTGGGGCTGCAATATTTTCTGCATTGCGCTGTTTACTGTGTGTATTGTTGTGGCACTGCTCATGGGTTGCAAGCCTAAGGATTACTGGAATCTGATGAAAGATTCCGGCCAGGGTGTTAGCTTTACCACTAAGTACGGCAACGCACCGTTCCTGATGAATGTGGGTGTTTACGGTCTGATGATCGTGGCATACTTCAACCTTGCCGCATTGATCGACGGCGGTGCCGCTCGCATGGGTACTGTGTGGAACGGTATGACCTTTGGTATCGTATTCTGTATGCTGTGTACTTGCAACTCCGGTTCTCATCCCCGGAACGTGCTGCCCATTATGGTTGGCTACGTGGCAACATCCTTCCTGTTCGGTTGGATCTTCGGTTTGCTGGGCGGTGAGAATTACGGCCTGACCATTGCGTCTCAGGGCATTCTGATCGGTATGTGCTACGCCAACGGTCTGTCTCCCATTTCCGGCAAGTACGGTTTTGGCTATGGCATACTGGCAGGCGGCCTGCACTACCTGCTGGTAACGGCAGTTCCCGACATGCACGGTGGTTTCTGCTTGTATAACGGCGGCTTTACCGCTGCGCTGATCTGCCTGCTGCTGGTACCGCAACTGGAAAAGTTCTGCAAGACAAAAGAAGAAAAAATCTTAGCAAAGGCTTCTAAATAAATGATAACTCCCCGGAATTTAAATTCCGGGGAGTTTAATTATGTCTAAAAAATTTTTCGTTTTTCTTTGCAAATTTGTTAGCTATTGCTCTTGCGCATAGGAACACAGAGTGGTATGATACGGCGCAGACGAGGAAATAAAAAAAGACTGTCGCGGATTGCCCCCTCAGCCGATTTCCCCAAAACGGTTAAAAAGAAGGTCTAATTTTTGGAAACGTCTCTTATTTGTCTGGCAGTCGCTGTTATTGGAGGATTGCTGCTTTCGCGCTTAACCAAGTTGATCAAATTGCCTGCGGTCACTGCCTATCTGCTGGCAGGTTTGTTGCTTGGCCCGTTCTGTATAGGTATGCTTGGAATCGAAGGTGTGGGATTCCAGTCCTTTGAGCAGTTGGAAGGGTTGGGAATTCTGACCCAGACCGCGCTGGGTTTCATCGCTTTTGCAATGGGCAGCGAATTCCGGCTGCATCAGCTCAAAAGCATGGGTACAAAGGCAATCGTGATCGGTTGTGTGCAGGCTGTGGTGGCTACGGTGCTGGTAGATATGGTGCTAATCGTGCTGCATCTGCTGTTCCCGCAGGTGATCTCTCTGCCGGCGGCCCTTGTTTTGGGCGCTATTGCATCGGCAACTGCCCCGGCAGCGACTCTGATGGTGGTCCGTCAGTATAAGGCGGACGGCCCGCTGACAAGACTGTTGCTGTTGGTAGTCGCCATTGATGATGCGGTGGGTTTGCTGTTGTTTTCTGTATCTTTTGGAATTGCAACAGCGTTGGAAAACGGAGCAATTAACCTGCTGGGTGTTGCAATAGAACCCATATTGGAAATCGTCCTATCTTTGGGATTGGGTGCGATCATGGGTGTTTTGCTTGACCGTGTAGAAAGATTTTTCCACTCCCGAAGCAAGCGTATGACCATTTCCGTGGCATTTGTTCTGCTGACGGTGGGATTGTCTATGCTGAAATTCTCCATAGGTCCGGTGCACTGCGGTTTTTCTTTGCTGCTGGTATGCATGATGACCGGCACGGTTTTCTGCAACGTGTGCGATACCTCTCAGGAACTGATGGACCGTGTGGAGGGATGGACTGTACCGCTGAACGTGCTGTTCTTCGTGATTTCCGGCGCAGAACTGGATATTCAGGTGCTGGCTAATCCCATCACCCTGATCGTAGGTGTGTTGTACATTTTAGCGCGCTCGGCAGGTAAATATTTTGGCGCCTACGGAAGCTGCCGTTGCTGCAAATGTGCGCCGCAGATCACCAAGCATTTGGGTATTACGTTGTTACCCCAGGCAGGTGTTGCATTGGGTATGGCATTGACGGCAACCGCATTGTCTGACGGTGCGCTGGTACGTAATGTGGTGCTGTTTAGTGTGTTGGTATATGAATTGGTTGGCCCTGCGCTGACAAAACGCTCTTTGCTACTGGCAGGAGAAATCAAACCCGAGGGCAAGACCAGCGCAAGAAAGCTGGATCAGCCAAGAGAGCATATGAGCATTCATTAAAAGAAAATATCCGGCATCTATTTAGATGCCGGATATTTATTTCATAAATTTATCGATTGCCTGACACAGATCGTCGATAGCATCTTCGTCTCCGGCGGCGACTGCATCTACCATGCAGTGGCGCATGTGATCTTTCAAAATCACCTTGCCGGTATTGTCCAGTGCGGAACGGACAGCGGCTAACTGCACCAGCACTTCGGAGCAGTCATAACCTTCTTCTACCATGCGTTTCACTTTTTCTAAGTGGCCAATGGCCCGTGCCAGACGGTTAACAACCGCTTTCTGATTTTCGTGGACGTGTCCGTGGCTGTGGGCGATGCCATGGGCGTGCATATAGGAATGTTCGTGATCGTGTTCGTGATGATCTGCCATAGCTGCACCCTCCTTAACATATTTTTGCCATTATACCGCATTTTTCTTCCGCTTGCAACCCCCTTTAGGGGATAAAGAAAATTGACTGTTATGCCGGTGTCTGTTATAATGTAGCATTATATGAATTGTTTCCTGTCAGGAGGATTTTGAATATGAGAATGCGTAAGATGAAAAACTTAGAGCCGCGAATGGAAAAGTGTGCGGCATACCGTGTAGCCCAGCCGGAAACCATGAAGGGTAACTGGCGGTCTTTGAAGCCGGATTGTACCGCTCTTTGGGTGGAAGTCGGCTGCGGCAAAGGTAAATTCACCGCAGAGACAGCCCAGGCCAACCCCGATGTGCTGATGATCGCTGTGGAGCGTTGCCGGGAAGCTATGGTCGTGGCTATGGAAAAGGCCCGGGATATGGGTCTGACCAACGTGTTTTACATCGACATGGATGTGGAAAAGATCGAGGAGATCTTTGCGCCGGAAGAGATTGACCGGCTGTTTATCAACTTCCCCGATCCTTGGCCTAGAAAGAAAAATGCCAAGCGTCGCTTGACCCACAGAGGATTTTTGGACAAGTATTGCCGGGTTGTTCGTACTGGCGGCGAGTTCCATTTTAAGACGGATAACGCACCGTTGTTCGAGTTCAGCGTGGAAGAGTTTGCAGCTTGCGGCTTGCAGGTGAACAATTTGACCCGCAATCTTCATGAAAATGGCATCGTGGGCATTATGACCGGTTATGAGGAAAAGTTCCATGCATTGGGAACGCCGATTAACCGCTGTGAAGTGGTTTGCAAGCCCTTTATTTTGCCCCCGGAGGAGAAGAAAAAGTCTGCGGAGGAAGAAGTATGACCGGCTATAAAGCAGGTGCTTGTGATGTGGCGGTCATCGGCGCAGGTCACGCAGGTATTGAGGCAGCGCTGGCATCCGCACGGATGGGCATGAAAACCATTTTGTTCACCATCAACTTAGATGCGGTGGGCAATATGCCTTGCAACCCGGCCATCGGCGGTACCGGCAAAGGACATCTTGTCCGGGAACTGGATGCCTTGGGCGGCGAAATGGGTGTGGCGGCTGACAAAGCCTGCATTCAGTACCGTATGCTCAACAAGGGCAAAGGTCCTGCTGTCCATTCCTTGCGTGCGCAAGCAGACCGCCGCCAATATCAGCAGGTGATGAAGCACACCTTGGAGCTGCAGGAGAATCTGGAGCTGAAGCAGGCGCAGATCACCGAAGTGTTGACGGAAAACGGCGCAGTTACCGGTGTCCGTACCCAGTTAGGCGCGCAATATTCTGCTCGTGCGGTGGTGATTGCTACCGGCACATTTTTGGACAGCACCATCGTCATTGGCGAATCCGTTCAGCAGTCCGGACCGGACGGCATGCATGCCTCCATCGGTCTGGCAGATAACTTGCGGTCTTTGGGGTTGTCGCTGCGTCGGTTCAAAACCGGCACACCGCCCCGCATTAATCGCAGAAGCATTGATTTTTCCCAAATGGAACTGCAACCGGGCGATGAAGATCCGGAGCCGTTCTCTTTCCGGACAGCCCACAAGCCGGAAAATCAGGCGGTGTGCTATCTGACCTATACCAATGAAAAGACCCACGAGATCATTCGTCAGAATCTGTATCGCAGTCCTATGTATGACGGCACGATCTCCGGCGTAGGCCCTCGCTACTGCCCCAGCATTGAGACGAAAATCGTCCGATTTGCCGAGAAAAACCGGCATCAGCTATTCATTGAGCCTTGCGGCATGGATACCGAGGAAATGTACATTCAAGGCTTTTCCAGCAGCTTGCCGGAGGATGTGCAACTGGAAATGCTGAGAACCATTCCCGGTTTGGAAAATGCAGAAATGATGCGCCCGGCATACGCTATTGAATATGAGTGCATTGACCCAACCCAACTGCTGCCCACCTTGGAAACCAAGTGTGTTTCCGGTCTTTACGGCGCAGGCCAGTTCAACGGCACGTCCGGTTATGAGGAAGCAGCGGCGCAGGGTTTGGTGGCAGGTGTGAACGCAGCGCTGAAGCTGCAGGGAAAAGACCCTATGATCCTGACCCGTGACACCAGTTATATCGGTACGCTTATCGATGACTTGGTTACCAAAGGCACAGAAGAACCTTACCGAATTATGACCAGCCGTTCAGAGTACCGGCTGCTGCACCGGCAGGACAATGCAGATCAGCGGCTTACTGCCATTGGCGCAGCGGTTGGCTTAGTTCCTAAGGAACGACTGGAAGCGGTGGAGCAGAAGTATGCCCTTGTCCGGCAGGAAATTGCCCGACTGGAGGGTAACGGTGTGCCTGCATCCCCGGAACTCAATGAGATGCTTGCATTGCGGGACTCTGCGCCGGTAGCAAATTCTGCCCGTTTGGCAGATCTGCTGCGTAGACCTCAGGTGACCTATGAGGATATTTCTCCCTTTGATCCCGGCAGACCGGAGCTTCCCGTGTCTGTTGCAGAAGAGGTGGAGATTCAGGTAAAATATGCAGGTTACCTTGCCCGGCAGGAAAAGCAGGTGGAGGCATTCCGGAAAGAGGAGTCCCGTCTGCTGCCTGTGGATATGGATTACGAAGCCATCGCCGGCTTGCGATTGGAGGCACGGGAAAAGCTGATGCAGATCCGCCCCATGTCCATTGGACAGGCAGGCCGCATTTCCGGTGTCAGTCCGGCAGACATTGCAGTCTTGCTGATCTGGCTGGAACAAAACGAAAAGTAACACAATAATCGCCTTCGACGCATAGGATAGTCGGAGGCGATTTTTTTGGCGATTGTAAATACGACAGTACCCATCACAGCAGAAAGCTGCGACCAGATGATACGGGAGATTGTCCGCACCTATCCATTCTGCCGCACAGAGTTGTTGGCAACCACGGCATTTCAGCGACCGATTCGCACATTGGTGATCGGGCAGGGATCACGGAAAGTTTTGTTTTCGGCGGCTCACCATGCCAATGAGTGGATCACTGCGCTGATACTGTTAAAATTTGCGGAGGAGTTTGCAGAAGCGATCCGTTCCGGCGGCCAGATTTTCGGGGAAGATGCGGCTGGATTGGCTGAGAATGTTACGGTGTATATGGTGCCTATGGTTGATCCGGACGGGGTGGACTTGGTGGTAGGCGAGATCGGGCCGGGGGATCTTCAGTTTGACCTTGCCCAGCGGTTGGCGCAGGACTATCCGGCAATCCCATTTCCCGACGGCTGGAAGGCCAATTTGCTGGGGGTAGATCTGAACTTGCAATACCCGGCAGGTTGGCTGCAGGCAAGGGAGATCAAATTCAGTCAGGGATTCACTACACCCGGCCCACGGGATTATGTGGGCAGAGCGCCCTTAAATCAGTTTGAGTCCCGGGCGTTGGCAGGGTATACCGAAGCGGTTGATCCGGCGCTGGTGCTGGCATACCATTCCCAGGGCAAGGAAATCTACTGGCAATTTCAGGACTACGATGTGCCGGGGGCAAGAGCATTGGGAGAGGAATTTGCCCGTGTCAGCGGGTATACTCTGACGGAAGCGCCTTTTAATTCCAGCTTTGCCGGATACAAGGACTGGTTTATTCAGTTGTTCCGCCGTCCCGGTTATACCATAGAAGTAGGCGAGGGGGTTAATCCGCTGCCCCTTTCTCAGTTTGACGAAATTTACAAAGATAATTTAGGGATTCTGGTCACCGCAGCAAGAGGGTTTTGAACATTTTATAAATTTCTGGAAGCAGGGTTGCGGAAACGGATTTCTGGGGATATAATAAATATAATTCTTACAAAGCAGGTGAGCCAGTGAAAAAATTGCTCTTTGTTATGAATCCCAACGCAGGCATGCGCAAGGCGAACCGTCTGCTGCCGGAGATTTTTTCCGTGTTTAACCGCGCTGATTATGACGTGGTGGCATATATGACCGCCAAGCAGGGCGATGCAAAGGAATATGTCTTTGAGAATGCAAAGACCGCCGATATCGTTGTCTGTTGCGGCGGTGACGGCACATTCAACGAAACGGTTGCCGGTTTGATGGAAAGTGGCGCAGATGTGCCTTTGGGATACATTCCTGCAGGTTCTACCAATGATTTTGCGAATAGTCTGGGCATCTCCACCGATGTGTTGCAGGCGGCAAAGAATATTGTAAATGGCATACCCCAACGCTATGATGTATGCTGTTTTGGCGGCAGATACTTCACTTACGTGGCATCCTTTGGCGCATTTACCAAAGCTAGCTACGCCACACCGCAGAACGTGAAAAATGCACTAGGCCACACGGCGTATATTTTGGAAGGAATTCAGGAGCTTTCTCAAATCCGATCTATGCCGGTAAAAATTCAGCTGGACGACGAAGTGCTGGAAGATAACTACTTGTTCGGCGCAATCTGCAACTCCACCAGTGTGGGCGGTATTTTGACACTGGATCCCAAGCAGGTGGATATGAGCGACGGCTTGTTTGAAATTTTGCTGGTCCGTGCACCCAAAGAACTCAGTGAGATCAGCGAGTGCATTCAGGCAGTACAAAAGCAGCAGTATAATTGCGGAATGATCACCTTCCGTAGCGCCAGCCGGGCGACAGTTTTTGCAGACCCGGAGATGAATTGGACGCTGGACGGCGAAAAAGAGCCGGGTAGGGAAGAGATCTTCGTAGAAAATATGCATCATGCAATCCAAATGGTGAAATAATTATGATCAATACTACACTATGTTATATCACCCGGGACGACGAGGTTTTGATGCTCCATCGGGTGAAAAAGCAAAACGATATCAATAAAGACAAATGGATCGGCATCGGCGGCAAGTTTGAAGGAGAGGAATCTCCCGACGAATGTCTGCTCCGGGAAGCGAAAGAGGAAACTGGTCTGACGCTGACCAATTGGCAGTGCCGTGGTGTCATTACCTTTTTGAACGACTGCTGTGAAGGAGAATTTATGTACCTGTTCACAGCCGACGGTTTCGAAGGGGAACTGAAAGAATGCGACGAGGGCGAATTGAAGTGGATCAGCCGGGACTTTTTGGACAGCCTGCCCAAGTGGGAGGGTGACCAAATTTTTCTGGATCTGCTGTGGCAGAATGCGCCGTTCTTTCTGCTGACTTTGCGCTACCACGGTGATCAATTGGTAGAAGCAATTTTGAACGGAGAGAAGATAAGATAAAATAAAAAACCCACCGCAAAAGCGGTGGGTTTTTCTTTGCATTTATTAGCCCTCAGCACGCATCTGAGCGAAGCACTCGCTGCAGAATACGGGACGGTCGGACTTGGGCTCAAAAGGAACCTTTGCCTCGCCGCCGCAGCGTGCGCAGGTAGCGGTGAAGAACTCACGGGGACCACGGGCGCTGGCCTTACGAGCGTCACGGCATGCCTTGCAGCGCTGGGGCTCATTCTGGAAGCCACGCTCTGCGTAGAATTCCTGCTCACCGGCGGTGAAAACGAATTCGTTGCCGCACTCTTTGCAAACTAAAGTCTTGTCTTCGTACATTGTGTTTACCTCTCTTCGGTTAGTTGATGCCCCGTGAAAGCCCATCGAATCGACTGGATATAACGCAGGGTGAATATAGTTGGTGATAGTACACCACTTGAACCATTGTACACAAAGAAAAATAATTTGTCAATACTCTATGAAATTATTTCCTTATGTTTTTTGAGATTTGTGCAAATTTATTAAATTGAAAACTGTGCCTGCCCATCAAACTGCAGACCGAGATGCTGATAAGCAAGGGGCGTTACACAGCGACCACGGGGCGTACGGGTCAGGAAACCCAACTGCATCAGGTACGGCTCGTAAACATCTTCTAAGGTAATGGCTTCTTCGCCAATGGTGGCAGCCAAAGTTTCCAAACCCACCGGACCGCCGCCGTAATTCTGAATAATGGCGGTGAGCATGCGCCGGTCAATATTATCAAGACCTAACTGATCTACTTCCAGACGGGACAGCGCCAGATCGGCTGCTTCCTTGGTGATTACGCCGTCGCCCATAACCTGCGCGAAATCCCGCACACGGCGCAAAAAGCGGTTGGCAATACGGGGGGTGCCACGGCTGCGGGAGGCGATCTCCATAGCGCCCTGGGGGTCGATCTCCATACCCAAAATGGTAGCGGAGCGTGTTACGATCCGGGCAAGTTCCTCGTTGGTGTACAGTTCCAGTCGCAGGCTGACACCAAAGCGGTCACGTAGAGGGGCGGACAGCTGGCCGGCTCTGGTGGTTGCGCCTACCAAGGTGAACTTAGGCAGATCCAAGCGAATGGAGTTGGCGCTGGGGCCTTTGCCTACAATGATATCGATGGCAAAGTCCTCCATAGCCGGGTACAAAATCTCTTCGACCACCCGGTTCAAACGGTGGATCTCGTCAATAAACAGAATGTCGCCGGGATTCAGGTTGGTCAGCAGTGCAGCCAGATCGCCGGGTTTTTCAATGGCAGGACCGGAGGTGATGCGGATATTCACACCCATTTCATTGGCAATAACACCGGCAAGGGTAGTCTTACCCAAACCGGGAGGGCCATACAGCAAGGTGTGATCCAGCGGCTCATTACGCTTCCGGGCAGCTTCAATATAAACAGACAGATTGCCCTTAGCCTTTTCCTGACCGGTATAGTCGGCCAGCAGCTTGGGACGCAGACCGATCTCGCCGGCATCCTGGGGCGCAAAAGTGGGCGAAATGATCGGGGAAGTCAAATCTTCAGAAAATTCTAAACTCATATCTAATTACCCTTTCATTACCATCGCTCTGAGGGCAAAGCGAACCATTTCTTCCGTAGAGGCGTTGGGGTCAACACCCTTGAGGGCAGCGGCGATCTCAGAAGAGGAGTAACCCAACTCCTGCAATGCTGCTGTTGCCAGTGCTGCGTTGTTGCCGTGGGCGGGTGCGACGGATATGCCGGCGGAGAAGTCCAGTTCGGCAGAACTGCCACCCATTTTGTCCTTTAACTCCAGAATGATGCGCTGGGCAATTTTCTTGCCTACGCCTTGGGCGGCGGTGAGCAGCTTTTCGTCTCCGGTCATAACAGCTAAGGTGAAATTCTGTGGACCGGCGCTTAAGATCGCCATAGCGGCCTTGGGGCCCACACCGTTGACAGAGGTCAGCAGTTCGTAACAATGCTGCTCTTCCTTGCTGGAAAAACCGTAAAGGTCAAATGCATCCTCGCGGATGGATTCCGTAATGTACAGTCGGGCGGGCTGATTGACTTTCAGCTGCGCTGCGGTATATGCGGTGATACGGCAGCCATAGCCAACACCGCCGCAGTCAATAACGGCAAGACCCGGCTCTAAAATGGTTACCGGACCGGAAACGTAATACAACATGGAAAACACCTACTTTTGTTGGATTTGTGCCAGCAAGGATGTGCTGGAACGGGCGTGGCAGAGCGCAATGGCGATGGCATCTGCCGCATCGTCAGGCTTGGGAAGCTTGTCCAGCTTCAAAAGCCGTTTAGTCATGTCCTGCACCTGATGTTTGGTGGCATTGCCGTAACCCACAACAGCCTGCTTGACCTGCATGGGTTTATACTGGAAAACCGGCAGACCTGCCTGCCGGATGGCAAGCAAAATTACACCACGGCTCTGGGCAACGCCAATACCGGTGGTTACGTTCTGCCCGAAGAACAGTTCTTCAATGGCAACGGCTTCCGGTTTTGCAGCATCTAATAGGGCGCGCATATCTTCGTAAATGATCTCCAGCCGGGCAGAGAAATCCATGCCTGCCGGCGTGGTGATCGCGCCGCATTTTAAAAGCTGACAGTTGCCTCTCTGGGCCTCGATCAGACCGAAACCGGTGATGCCGTAACCGGGGTCAATACCAAGAATTCTCATCACATACCACCCAATAAAACGGATTACCAGTATTATAGCACAAATGTTTCACATTGCCTACACTTTTTTGCAAAAAGTTAATCCCCGGTCAGTTGACCGGGGATTTTTATTATTTATAGCGGACGCCGCGGAGCAGCTTGTCCAAAACGTCAAAATCTTCTTCGTCCATGCATGCCTTAATGGTTGCCAAATCACGCATCTGCTTGACGTTGTAGGTTGGGTTGTCCCGGTACTGGGGCAGAGAAGAAACAAACTTGAAGCGGTAGCCAAGATCTACGGACTGCTTGGACATGATCCAGCCACGTACCAGCTCAAAGCAGCGCTGATTGCTCAGCAGTTCGCCCATGGGTAGGCGGCTGTGGTAGCCGTTTTCGCCGTAATCTTCCTTGTCATCCTGCTCGAAGAACCAGTTGCCGGCCTGCAGCGCAACAGCCAGATCGGGCAGATCATAGGCTTCGTTATGGATGGCAACGCCGTTTAAGGTGATGGTGTCGGATACATTGCCGGAGACAGCGGTCAAGGTGTTTTCGCCATCGATCAGCGGTACTGCGGGGAATACAACCGCATGGTCAACCGCGTCCATAGTGGCATATTCTTTGCCGTTGAGGAACAAGGTTACCCGGTCGCAGTTGGTGTATACCGTTACGTCACGCTCATCCGGTGCTCGGTCTGCAAACCGTCTGCCGGAGATATGGACCATGGGTTTCTTGGACCAGTAAGCCTGATAGATAAAGAAGGGATCTTTCTTTATCTTGCGGTCGTAGGTGATCAGACCCTTGTTGTTGCGACCCTTCACACCGCCCTCGTTACGCAGGTCAGCGGCAAAATCAAACATATTCCATACGTGGGTCGACCACAGCCAGGGACGAGCCTCAAATACCTTCAGCAGCTCGTGGTGATACAGACATGCGTATTCTTCTGTGTAGTCGTGGTTGATGGGGGTGGCAGAGTGCCATGTAAGAATGCACTCTACGCCGTATTCGGAAATGCCCAAGGTCCGGTCCGGGTGGGTGGCATGGAATTTGTCGATCCACGGACCGTTATCTGCCACTGTGCCGGTGTACCAGCCGTGGTAAATGTTATAACTTTGAATGTCGGTGATCTGAATTTGTTGGTCGGTAATGGGCAGACGGCTCAGCTGCGCCATGGTGGTCAGCCGGTGAGGGTCAAGCCGCTTGGCAAGGGCATTCAGATCGCAGAGGTTTTGATATTGCTCTTCGGAGATGTCGTAAATGGTGATCTCGTTGGCAATACCCCAGAACAGAATGCTGGGATGGTTATAGCACTGGGCGATCAGCTCGGTCATTTGGCTCATGGTGTTGTCATAAGCATCTTTGCCCGGCATGTGCATGCTGATGTAAGGAATTTCCGCCCAAATGGCAAAGCCTTCCTTGTCGCACAGATCGTAGAAATACTGGTCGTGCTGATAGTGGGCAAGGCGAATGGTATTTGCGCCGATCTCTTTGATCATGGAAATATCTTCTTCGTGTTCCTTGCGGGAGATCGCCCAACCCATATTTTCCCGATCCTGATGGCGGCATACACCACGCAGGGGCGTGGACTTGCCGTTGAGGAAGAAACCATACTCCGCATCTACACGGAAGCTGCGGTAGCCATATGTAACGGTAACCTGATCCAGTTCTGTGCCGTCCCGGAGCAGAGTGGCCTTTGCCTGGTAGCAATAGGGATCTTCCATGCCCTGCCACAGATGGACGTTTTCCAAAGTGGTGATGATATGGGTGTGAGGTTGGGCATCTACGGTGGTATCGTATACGGCATGACCTTCCTGATCCAGCAGTTCCAGACGGATCTGGCAATTCTCGGCACTTACCGGGAACAGATCCACACGGGTAAAGCCGCCGCTGTAAGCGGTGACAAACACAGCTTCTGTGCCGTGTTTCATTAGGTCAAAGTGGGCATCTTCCACTTCCACAAAATATACATCCCGGTACAGTCCGCCAAAGAAGGTAAAGTCTGCTCGCTGGGGATAGACATCGCAGATCTCATTGGTCACAGATACGGTGAGCATGTTGTTTTCTGCCTGCATTACCTCCGTCAGTTCAAAACGGAAGGTGGAGAAACCGCCCTTGTGGGTACCCAGTTCGGTGCCGTTGCAGGAGACGGTGGCGATATGGTTTGCGCCACGGATCTCGATATACTGCCGCTTACCCGGTGTGGGCGCAGGCAGGGGGATTTCGTAAGTGCCTACACCACGGTAGTAGTCGTTGCCGCCGTCCTGACCGTCCAGATTATTCCAAGTATGGGGAAGGGTGACGGGGGAAAAGGCTTCGCCGGCTTTGGCAAAATTGGCCTTCTGTAAAAGTTGATAATTTCTCATATTTTCAACTCCTTGGTATCAGATACTCTCATTATAGCTGATACGGTTTCTAAAATATAGAGATATCGGTTCAAAAAAGATTGCAAATCGTTTCAAAAATGAAAAATAGGTTCATCATACATGATTTGCGCTTGTTGGGAAATACTGCTTGTAAAAGGCGGTGGAGATGTGGAACGTTTTTCTTGTAAAACCAAAATTCTGTCCGGACCGGGCAGTGTGGCGTACCTTTCGGAATTGAAAATCAGCAGATTGCTGCTGGTATCTGACCCTTATTTTGTGAGTAACGGAACAGCAGACCGGATATTGGCATGCTCCGGTGCGGCTCACACAAAGATCTTTGACGGGGTGCAGCCGGACCCTTCTGTTACCTTGGCGGCAGAGGGTACAGCTTTGGTGCGGGAGTTTCAGCCGGATGCCATTGTGGCGTTGGGAGGCGGCAGCGCTATGGATTGCGCTAAGGCGATGGCGTATTTTTCCGGGGTGCAAGCTTTGTTGGTGGCAATTCCCACCACTTCCGGGTCTGGGTCGGAAGTTACCGAATTTGCTATTTTGACCCACCAAAGCACAAAGCACCCGCTGGTTGATCCAAAGCTTTGCCCGGATGTGGCTATTTTGGACAGCGATCTTTTGCGGGCGCTGCCAAAAACGTTGGTGGCGGATACGGGTTTTGATGTATTGACCCATGCGCTGGAGGCGCTGGTTGCCAAGGGCGCGGGGGCAATTACCGACGCACTGGCAAAAGAGGCCTTTCGCATAACCTTTTCCCGATTGCCTGCCAGCTATGGTGGCAGAACGGATGTGCGTGGGTCTATTCATGCAGCGGCAACCATGGCAGGTATGGCGTTTACCCAAGCAGGTTTGGGTTTGTGTCATGCCATGGCCCATAGTTTGGGCGGGATCTTTCATATTCCCCATGGGCGGCTGAATGCGATTTTGCTGCCTTCGGTGATTGCCTGCAACGCCCATCTTTGCGGCGAGAAGTATGCCAATCTGGCGCGGCAAGCAGGTCTGCCCGGGGCGGCAGATACGGTTGCGGTGCGGAATTTAATAAACGGTCTCATTCGTATGCGGCGGGAAATGGGTATGCCCCAAACCTTAAAAGAGGCAGGGATCGATCCCCGAAAAGTACGCTTTTCTACAGCGCAGATCGTCCGGGATACGCTGGCAGACCCTTGTTGCGCAGGCAATCCCTTGCCGGTGGAGGAGTTCATGGTGCGCAACATTTTAGAAGAGGTAACCGGCCGTGGCTGATCGCTTGCTGTCGGTGGGTTTGGATGTGGGGACTACCACAACCCAACTGATTTTATCCCGGTTGTCTGTGGAGAACAAAGCATCCGGTTTTGCTGTGCCGGAGATGGAGATTGCCCAGCGGGAAGTGATTTACCGCAGTCCGGTGCATTTTACGCCGCTTTTGGATCAAAACCGGGTAGATGGCGATGCCATTGGCCGTTTGGTAGCAGCTGAATACGAAAAAGCGGGCATCCAGCGGCAAGATGTGGACACCGGCGCAATTATTATCACCGGAGAAACCTCCCGGAAGGAAAATGCGGCGGCAGTATTGGCGGCGCTTTCCGGGTTTGCCGGTGACTTTGTAGCGGCTACGGCAGGACCGGATTTGGAGAGTATACTGGCGGCAAAAGGCGCCGGGGCGGTGGCGTTTTCAGAGCAAACCGGCAAACGGGTTTTGCATATGGATATCGGCGGCGGTACCAGCAATCTGGCATTGATCGATGAGGGGAAGATCCTGCAAACCGGCTGTCTGAATGTAGGCGGCAGACTGGTTAAAATGGATGCCCAAGGACGTGTAAGCTATGTATCCCCGGTGCTGTCGGGGTTAACGGATTTACGGGTAGGGGATGTGCCCTCTGAGGCGGCGCTGATGCAGATTGCGGATCAGTTAACCTCGGCGCTGGAAATGGCGGCAGGTTTGCGGCAACCCACCGAACTTCTAAACCGGTTGATGACCCGGGAGATCGCAACGGATTGGGAAATTCCCTCAAAGGGCGCGGTGATCTCCTTTTCCGGTGGCGTGGCGGATTGTATCGGCGGTGCGTCGGGGCAGTTTGGCGATATTGGCGTGTATTTGGGTAAAGCGATCCAAAGAAGCTTGCTGTGTCAAGGAGAATACATGCTGGGGCAGGAGACCATTCGCGCCACGGTGATTGGCGCAGGCAGCCACAGCGCCCGGTTGTCCGGCAGCACGGTATTTTATCGGGATGTATGTCTGCCTATGAAAAATTTGCCGGTGGCAGTGTTTACCCGGCAAGAGCAGGATGGGCAGGACTTGGCAGAGCGGATCCGGCAACGCTTGCGGCAGCAGGATACAGAAACGGTGGTTTTGGCATTGCCGGGATACCCAGCAGCCAGCTACAGTCAGGTAGAGGAACTGGCAAAACAGTTGATAGACGGAATCAAGGATAAGCCGTTTCTCATATGTCTGGAAGTGGATATGGCGAAAGCCTTGGGACAAAAGCTTTGTTTGCTGCTGCCACCGGGAACACCTTGCTTATGCATTGACCGGATAAAGCTGACAGACAGCAGTTTTCTGGACATCGGCTGCCCCGTTGGACCGGCATTTCCGGTGGTGATCAAGACCTTGGTATTGGAGAGTAGAACATGAAATTAAAAACAACATTGTTAGGAAAAACATATGTTTTCAAGGATTTGAAGCAGGTGCTTGCAAAAGCAAATGAGGAGAAAACCGGTGACAAGTTGGCAGGTTTGGCGGCGGAGACTGCTCAAGAACGGGTTGCAGCAAAGGTAGTGCTGTCGGCGGTAACTTTGCAGCAGCTTCGGGAAAATCCTGCTGTGCCTTATGAGACTGACGAGGTTACCCGCATTATTCAGGACGATGTGAACGAAGCGGTGTATAACAAGATCAAGAACTGGTCGGTAGCAGAATTGCGAGAGTGGATTTTAAGCGAGAAAACCACCGGTAGTGACATTCGTCGCATCAGCCGGGGTCTGACCTCGGAAATGGTGGCGGCGGTTGCCAAGTTGATGAGCAATCTGGATCTTATTTATGCCGCCAACAAGATCACCGTGACGGCCCATTGCAACACCACTATCGGTTTACCGGGAACACTTAGCTGCCGCTTGCAGCCGAACCACACCACCGATGACCCCGACGGCATTACCGCCTCGGTGTTGGAGGGGTTGAGCTTTGGCGCAGGTGATGCGGTGATTGGCTTAAATCCCGTAACCGACAGTCCGGAGCAGGTGGGCAAGGTGCTGCGCCGGTTTCAGGAAATCAAGGAGCATTGGCAAATTCCTACCCAAATCTGCGTATTGGCACACATCACCGCCCAGATCAAGGCGGTCAAGGCCGGTGCGCCATGCGATCTGATCTTCCAGTCCACCGCCGGCAGCGAGCAGGGCAATGCGGCGTTTGGCTTTAATGCGGCGACGGTGCAGGAGGCAAAAGACCTTTTGTTGCGTGAGGGTACAGCAGAAGGTCCCAATGTGCTGTATTTTGAGACCGGTCAGGGTTCGGAGCTGTCCTCCAATGCCCACCATGATACGGATCAGGTAACCATGGAGGCCCGGTGTTACGGCTTTGCCAAACATTTCTCACCCTTCTTGGTGAACACGGTGGTTGGCTTTATCGGCCCGGAGTATTTGTACGATGCCCGGCAGGTTACCCGTGCAGGTCTTGAGGATCATTTCATGGGCAAGCTCACCGGTATTTCCATGGGTTGCGACTGCTGTTATACCAATCACATGAAGGCAGATCAGAACGATATTGAAAATTTGGCGGCGCTTCTTACCATGGCAGGCTGTAACTACTTCATGGGTATTCCCCACGGCGATGATATTATGCTCAATTACCAGACCACCGGTTTCCGGGAGACGGCGGCGCTGCGTGAGATCACCGGAAAAACTGCGATTCCGGAATTCCAGCGCTGGTTGGAGAAAATGGGATTCTGGGAAAACGGAAAACTGACAGCAAAGGCCGGAGACGGCTCCAGCCTGCTGTTTTGAAAGGCGGTGGCATGATTGAATAAGCGTGAATTAACTGCCATGGTGGCAGAGATCTTGCAGAGCATGGGACAAGAACCCATGGTAAAAGCCAGTGAGTACAAACCGACCGATTCCGGCCCGGAAGCCAAGGATACCCATTACCACGACGGAGACTTTGTGCAGGACGTAACGGCCTTGGATCTTCGCAAGCTGTACTTGGTAGACAGTCCGAAAGATGCAGAGAAATACCGCCGGTTAAAGGAAAAAACACCGGCAAGATTGGGTTCTGGCAAAGCCGGCGCCCGGTATAAGACGCTGACCATGCTGCGTTTTCGTGCCGACCATGCGGCGGCGCAGGATGCGGTGTTTTCTCAAATCCCCGAGGATTATGCGGCGAAACACGATCTCGTAGCAGTGCAGACCCAATGCCATGACAAAGATGAATATCTGACCCGTCCCGACAAAGGACGGTGCTTTGATACGGAAAATCAGAATAAGATCCGCTCTGCCATAACCGGCACGCCCAAGGTGCAGATCGTGGTAGGAGACGGCCTTTCTTCTGCGGCGATCCTTGCCAACGCAGCCGATTGCATGGCTGCCATTCGGGACGGTTTGAAGCTGAAAGGGATTGAAACCGGAAAAGGTATTTTTGTCCGCTATTGCCGTGTAGGTGCCGGTGATGCGGTAGGCGATGTTACCGGCTGTGAGGTAGTGTGTGTGCTGGTAGGCGAGCGCCCCGGTCTGGTAACGGATAAGAGTATGTCTGCCTATATCACCTATAAACCCCATACCGGTGTGCTGGAATCTGCCCGGACAGTCGTTTCCAACATTCATGCCCAGGGCACACCGGCGGTGGAAGCAGGCGCATTTGTGGCGGATTTGATTGCAACGATTTTGCAAAAGAAAGTTTCCGGTGTAGGACTGCATTTGGAGGGATCGGTATGATTCCCGTCAAGGTTTTGGCGGTGCGGTATCTTGCCAACGCAGCAGCGCCTCTGTGTCAAGCATTGGGCGCACCGGAAGGGTATACTTCCTTGGGAATGCTGACAACGGATTCAGACGATGCGACCTATATCGCGCTGGATGAAGCCACCAAGGCGGCAGATGTGCAGGTCTGCTATGGCCGCAGCTTTTATGCAGGCGCAGCCAACGCATCTACGCCCAATGCCGGAGAAGTGATCGGCATTCTGGCGGGGAAAACACCGGGAGCGGTGCGCAGCGGTATGGAGGCGGCATTGTCTGCTTTGCAGCAGGTGGGATTTGAAAGCGTAAACGATGTACCTTACCTTGCCTACACGGTCAGCCGCAGCGGTAGTTATCTGTCGGCGGCGGCAGGGGTGTCTGAGGGGTCACCGCTGGCATATCTCATTGCTCCGCCGCTGGAGAGTATGTATGCCATGGATGCGGCATTAAAAGCGGCAGATGTAAAATTATGTAAACTATATGAGCCCCCGAGCGAGACCAATTTTGGCGGCGGTTTGCTGACCGGAACCCGATCCGCCTGCCAAGCCGCTTGCGCCGCTTTTGGGGCGGCGGTGGCGGAAGTAGCGGCAAGACCAAAGGAGTGAGTTTATGGAACTGGATAAGGATTTGCAAGCCCGGCAGGAGGCGCGGCAGTTTGCCCGGCAGGCAGGCATCGCCCAACAGCAGTTGGCTTGCATGGAGCAAACACAACTGGACAAGATCGTTGAAGCGGTTTCCAAAGCCTTTTATAATTCCGCATTGGAATTGGCAGAACTGGCGGTGCGGGAGACCGGCTTTGGTAACGTAGAAGACAAGATCACCAAAAACCAGTTTGCTTCCCGAACTGTTTGGGAGGCGGTAAAGGATATGAAAACCGTAGGCGTATTAAAGGATGCGCCCGGGGAGAAACTGTGGGAGGTAGGTGTACCGGTGGGCATGATCGCAGCTATCGTTCCCAGCACAAACCCCACTTCCACGGTGTGTTACAAGGCAATGATTGCCTTGAAAGCAGGCTGCAGCATTGTGTTTTCTCCCCACCCCAAGGCGTTGGAGTGTACCCTGCGGGCGGCAAAGATTGTAGCCAAAGCGGCGCAGGAAGCCGGTGCGCCGGTCGGTAGCGTGGGTTGCTTGACCGTTCCCAGCTTAGACGGCTGCAAGGAGCTGATGCAGGCACCGGAAACCAAGCTTATCTTGGCAACCGGCGGTCCTGCCATGGTGCGCTCGGCCTATTCTTCCGGCAAACCGGCCATTGGCGTAGGCGCAGGCAACGGCCCGGCGTATATCCACCACAGCGCAGATATTAAGCAGGCGCTTTCCTGCATTTTGCGGTCAAAGACTTTTGATTACGGTACGGTGTGCGCTTCGGAGCAGAGCATTATTGTAGAAAAGGCATTGGAGCAGCAGGTGCGGCAGACTGCATCGGAAATGGGTTTTTATTTTATGAACACCCAAGAGGCGGGTTGTTTGGCAAAGCTGCTGTTCAAGCCAAACGGAACGCTGAATCCCCAAATCGTAGGCAAGCCGGCAAAGCAGTTGGCGCAGATGGCAGGCTTTTCCGTGCCGGACAGCACTCGGGTGCTGGTAGCACGAGAGCAGGAGGCAGGTCCTACCCGGCCTTACTCCATGGAAAAGCTGTGTCCGGTGCTGGCGTTTTTTGTAATGGACAGCGAGGATGCGGTGCTTGATAAGGCGGTGGAGGTGCTGACCCATGAGGGTAGCGGACACACCTTTGCCATGCATTGTACCGATCCGGCGGTGGTGCGAAAGTTTGCGTTGAAGATCCCGGTATCCCGGTTTTTGGTAAACACACCGGCGGCGTTGGGTGGCATCGGCGCTACCACAAAACTGTTCCCGGCGCTGACATTGGGTTGTGGCGCAGTGGGTGGCAGTTCCACCTCCAACAATATTTCACCGCTGGATCTGATCAATATTCGCCGGGTAGCCTATGATATCGGTGTGAAAACAGAGCAAAAACCGGTTGTGGACGAAAGCTTGGTGGAAATACTAACAGCAAAAATTCTGGAAAGATTGCAATAAGTTTTGAGAGGAGTCATTATTATGGATACAAATTCTTTGGGTATGATCGAGACAAAGGGCTTAATTGGCGCAATTGAGGCAGCAGATGCCATGGTCAAGTCTGCCAATGTGCAGCTGGTGGGCAAAGAGCAGGTAGGCGGCGGTCTGGTTACCGTTATGGTTCGTGGCGACGTGGGCGCAGTCAAAGCGGCTACCGATGCCGGCGCTGCGGCTGCAGAAAAGGTGGGCGAGCTGATCTCCGTTCATGTGATTGCCCGTCCCCACACGGAAGTTGATAATATTTTGCCCAAGGGTCGCCTGAATCAGGGTGGCGCTCAGAGCGGTAAGTAATGCTGTTTTCGTTACAGGCGGCAAAGGACAATATCCGCAACCGGGAGGGGAAACGGGTATTTTATCTGGGGAAAGGCGACCAGCTCAGCATTGATGCCCGGGACTATCTGAACCGGGAGCGCATTGAAATTCTGCCTGCGGAGCAAGCCAAGCCTCAGCGGTATCGACTGCTGTCCGGGGGATATTTAGAGGAAAAACCGGAGCATATGACCCATCTGTACGGGGATGTGCTGGTAAGTAAGACCCATCCCCGGATCGCCTTCCGGGGTGCGATCGACACCCTGGAGGCGGAGCTTTTGTTATGTGCATCGGCGCTGCCGGCATATCGGTCGCAGTTGGAGGAAATTCTAACTTTTGCACGCAAGCTTTTACGTGCGGAGGTGCTTGGGGAGCCGTTCGATTTGCAGGTGTTAGGCGGAATGACCCCGAAAGAACTGCGGGAACGCTCTCATCGCCCCCAAGACTTTTACGGACAGCCCCATTTTATGCCGTCGGTATCGGATTCTGAGGCGGTGTTGCGGCTTAACCATGTACGCACCGTTGCCCGGGCAGCGGAGCTAAAAGCGGTGGCTGCCTTTGTCCGTGAGGATGGGAATATGGAACGGGAAGATATTTTGCAGGGACTGAACCGTATGAGCAGTATGCTGTATATATTGATGATTCAAGCCAAAAAGGGCATATAAAGAGGTGGAGCAATGGAACTGGAAGCGGTAGTCAACCGTGTTTTGGGAAATATTTTTGTGGAATTGGAAGCTTCCGGACGACATGTACACGTAACTAGCCAGCAGGCGCAGATTTTATTTGGACACGGACTGACCCCAAAACGGCCGCTGTCCCAGCCGGGGCAGTACCTTGCCAATGAACGTGTTACAGTGGTCGGACCGAAAGGTCGTTTTGAAAATGTGGCGGTATTGGGGCCGGAACGGGGAGAGGCGCAAGTGGAGATATCCCTGACCGATGGGCGTAACTTAGGTATCGCACCTCCCATTCGTCCCTCGGGAAATACAGAGAACAGTCCCGGCGCTACCTTAGTCGGGCCAATGGGTTCTGTGGCGTTGGAGCGGGGTGTCATTGCGGCTCAGCGGCATATTCACATGACCCCGGAAGATGCTGCCCGATTTGGGGTGAAGGACAAGCAGATTGTCCGTTTGCAGACCTATACCCAAAGGCCGGTGATTTTTGATGATACAGTGGTTCGGGTCAGTAAGAATTTTGCTACCTATGTGCATTTGGACTATGACGAAGCCAATGCCTGCGGATTTCAGCCGGGAGATCTGGGGAGGATACTGAAATGACAGCGCTGTTGATTGGCGACACACCGGCCTGCGACTTAGGCTATGCCTACGTCCGGGAGGGAAACTATGACGCAGTGGTGATCGGTTCGCTGACCCTTTCCCAGCTTATGTGCTTTTCCTGCCAGCCGGTTTTGGAGGCGTTGGCTGTGGGAAAACCGGTGATTTTATACGAGCCGGGATTGCCGGAGGCAAAGCAAAACCGGGGTTTGTCGGCAGCGCTTGCTTCCCGACGTCGGGAACTAAAAAACTGGGGTGTTGTTTTCACCGATGGGGGACAGAAAAAACTGATTACAGCGCAAGCGGCTCGGGATTTGTTGACTGCCGGCAAACAACCGGCGCCCGGGGCAGTACTGACCCCTTTGGCAAAGGAGATTTTGTATGAAAATAGGAACGGTTAAAGGCTCTATCTGGGCCACAAGAAAAGCACCGTGTCTGCAAGGGCAGATTTTTTTAGTGGTGGACACCCTGGGCGGCACGTTGGTGGCAGCGGATCATGTGGGCGCAGGTGTTGGCGACCGGGTACTGCTGGTTACCGGTACAGCGGCTACGAAATTTTCTATGGAAGCGCCGGTGGATGCAGCGATCGTTGCGATTATCGATCCGGAGAAGTAAGAACGGAGGATGTCTATGTCTGTCCATGAAATACTGATTACAGTAATGGCTATCTTTGCGGTGCTGGGCGCATTGGATCGTATTTTCGGCAATAAACTGGGACTTGGCAAGGAGTTTGAGGACGGCATTTTGGCAATGGGGTCACTGGCACTGGCGATGGTGGGAATTATTGCACTTGCACCGGTGCTGGCAAATTTGCTTCGTCCGGTGGTGGTGCCGGTATATACGTTTCTGGGAGCAGACCCTGCCATGTTTGCCGGTACCATTTTAGCCTGCGACATGGGCGGCGCTAACTTGGCACAAGAACTGACTGCCGACCCTCAAGCTGCGCTTTTGGGTGGTATCTTAGGCGGTTCTATGTTGGGCGCGACCATTGTGTTTACGATCCCGGTGGCCATGGGTATCTTATCAGAAGCAGACAGACCCTTTCTGGCAAAGGGTATTTTGGCAGTTATCGTAACCATTCCCGTTGGCATTTTGGCAGGCGGTTTGGTGGCAGGCTTCCCGATTTTGATGGTGCTGCGGAATTTGATACCCATTGTGCTGATTGCCATTTTGATCGCACTGGGACTTTGGAAAGCGGAAAAAGCTATGATCAAAGGCTTTGGCGTTTTTGGAAAAGCGGTGGTGGCGGTGATCACCGTAGGTCTTGGTGCAGCCATTGTGCAGGCGCTAACCGGGTTTGTGCTGATTCCGGGCATGGCGCCGATAGAGGAAGGGTTTTTGACGGTAGGGGAGATCGCCATTGTTTTGGCAGGCGCATTTCCCTTGGTGTATGTGATTACCAAACTGCTGCGCAGACCCCTGATGAAGCTGGGCGGCCGGTTGGGTGTGAATGACACGGCAGCCGCCGGATTGATCGCCAGCTTGGCAAACTCCATCGCCACCTTTGGTATGGTCAAGGATATGGACAATCGGGGCAAGGTTGTCAATATTGCCTTTGCGGTTTCGGCTGCCTTTGTCTTTGGCGATCACATGGGTTTTACTGCCGGGTTTGCCCCGGAAATGTTGCCTGCCATGATCGTGGGAAAGCTGGCAGGCGGCATCAGCGCAGTTGCCGTTGCGCTGTGGCTGACGCAAAAAGATAAGAGTTGACAAAAGACCTGCCTTTGGGCTATAATGCCAGTAATATTGAAAGGCTGCGAAAAGAAGAGTATGCCGCCATAACCGGCCAGAGAACCCCGGTAGCTGAGAAGGGGAACGGTGAAATCGGCAGAACATGGTCTTGGAGCTGAGCTGTCGAAATGTAGGCAGCTACGGGTACGCCCGTTAACGCGTTTTGAGGCACATTTTTGTGTAAATCAAGGTGGTACCGCGGTAAATTCTATCGCCCTTGCTATGCTGCAAGGGCGATTTTCTTTTTAGGAGGTAAATTATGAGCAAAGGTAATTTTTACATTACAACACCTATCTACTATCCCTCTGCCAAGCTGCACATCGGTCATACCTACTGCACAGTAGCAACCGACGCTATGGCACGCTACAAGCGCATGACCGGCTACAACGTCAAGTTCCTTACCGGTACTGACGAGCATGGTCAGAAGATCGAGGATAAGGCGAAGGAAGCAGGTGTCACACCCCAGAAGTTTGATGATGACATCGTGCTGGGCGAGGGCGGCGTTCTGGATCTGTGGCTGCTGATGAACATTAGCCACGATCGCTTCATCCGTACTACCGATGACTACCATGTTGCCGCTATTCAGAAGATCTTCAAGAAGATGTACGAGAACGGCGATATCTACAAGGGTAAGTACACCGGTAAGTACTGCAAGCCTTGCGAGTCCTTCTGGACCGACAGCCAGTTGGTAGAGGGGAAATGCCCCGACTGCGGCAGAGAGTGCGACTATGCTGAGGAGGAGGCATACTTCTTCCGTCTGAGCAAGTACGCTGACCGGATTCAGGACCTGTTGGAGAATACCGATTTCCTGGAGCCTCGCAGCCGTGTGCATGAGATGGTCAACAACTTCATCAAGCCCGGTCTGGAGGATCTGTGTGTCTCCCGTACCAGCTTCACATGGGGCGTGCCGGTAGACTTTGATCCCGGTCACGTGGTCTATGTTTGGATCGATGCGCTGTTTAACTACATGACTGCGCTGGGCTTTGAAAATGACAAGTATGACGATGTAAATGCGTTCTGGCCTGCTGACGTACACTACGTTGGTAAGGAAATCGTCCGTTTCCACTCCATTATTTGGCCCGCAATGCTCATGAGCTTGGATTTGCCGCTGCCTAAGAAGGTTTACGGTCACGGCTGGCTGCTGCTGGACGGCGGTAAGATGAGTAAGTCCAAGGGTAACGTGGTAGACCCCTACATTCTGGCAGAGCGCTTCGGCGTAGATGCCCTGCGTTTCTTCCTGCTGCGTTCCTTCCCCTTCGGCTCTGATGGCAACTTCTCCAATGAACTGTTGATCTCCACCATCAATACCGACCTGGCCAATGACCTGGGCAACCTGGTCTCCCGTACGGTTGCTATGGCGCAGAAGTACTTTGGTGAAAAGCTGCCTGCTGAGCAGCTTGCCAACGAGGAAATGGATGCAGAAATGCTGGCAATGGTATCTGGCCTGCGCGCTAAGTACGAGGAGCAGATGGAGCATCATGCCTTCCAAAATGCATTGGCAGAGATCTTTAAGGTTATCTCCCGTGCCAACAAGTATATCGACGAGAATGCGCCTTGGGTGCTGGCAAAGTCCGAAGAGCAGAAGCCTCGTCTGGCTAAGGTTCTGTACAACCTGCTGGAGACTGTGCGTGTCTGCGCTGGCCTGCTGACTCCCTTCATGCCTGCAACCGTAGAAGAGATCGGCAAGCGTTTGGGCGGTGCTGACCTGAGCTGGGATAGCTTGGCAACCTTCGGTGTTCTGCCTGCTGATGTAGCAGCAGTCAACGGTCCTGCCCTGTTCCCCAGAATTGATATGGAAAAGGAGCTGGCTGCATTGGAAGAATTGAGCAAGCCTAAGTCTGATATTGAGATCGAGCCTTATGCTGAGGAAAATGTAGACTTCGATACCTTCTGCAAGTCCGACTTCCGTGCTGTTAAGGTCAAGGCATGTGAGAATGTGAAAAAGAGCGATAAGCTGCTGTGCTTCACTTTGGATGACGGCACCGGCAAGGACCGTCAGATCCTATCCGGCATCGCTAAGTACTACAAGCCTGAAGAGCTGGTAGGCAAGACCTTGGTAGCGATCACCAACCTGCCGCCCAGAAAGATGATGGGCAAAGAGTCCTGCGGCATGCTGATCTCCGCCGTTCACACCGAAAAGGGCGAGGAAAAGCTGAATCTGCTGATGGTGGACGATGCCATTCCTGCCGGCGCAAAGCTGTGCTGATATAAATAATTTAACCCCCGACTTGAAACCAAGGCGGGGGTGTTTTTTGTTTATTCCAGTTCGAAAGCGCCGGTGTAGAGCTGGTAGTAAGTGCCTTTTTGGGTGATCAGATCGTCGTGGGTGCCACGCTCGATGATCCGTCCGTGGTCAAGCACCATAATGCAGTCGGAGTTGCGGACTGTGCTCAAGCGATGGGCAATAACAAAGGTCGTTCTGCCATGCATCAGCGCATCCATACCCTTTTGCACCAGAGCCTCGGTACGGGTGTCAATGGAGGAGGTAGCCTCGTCCAAAATCATAACCGGGGGATCGGCAACCGCTGCCCGGGCAATGGCGATGAGCTGCCGCTGACCCTGACTTAGCCGTGCGCCGTTGCCGGTGAGCATAGTGTTGTAGCCTTCCGGCAGACGTGTGATAAAGTCGTGGGCATTGGCTAGTTTGGCTGCCTGGATGCATTCCTCGTCGGTAGCGTCCAGTTTGCCGTAGCGGATGTTTTCCATCACAGTGCCGGTGAACAGGTTGGTATCCTGTAAAACCATACCCAAAGACCGGCGCAGATCTGCTTTTTTGATTTTGTTGATATTGATGCCGTCGTAGCGGATCTTGCCGTCGGCAATGTCATAAAAACGGTTGATCAGATTGGTGATGGTGGTCTTGCCTGCGCCGGTAGCGCCAACGAAGGCAATCTTCTGGCCCGGGTGAGCATACAGCGTTACATCATGGAGCACCGTCTTTTCCGGCACATAGCCGAAGTCCACCGTGTCCATAGTGATGTCGCCCTTCAGTTCGGTATAGGTCAAAGTGCCGTCCTGATGGGGATGCTTCCATGCCCAGCGGCCGGTACGCTCGGTACACTCAATGAGTTGACCGTTTTCGTCTTCCTTGGCATTGACCAGTGTGACATAGCCCTCGTCCACTTCCGGCTCCTCGTCCATCAGTTCGAAGATGCGCTCTGCACCTGCCAGTGCCATAACAAGGGCATTGATCTGGTTGGACAACTGGCTGATGGGCATATTGAAGGTGCGGCTGAGCATCATAAATGTCATCAGCTTGCCGATGGTCAGCAGCTGACCGCCGGAAGATACCGCAATCAGACCACCTACGATGGCAAGCACCGCATATTGGATATAGCCCAGGTTGTTGTTCACAGGGCCCATCATATTGGTCATGCGACCGGCGGTGTAGGCGTTGCGGCACAGCTCGTCGTTGAGTTTATCAAATTCTTCCTTACAGATCTGTTCGTGGGTAAAGACCTTGACAACCTTTTGACCGTTGACCAGCTCTTCTACATAGCCGTTGACGGCGCCCAAAGAACGCTGCTGGCCAATGAAGAATTTCCGAGACCGGCTGACGATCTTTACGGTGATGAACAGAATGCAGCTTATGGTCACCAGCATTACGCAGGTCAATATCCAGGAAGTCCGGAGCATGGCGGTGAACACCACAGTCAGGGTGATGATGGAAGAGATGCACTGAGGCAGGGATTGGGAAATCATCTGTCGCAGGGTATCGATGTCGCTGGTGTAGCGGGACATAATGTTGCCTGCGGTATTTCTATCGAAGTAGCGCAGAGGCAGTTTTTGCATTTTGGTGAACATTTCATCACGGATTCGTTTTTGGGTGCCTTGGCCGGCAGTTACCATCAAAAACTGATGCAGGAAGGCTGCCAGCATACCCACACCGAAAATGCATGCCATGCCGATCAGATATTGGATTAGCGGACCGAAATCTTTGCTGCCGGATTCTACCATGGGCAGGATGTACTGATCCACCAGAGTACCAACATTTTCGCTACTCTTAGTCTGGACAAGAGCTGTAACGGCAATACAAACTAGCACCACCAGCAGCAGGGGGATGTACTTACGCATATAGCTCAGCAGACGCATGAAGGTCTTGCCGGGGTTTTTTGCCTTGCGGCCGTCGCCGCGCATTTTGATAGGGGGCATTACTCCTCACCGCCTTTCGCCTGAGATTCGTAGACCTCGCGGTAGATGGAAGATGTAGCCAACAGAGTCTCATGATCGCCTTGGGCAACCACTTTGCCGCCGTCCATAACCAGAATCAGATCCGATTCTTGCACCGATGCGACGCGCTGGGCAATGATCAGCTTGGTGGTGCCGGGAATCTCTTCGGCAAAGGCCTTGCGGATCATTGCATCGGTGTGGGTATCCACAGCGGAGGTGGAGTCATCCAGGATCAAAATTTTGGGTTTTTTCAGCAGAGCCCGGGCGATACACAGACGTTGTTTCTGACCGCCGGATACGTTGGTGCCGCCTTGCTCGATATGGGTGTCGTAACCGTCGGGGAAGGCGGTGATAAAGTCGTGGGCGCAAGCCAGACGGCAGGCGTGCTCCATTTCCTCGTCGGTTGCATTGGGGTTACCCCAACGCAGGTTGTCCTTGATGGAACCGGAGAACAGCACGTTTTTCTGCAGCACCATTGCCACATTATCCCGGAGGGTATCCAGATCATAGTCACGGACATCAACGCCACCAACCCGGATGCAGCCCTCGGACACATCATACAGTCGGGGAATCAACTGCACAAGGGTAGATTTGGAAGATCCGGTACCGCCCAAAATGCCAACTGTAGCACCGGAAGGAATGTGCAGATTCACTTCCTTTAGAGCGCGGTGCTTTGCTGTGGCACTGTAGCGGAAAGAGACATTTTCAAAATCGATGGAGCCGTCGCTTACCTGAGTCACTGCATTTTCAGCAGGGGTGGTCAGATCAGGTTCTTCAACCAGAATTTCATAGCAGCGCTTCATAGGTGCTCGGCTCATGGTCAACATCACGAAGACCATAGACAGCATCATTAGGGAGGTAAGGATCTGGGTGGTGTAGGTGAACATAGCGCTTAAATCGCCAACTGTCAGACCGAAAAGTTCGTTGTTACCGGACTGCACTACCATATTGGCGCCAAACCAGCTCAGACCCAGCATACAGCCATACACGCACATTTGCATAATGGGGCTGTTCAACGCCAGGATCCGTTCTGCCTTAACAAAATCCTTGTAGATATTGCCGGACACGGTGGTGAATTTCTCTGTCTCCTTCTCCTCGCGGACGAAGGCTTTCACAACCCGGATGCCATGGATGTTCTCCTGGACAGTGTTGTTAAGGCTGTCGTAGGTCTTGAATACCCGGTCGAAGATCTTAAATACGATGGGGCCCAGGCTTACCAATGCGATTACCAGCACCGGCAGTGCTACACAGAACACCAGGCTCAGCTTGACATTGATGAACATTGCAGAGGACAAAGCCAGTATCAGCATCATGGGACAGCGCACAGCCATGCGGATCATCATTTGGAAGGACATCTGCAATTGCGCCACATCCGAGGTTAGTCGGGTGACAATGGATGCAGTGGAAAATTTGTCAATATTGGAAAAGCTGAAATCCTGTACCCGATAGTACATATCGTGGCGCAGATTCCTTGCAAAGCCGGTAGCAGCCTTGGAGGCAAAAATGGCGGATCCTACACCAAAGGCCAGACCGCACAGCGCGCTAAGTACTAAGTATAGTCCCTGCTGCCATACCACGGCAATGTTACTCTGGTTGATACCATAGTCCACCAGGGTAGAGATGATTCTGGGGATCCGAACCTCCATGTACACCTCACCGATCATACACAGCGGACTTAAAATGGCTGCCCAAATATTCTCACGGATACTGCGGGCAAGTTTCAAAAGCATAGGCAGAAACCTCCTTGTGAGGAAATAAAATCTATCTTTTTCATTTTATATGTATCTCTGTAAAAAAGCAAGAGCATCCAAAAAAGTTTACATTTACAAAAAAACCGCCCTATGGGCGGCATTTCTTTTGGAGCAGGGTACGGGAATCGAACCCGCCTTCACGGCTTGGGAAGCCGTTGTATTACCGATATACGAACCCTGCGTAGTGGAGATATTATAGCAAATAAGTTTGTTGAATTCAAGGACTTTTTGCTGTTCTTTACTTTTTCCAAGGATTGTTGTAAGATAGCGTTAGAAGATAAGTGAGGTGCTGTTATGACGGAAAAAGAAAAGGCTGCGGCCGGTTACTTATACGATAACAATTACGACGAAGAGCTGATGGCAGAGATCATGCGTTGCAATGATCTGTGTTTTGAATTCAATCAAATCAAGCCCTCGGATCGGGAGGCGCAACGAGAGATTTTGCAGCAGATCTTCGGAAAAATGGGCAAGAACGTCACCTTGAACAACCCCTTCTGGTGCGATTTTGGCTACAACACCACCGTAGGCGACGATTTCTTTGCAAATCATAATTTCCAGCTTTTGGACGGCGCCAAGGTGACCTTTGGAAATCACGTATTTATTGCGCCAAACTGTGTGATCTCCTGCGCAGAGCATGCTATTGATGCCCAGCAGCGGATTTCCGGACTGGAAGTGGCGCTGCCGATTACGGTGGGTGACAATGTTTGGATCGGCGCCAATACAGTTGTGTTAGGCGGCGTAACCATTGGTGAAAATTCCATTATCGGCGCAGGCAGCGTGGTTACAAGAGACATTCCTGCCAACGTGATTGCTGTGGGTGTGCCTTGTCGGGTCTTGCGTCCCATTACCGAAGCAGACAAAGAAAGATACCCCACCTATAAGGGTGAATAAAAAGCAGGGCAGAAATTTCTGCCCTGCTTTTGTTTTCAGGCGATGTCCCGCAGACCGAAGACCTTGACCCGGTTGGGCCCGATCTTTTTGAATCGGGTGATGGACACCGTGCCGTCGGACCAGCGGAACCGCAAGGATGCGGCGCTTTTGGCGATGCACTGCTCCAAGGCGTTGCGGTTATTCTGCAGATACAGAATTCGCTCCGCCAAAGCGTATTCAGTTTTTACCTCGTCGCCATACTCCTCACAAGGGAGCATGTCGCAGGAGGTGAGCCTGCCCACAGACCGCCCTAAACGGGTGGCGTGGTCCAGCGCCTGCAGCCGCAGATGCTCGCGCAGGGCGCTGATGGGGAAGAATTGGGCTTGTTGTTTTTTGTTGTTTTTCATTGAAAAAACCACCTTTCAGGTAATAAAAATGGGCATAAAGATTGCGTACTAACAATCTCAATGCCTTCATTTCTATCCTGTTGGTGGTCCAACGAGGGGATTATAGCACGGTTTTAGGAAAGCGTCAAGGGACATTCTCTAAAATTTTTTGCAATTGTTTTTGCAGCAGTTGGGTGTCCTCCGGACCGTAAGCAAAGTGACCGGAATCGGTCAAAACCGTATTTTTGATATAAGGATGACCTTCCAGATCCTTGATAGACCGGGCGGATACCAATTCGTCCACCTGAGACTGGTAAGTACGGCAAGGAACGGCCAGTTGTGGCAGAAGCTTTCTCACCTGCCGGCACAGCACAAGCAGTTCTGCCATACGCGGGAGCCAGCCGATATAAGCAAAGGGGTTCTTCACCAGCGCAATGCCGGAAGCGCTTGCCATGGCCAATGCGGCAGTGTCTTCGGGGGAGATGTTACCCTGGCTGACACGCAGGCTGGTGGCAAGGGTAGACAGCGGATATTGCGGGCGCGTAGGGACGGCAAGCAGGAAAAGTCCGTCGATCTTTTCCGGGTGGGCAACAGCGGATTCAATGGAAAACAGTGTGCCCATAGAATGCCCCACCAGCACAATATGCGCATATTGGGCAAAAAGTGTCTCCAATACAGCAGCGACCTGCGCTTTCCACTTTTTCATAGAGGTGTTGGAGAAATCCCGGACGGTCTTTCCGTGGCCGTCTAACAGAATATTATACACAGACCAGTCTGCCGGGATCACGGGAATCAGATCCCGGAAATGGGCAGGTGTGCCGGCAATTCCGTGGATCATCAGGACGGCTTTGCGGCTGCCCGGCACGATGCGGATGTATTCCTGGTGGTTCATAATTCTCTCCTAAAATGGCTGGTAGTCCGGAATGGCTTCGTATCGGGACACGACCAAGGCAGCCACTTCTGTGGCATATTTCAGACAGCAATCAATGGGTGCGCCTGCGGACAGTTTTGCCAGAAAGGCAGCGCCGAAGCTGTCGCCTGCGCCAACAGTGGACATCGGCTGCGCCTGCGCCGCAGGCTGGGTATAAAGCTTGCCGTCAGTGGTATCCAATACAAGTGCGCCTTTGCTGCCTAAGGTGATAAGCAGCAGACGGATGTTGGGGAAAAGCTTTGCCAAAGATCGGGCGTTTTCCGCCTGATCGTCGGTGTAGGGAATGCCCAAAACTGCGGCGACGGTGGGGAACTCTTCGTCGCTGATCTTTACGATCGTTCCGTTTTCCAAGGCAAAGCGGACGCTTTCTGCGCTGTAAAAGGGCGGACGAATGTTTACGTCTACGAAAATATCGCCAAAAGAATTGCTCTTGAGCAATTCCTTTAGATTTTTTTGGTTTATGGGGCTGCGTAATGCCAATGTGCCGAAATACAGCACGTCAAAGGTGTCCTTAGCAGCGGACTGACAGCGGATGTCGTCCCAAGCCACATCTGTCAGCAGGTTGTAAGAGGGAATGGAGTTTTCGTCCAGCGTGACCAGACATTTTCCGGTCTGCTTATCCGGCAAAACAGACACATAATCCGTTTGCAGATCATACTGCGCCAAGGTCTGCAGGGTAACTTCGCCCAGCGCGTCGTCGCCTACCGAACTGAGGATATAGGATTTGATACCGTGTTTTGCGCAATGGGCGGCGAAGTTCAGCGATGCGCCGCCGATAAAACGGTCGTCGGGATACACGTCCCACAGAACTTCGCCAAATGCCAGCAGTTTCATACGATCACTCCTTTCCTAAATTGTAGCATATCCGGTAAAAAATGCAAGCCGCCCGAAAGTTTCAGGCGGCTTGGTTTTTTAGTCGTTGTCGTCCATAGACATCTGACCTTCCAGACTGCTGCGCAGAGCGTACAGATCGTTGAAATAACCGGTGTACTCTACGTAGTAGTTGCTGTCGGGGAACAGATAGCGGTGCAGATCGATCAGGTAATCGTCGGTCATGCTGGCGATATAGTCCACGATGATCTGGTTGGGCTCGGTCTTTTCGTAGGAAACGGACCGGGCATACCGGGTTTGGTTTACATAATTAATGTGGTGGCGGAAGATGGGGGAGTCTGCCTTATCTTGCTGCAGATCGTCCAGCAGCTGCTCATAGATCTCACGCATCATAGGCTCAACCACACGGTTCAGGATCACACGACCCGGCTCGTTTGCGTAGATCATAGAGTAATTCTCACGCTTGCAGGACTGTACCGCACGGAAATGCTCCTCGTCCAGCTTGATATAAGGCTGGCCGTAGCTGTTTTCGATGATGTTGACGACCAGATTGTTAATGATCTCAGAGTTGATGGAGCCGATTGCAGACACGGGGAATGCAGACTGCTCAATCATCTGAATGCTGGCAGCGTCTTGCCGGTCCTTACCCAGATAGGCGATGATATCGGAAATACGCACCACGTTGCCTTCCAAAGTGGAGGGCTGGATTTTATTTGCGTAGCCGGGAATGGTGTAGCACTTCTCCAGCTCTTTTTCGAAGTCCTCAAAGCTCTCCATGGGAACCGGACGGTACTCAGACAATTCGATCTCGCCGTTATGACCGGCGATGCCAACCAAAGTCTGCAGGGTCAGGTTCAGAGGGAACACCTTGTCCAGAACACGCACAGAGTGGATGTTGTGGTTAAAGTATCTGCCGGTATGCTCGTTGTAGAGCTGATTCAGATAAACTTCACCGCAATGGGCGAAAGGTGTATGACCGATATCGTGACCCAAAGCAATGGCTTCGATCAGATCCAAGTTCAGATTCAGCGCCCGGCCGATGGTACGGGCAATACGGGATACCAACTGCACGTGCAGGCTGCGACGGGTGATATCATCGTTTTTAATCAGAGAAAAGACCTGGGTCTTGTCGGTATAACGGTTATAGAAGGGGCTGTACATAATACGGTCGATGTCCTTTGCGAACTTAGGACGCCAGACCTGAGAGGGATTCAAATTGCCGTAACGGCGAATCGCCAGATCGTCGGGGAAGGAGCGATCTGTGAATGTTTGTGTGCTTTTTTCATGAGCGATGCGTTGGGAAAGTGCATCGGAGAGCATTTCTTTTGCCATCAAGATACCTCCTGGGATTTTTTCTTAATGATATCATAAAGTTGGGTAAATGCAAGAAAAAATACAGAAAAACCTGTTTGTATTAGGGATTTACTTCATAGAACATGAGAGTTCCGTTTCTGCCGCTCATGCCAAGTCGGTAGGTACATACCTTTCCGTCTGCATCGGTAAAGGTGATTTCATACATACTCATATCACCGGGGAACGAGATTTCTGCCACCAAAGGTTTATCCGGTGTCAATTCTTCAATGGCAAGTAGCGCCTGATCTCTTGCCAGGTTTTCAATTAACGCCATGGAGAAGAAGGCAACATTGGTCAGCTTTTCCGTGGGATAAAAAACGATTTTAACTGCATACTCCGAAGTGTCAGCAACGCAGTGGTGATAATTGCCGCTGTCCAGCAAAGCTTCGCTTGCGTAATTGGCGATCATGGGCGGTGTATTTTCGTGGTAAGCGTTGATCTGGGTAAGGTCGATCCAGCCCAAACCGGATTTCAGCTTGCCCCACAGGTTGCCCTCATCATCGGTAGCTTCTTCCACGATGGTATAAGTACCGGGGTCAATGGTTTGAACAAGCGCTGCATCGTAGATAGGCTCACTTAATACAGAAATGCCGTGCCAGGGAATGCGAACCAAATAAGATCCGTCCTCGGTGGGATCGCTGGGATTTGTAGCCGGGGTGGTTGCAACGGTCGTTTCCGTTGTGGGTGCGGGTACGGTGGCTTGCGTGGTTGTGGGTTCTGTAGCCAAGGTAGGCGCAGTGCTTGCCACAGTGGGTTCTGTGGTGTTAGGGAGCAGGCGGCCACAACCCATTAGGCTCAGCACCAGCAGTGTACAGAAAACGATCATAGTAAATTTGTGTTGGTGTTTCATAAAGTGACCTCCTTATATATTTTTCTATTATTTATTATAGCACAATTTTTGAAAATCGCCTAGGGGTTTGTTTGAAAACCGTAAGTGCCCGTAAGGGGATCCTGAAAGAAGGGAAGCTGTGGCGGCAGAAATGTCAGCAAGGTGAACAGTCCGGCGATCAGAAGAAAACCGGCAATGCTGATCCGACTGCCAAGACGGCAGGGTTTGTTTTGCAAAAAGGACCGGGTTTCCAGATAATAGGTTACTGCGGCGGCAATGAAAAATATGGTAATGTTAAACCAGTCAGCGGTAACGCCCAAAATGCCGGAATAGGTGTAAAACAGCACCGGGATCAGCGTTAGCCCAACCAGTGTGCCTTTGAGCTTGACGCACCAAAAATCAGGGGTTTCCTTGCCCCAAATTTGGTATTGTAAAATCGCAAAGGCAACCATGGGGTAAAACAGCAGCTTCATGTGTTCCCAGATGGATTCGTTGACAGCGGAAAACAGCGCCGCTACCAAGTTTCCGCCGGTCAGATCAAACAAAAAATGCAGAAATGTTCCCAATACAGACGTGAAAATAAAGCCGCCAATCTGCCAAGATGCAATAGACCGTTTCATAAAAAATCTCCTCCTACGGTTGTCCTATAGGAGGAGTATATTCCGTTTTTCAAAATCCATGAAAGGGATTTTGTTACATGGGCATGCCATTAGCGAGAGAGGCCACGAGGGCGTACATTTCCTCTTCTGACCGGACATTGTGCGCTTTGTTCAGAATGTCTTGCTTTTCGGTTTCATCCAAGTGGGAATAACGGTTCATTGCGGCGGTGTTTGCTGACAGCGCCAAACCGAAGCCAATAGGAACACTGTAGAAATCCATAATGCTTACTCCATTCACTAATTGATTCACTAAAATTTTGTGCGTTTCCGGTCAAACTATTCTGCCGGATGTTTTGAAAATTGTGGATTAAATTTATAAAAACCGCCCGGGAAACTTGCCCGGGCGGTAAGTCTTATTTTTTGCATTGTCCGGTGGTGCTGCGCAGGATCAATCGACCGGTAATGGTAATGGCTTGGCGGATATGGTAATACTTGCTTTTTTGCTTTTCTTGAATGATGTCCCAAGCCAGCTTGCAAACCTCTTCAGGATTTGTATCAATGGTGGACAAGGGAAGCTGGGTGTACTCGGAGATGCGGATGTTGTTAATACCAATGACGGACATATCTTCCGGTACACGCAGACCCATGGAGTGCAGCTGACGGATTGCGCCCAAAGCAATATTATCGTAGGCGCAGATCACAGCGGTGCATTGGGGCGCTTGCTTCAAAAGCTGACATATGCCGTCTTCGCCGGCGCTTTCAAAGCGCAAGCCGCTTTCGATGACTGTGGGGATTTCCGAGTCGATGATCTTGCGGAAGACGTTGGCTTTCCGGGTGGTAAGCTTTTCGCCAATAAAGGCAATGTGCTCGTGTCCCAGTGTACGCAGATGTTCAACAGCTTCCCGCAGAGGTGTTTCCAAATCTACGTAGATGGTATCTGCCGCAGGGTCAGGGGCGCTGAATAAAGATACGATAGGAATATCGTAGCCTTTCTTTATGGGGCAGGACAGTTCCAGCGTAATGATGCCGTCTACTTGCAGATAAGAGGCGTAGTAATCCAAAAGCTCCGCTTGAGCAGTACGGTCAAAATGGTCGGCAGAGACCAAAACAATGCCGTTGTGCGCCTGAACGATCCGCTGCAGCGCTTCTATGTAAACGGTGTAAAAGTTGCCGGCCAGTTCCGGGCAGATCACAGCGATGATCTGTTTATGGAATTTTCCCTTGTAGAACTTTCCGTAGCAACCGTGTTGCTTGGCTGTGTCAAAAATCAGTTTTTTGGTTTCTTCACTCACATCCTCGGCATCGTGAAAAGCTTTGGAAACGGTAGAAATGGAAACGTTGGCAAGCTTTGCCAGTTCACGCATGGTCACAAGATCACCCCTTTTTCTACAGTATAGATGGGGAACAAACAAAGGTCAAGCATTTTCGAAAAAGTTTCGTAAGCATGTTTCGTTGAAAAAGTAGGGGGTGTATGCTATGCTTGCAATAGGAAAAAAAGGAGGAATTCTTATGGGAAAGCTATATATCGGCTGGGCAGAAGAAAGCCTGGTCCCTGAGAAAAAAGTTGCGCTGGAAGGACAGTTCTTTGAGCGGATTTCCCAGTTTGTGGAAAGTCCGGTTGCCGTCACCGCCTGTGCGGTGGAGGCGGATGGAGACGCTGTAATTCTGATGTCTGTGGACATTATCTCTATGCAGAAATGTCTGATCGACCTGATCCGTGAGAGATTCGCACAGATCTGTCCGGAAGTGGATCCTATGAAGCTGGTTCCCTTTGCGACCCACACCCATACCTCTATCGCTGCCCGTGCGGATACCGGTAAGCGTGGCAGCTCCAGCATCGCGTCTCTGAACAAGGTGTTGGAGGAGTTTTTCCCGGAGGGTAAGCTCTATGCTGCAAAGGCCGTGGCGGATGATACGGTGATGACTCCGGAGGAGGGTGCAGCGCTGGTAGTCGAAAAGGCAGCTATGGCAGCTAAGCGGGCCTGGGAAGGCCGGCAGGAAGCCTACTATGCCAACGAGTTCGGCAGAGCTGCAGTAGGTATGTGTCGCCGTGTGGTCTATGACGATGGCAGCGGCCAGATGTGGGGCGATACCAACACCGCTAATTTCGTATCTATGGAAGGCGGCAACGACTCCGGTGTGGAGCTGTTGTATACCTTCGATGCCAATAAAAAGCTCACCGGTGTTTGGGCAAACATTGCCTGTCCTGCTCAGATCCTGGAGCAGAGAAGCTTTATTTCTGCCGATTATTGGGGCAGAGTCCGGTCCAATCTGCGGGAAAAGTTGGGTCCCGATGTATATCTTCTGAGCATGTGCGGTGCTGGTGGTGACCAGTGCCCCCGTGACCTGGTGCGCTGGGTTAACCCGGAAACCCCTATTGACGATCCCAATGTTAAGCGTCCCAATCTTTTGAAGCGCAAGGCAGACCCCTCTATGTACGATATCAGCGGCTGCAACAAGGTGGGTAAGCGCATTTCCAATGAGATCCTCTCTGTGCTGGAGGAGATCACCGAGTATCACTGTGATCCTGTATTCAAGCACGAGATCGTGCAGCTGAATCTGCCTCTGCGTAAGGCAACGATTGCCCAGTACGAGGATGCTGTCAGACAGATCGAATACTACATTGAAAAGAATAAGGACAAGGAAGTCTTTGATTTTTCCGATACCGCAAAAATGCACGTATATGCCGGTACGGTAAAGCGCTTCCGGGATCAGCAATATATAGAGGTCGTGCCTACGGAGTACCATGTGATCCGCCTGGGCGATATCTGCGTAGCCACCAATCCCTTTGAGCTGTTCCTGGACTACGGCAACCGGATTAAGGCCCGTTCCTATGCACAGCAGACCTTTATTGCCCAGCTTTGTTGTGACAACTTCGGTTATCTGCCCACAGAAAAGGCAGAAAAGGCCGGTCACTACAGTGCGTATATTTCCAGCGGTCGTGTAGGCCACGAAGGCGGCGACCTGCTGGTGCGGGATACCGTGGATAGAATTAACAAAATGTTTGAGGAGGACGAATAATGAGAGCAGCATTTGTCGGTTTTGGCGAAGTAAATACCCCCTTGGATGTGATCATCCGTAAGTGTGAAAAGGCAGAGAAGGAACTGCTGGATAAGGGCGTAGAGCTGATCAGCGTTTACCCCGTTACCGACGATTATGAAGAGAAGGATATCCGTAAAGCGCTGGATGCGCTGAAGGGCCAGGATTTCGATTGTCTGGTTGTATGTATTGCCGGTTGGATTCCTACCCATGCCGTGGTAAAGGTATGCGAGCACTTCCGTGAAAAACCCATGGTTCTGTGGGGTCTGTGCGGTTGGATCGAGCCTGATGGCCGTTTGGTTACCACTGCAGATCAGGCAGGCACCAGCGCACTGAGAAAGACTTTTGCTGACCTGGGCTATACCTTCACTTTCCTGTATGACATCATCGGCAAGGAAAGCAATGCCGCTAAGGTTGCTGACTACTGTGCCGCTGCTTCTGCTGCTGTAAAGCTCAGAAGTGCAAAGGTAGGCATGGCAGGCTACCGTGACATGAATCTGTACGGCACTCTGTTTGACGGCTCCAGCCTGAAGCGCGTTGTCGGTCCTGAGATCGAGACTTTCGAAATGTTGGAGATGCAGCAGCGTTATGAGAAGCTGACCCTGGCTGAAAAGCAGGCAGTGGTGGACAGCGAAATGAGCAAGTGGCACTTCCTGAAAGAAGCAAAGGAAGAGGGCAAGCTGATGGCTGCCGGTTACTATCTGGCAGTGAAGCAGCTGATCGACGAGCGTGGCTACGATGCCATTTCTCTGAAGGACGTAGACGGCATGAAAAAGTTGATCGGCTTCCCCCCCGCACCCATTCTCATGCTGCTGTCCGATGCAGCTAAGGTTTCCACCACACCTGAAAACGACAGCCTGGGCAACGTGACACAGCTGATGGTCAAGTACCTGACCGGTCAGTGTGGTGCATATCTGGAATTCTATGAGTTCTTTGAGGACCGTGTGCTGGCAGGTGTTCCTGACTACATCCCCGCAGAGATCACCGACGGCGAGACTACCGTTATTCCTGCTGCCTTTGGTGAACTGTCCGAGGGTATTCTGAACGTTTCCAAGGTACGCACCGGCGAACTCACTATGTGCCGTCTGTTTATGGAAAACGGCAAGTACTTCATGCACATGGTTACCGGTGAGGGCATTACCCCCCGCAAGTGGGAAGAGTGCGGCTGGACCCAGCCTGCACCGCAGCTGCCCGGCCTGGAGATCCTGCTGAAGGACACCGAGGCATTCGCACAGAATGTTATGTGTCAGCATTACATTATTTCCTATGGCAACAATACCCGCCGCATTCGTGCCTTGTGTGACATTTTGGGCATTCAGGTAATCGGCGATTAATATGGGAGGCGAGGTTTTATGAAAATCTCGGATTTTCCTGCAAAGGAATATAACATAGCAGATTTTGGCGCGATCGTATGCGATCGCCTGCAAACCCGTCAGATTCAGGATGCTATCGACGCTTGCTTTTTAGCAGGCGGCGGCAGAGTTGTTATTCCTGCCGGTATTTATCTGACCGGCGGTCTGCGGTTGCGCAGCAACGTGATGCTGTATCTGGAAAGCGGCGCTATTCTAAAGGGAAGCACCAATCCGGAAGATTATATGGCGTTCCTGAACGATACAGTAGAACCTTTGAAGCCGTACGAAATGACCCATCACGGTGTGTATCCCTACAGCCGTTGGAATAATGGTCTGATCCGTGTCATTGATGCTAAGAATGTGGCCATCATTGGTGAAAAGGGTTCTTATATCGATGGCAGCGATTGCTATGATCCGGAGGGCGAGGAAAAGTACCGTGGTCCCCATGGTATCAACATCCAGCACAGTGAAAACATTTTGCTGGAGGGTTATACGCTCATGAACAGCGGTAACTGGGCGCACGCTATTTTCGTTACAAACCACATTACTGCCCGGAATTTGACGGTGTTAGGCGGTCATGACGGTTTTGATGTGCGTACCTGCGACGATGTGCTGATCGAGGATTGTGAGTTTTACTCCGGTGATGACTGTGTTGCCGGTTTTGACAACTGCGATGTGATCGTCAGAAACTGCATTCTCAACTGCGCTTGCAGTAGCATCCGTTTCGGCGGCAACAATGTGCTGATCGAGAACTGCCGCAGCTATACGCCGGCACGGTTCGGCTTCCGTGGTTCTCTCCCCAAGGATCAGCGTTGGCTGCGCCCTCAGGTCAATGAGAACTGCCGTCACAGCACCCATACGCCCTTCCGGTATTATTGCGATTTCCGGGCAGATATTCGGAAAACTCCCGGCGATATTCTGATCCGCAATTGCACCTTTGAAGGTCCGGATGCTGCGTTCCTGCTGGAGTTTGACGGTGAGCATCAATGGTGCTGCAACCGTTCTTTGGCATCCATCACATTTAAAGACTGTACCATCACCGGTGTAAAGTTCCCCATGTGCATCCACGGAGACGAGAAGGAACCCGTTGACTTCAGAATGGAAAACGTAACCATTTCTGCACGGGAAGGTTTTGAAGATGTGGCGGTTTTGAATGCGACTAATTTCTCTTCCATTACGTTAAATGGTGTTACTCTGGGCGGTTACCGGGACCCGGCTATGGTCCTGCATACCGACGGAAAGGTAGATATGGTGCAGACCACACCTATCCGCCTGGAACATGCTTAAAGAAAGCCCCCTCTGGCGAAAAGCCAGAGGGGGCAATTTTATCATTCAGATATTCAGAAAAACCAGTGCAGTAATGATCCCTGCCAGAGCGACCCATTGCAGCTTGCTTAGCCGTTCCCGGAACATCACCACGCCGGATAGTGTCACGATCAGCAATGTGGCAACGCTGAAACTGGGATAGACCACCACGGCAGGCAGTTTTGTCAGCGCGCCTAACAAGAATTTTGCTGAAAAGAAATTGGGAATGCCAATCAGACTACCAAACAGAATTTCAGACAAACCCAGTTTCTCTTTTTTGTAAACAGCTAAGCCGGCGCACAACAAAAACGCGGTGACAAAGCAATAGAACAAAAAGGAATCGGCAAGTTCCCCGGGACCCAGCTTTTCAAAAACCTTCGACATGACATCGGCACCACCGCATATGAGCAGCATCAGCAGCAAACTCCAGCCAAAGCCTGTGCCGGAATGCTCCTTTTTCAGATTGATCAGCACGATTGCGAACACGGCGATGCAAAAGCCGATGATCTGACTGATACCGGGTGCTTCCCGGAAAAACAGCAAGGATGCAATCACAGGAACAAGAAGTCCCAGCTTCATAAAGATAGAAGTCAGAACGATGCCCCGCTTGCGGGTGTTATATTGACACAACACAAATCCACCTAAATATAGCAAACCGCTGATAATACCTAGCCACAGGGTTATGGAAAATCCGGAATGCGCCGGTGTTGCCGGAGAGAAACCGGTATAGGCAGCTCCCAGCAGGGAGCAGACAAGATAATTTACAGCAAGCATGCTGAGATTTGCTGAAATACGGGTCGAACTGATACGCATCAAAATAGCGATTGCGGAACTGCTCAAAATAGCAAGAATTAAAAACAGCATTTGCAAACCTCCCGACACATGGTTTTTATATGATAACACAGTGTGGAAAAAATGCAAGAAAAAGCGGGCGGCCAATGACCGCCCGTGCAGTTAAGCTGCCGCATCCAACATATTCTCTATAAAAATTCCATACCCCGTGGTCGGGTCGTTTACCAGCACATGGGTCACAGCCCCAATCAACTTGCCGTCTTGGATAATCGGTGAGCCGGACATGCCTTGAACAATGCCGCCGGTGGTCTCTAAAAGAGTTGGATCGGTAACCTTCAGCAGCATATTTCGGTTGCGGCCGTTGTGGTTTGGATAGATTTTCAGAATCTCCACAGAATATTCCCGCAGGGTGTTTCCTTCGATGGTTGAACGGATGGTTGCGCTGCCGGTGTGCACATCCTCTGCTTCACCTACCGGCAAGGGCGTGCCGGAAATATCTAAATCCAAGTTGCCGAAAACGCCTTGCACGGTGTTTTTGTCAATTGTTCCGGCGGGGGTGTTACCGGAAAGACGGCCACAAAGTTGTCCCGGTGCGCCTACAGCCCCTTTTTTGACTGCTTTTACTTGGGCAGGGTAAACCGTGCCTTTTTCCATTTGTACCAAAGAACCGTTTTGGCTGTTGACTCCATGCCCCAAGGCGGCAAAATCCTCTGTTTCCGGATCATAATAGGTGACAGTGCCGATGCCGGTGGTACCTTGTTTCAAATACACACCCAATCGGGGCCCATCTTTTGTCAGCGCAGGGGATAGAGAAAGTTCTTTTGTTTTGCCGCTGCGCAAAACTGCGATGTCCACATGGCCGTCGGAATGGGTAAGGGCTTTTCGCACATCCTCAGCGCAGGCGATTTTTGTGTCGTCAATGCGTAAGATCCGGTCTCCTTCTTTCAGACCTGCGTCCCGGGCGGCAGCGCCCAGAGAATCATCAAAGGCGGCGACAGTTACGGTGTTGTCCTGCAGCTCCAGACCGATCACCTGACCGCCGGGGATCAGCAAATCGGCAGCGTTTGCGTTGGCGGCGAGGGTATATATCATAAAAAGGAAAAGCGCCGTACGGCGTAAGAATTTTTTCATAAATTACACCTCCTTGCTCTTTTAATATTCCAAAACCATGACGCACTAACCAATACAAAAGTCGAAAGTTTTGGAAAAAACTGTTTTTAAACAAGCAAAGACAACTGCCTATTGACATGGTAGGTAAAAGATGGTAATATTACCCATGGAATTACTAGGTAAGCAGCAGACAGCCGAAAAATCGGTGCGCCAGCTGCTGAATTGGAGGCTTTTTTATGCACGTTTATGCGGATAATGCAGCAACCACCAAAATGAGCCGTGTGGCCATTGATGCAATGCTGCCTTATTATGAAGATATTTACGCAAATCCGTCCAGTCTGCACACCGCCGGACAGAAGGCGAAGGAAGTGCTGGAGGATGCTCGTGAGCGGGTGGCCAAGTGCTTAGGCTGTGAAGCGCGTGAGATTTTGTTTACATCCGGCGGCAGCGAGGCGGACAATCAGGCAATTGTGTCTGCTGCCCGCTATGGCGCACGCAAAGGCAAAAATCATATTATTTCCACCGCCTTTGAGCATCATGCCGTGCTGCACACGCTGCAAAGACTGGAAAAAGAAGGTTTTGAGGTGACCTATCTGGATGTGTCCCAGGGTCACAACATTACTGCCCAGCAGGTAAAGGATGCGATCCGTGAGGATACCTGCCTGGTTACAGTAATGTATGCCAACAACGAGATCGGTTCTGTGTTGCCCATCGCCGAAATCGGCGCAGTTTGTAAGGAAGCCGGTGTGGTATTCCATACCGATGCGGTGCAGGCAGCAGGTCATTTGCACATTGATGTAAAGGCACAGAATATTGATATGCTCAGCTTGTCCGGCCATAAGTTCCACGGTCCTAAGGGCGTGGGTGCGCTGTATGTCCGCCGTGGTCTGCCGCTGGTCAACATCATTGAAGGCGGCGCTCAGGAGCGTGGCAAACGCGCCGGTACAGAGAATATTCCCGGTATTTGCGGCATGGCTGCTGCGCTGGAAGATGCCTGCGCACACTTGGATGAGAATGCGGCTAAGGTAACTGCCCTGCGGGATAAGCTCATCGCCGGTCTGTCTCAGATCCCCCACAGCGCTCTGAACGGTGACCCGGTGAACCGTCTGCCCGGCAATGTCAGCTTCTGCTTTGAGGGCATCGAGGGCGAAAGCTTGCTGCTGCTTTTGGATGCCAAGGGCGTATGCGCCTCCTCCGGCAGCGCATGTACTTCCGGTTCTTTGGATCCCAGCCATGTACTGCTGGCCATTGGCAGAGTGCATGATGTGGCTCACGGTTCTTTGCGTTTGAGCCTTTGCCACTACAACACAGAAGAAGAGATCGACTATATTTTGGAAGCCGTTCCCCAGGTGGTACAGCTTCTGCGGAATATGAGTCCGGTTTGGCGTGATTTGCAGACCGGCAAGCGGCAATACATTTTGTAAGGAGAATTATTATGGCACTGTATAGTGAAGTTGTTATGGACCATTTCATGAACCCCCGGAACGTAGGCGTGATCGAGAATGCCGACGGTGTGGGCGAGGTTGGTAACGCCAAGTGTGGCGACATCATGAAGATCTATCTGAAGATCGAAAACGACATTATCGTAGATGTAAAGTTCGAGACCTTTGGTTGCGGCAGCGCAATTGCTTCCTCTTCCATGGCTACCGAGATGATCAAGGGCAAGTCTATTGCCGAGGCTATGGCGCTGACCAACAAGGCAGTTGCTGAGGCGCTGGAAGGTTTGCCGGCAGCAAAGATGCACTGCTCCGTACTGGCAGAAGAGGCCATCAAGTCCGCCCTCAAGGACTACTACGAAAAGAACAACATCCCCTACGACAAGAGCCAGTTCCCGGATTGCGAGAACTGCGCCCACTGCCACTAAGCTATGATCGTATCAACAAAGGGTCGCTATGCCCTGCGGGTGATGGTACATTTTGTACTGCATGGCGGTGAGGAATTTATTCCGCTGAAGGAAATTGCGGAGTCTGAGGGCATCAGCCAGAAGTATCTGGAGTCTATCATGACTACCTTGAGCAAAGCCGGTTTCGTAGATGCGGTCCACGGCAAAGGCGGTGGCTATCGGCTCAACCGCAAGCCGGAGGAATATACAGTGGGCAGTATTCTAAAATTGACAGAAGGTAGCTTGAATACCGTGTCCTGCACCACCCAAGGTCCGGCGGCATGCTCCCGTGCTTCCTGCTGTCACACCTTGCCCATGTGGGAGAAACTGGATAAGATGGTAGATGAGTTCTTTGAGGGAATCACCCTTGCCGATCTTCTGAATGAACAATGAAAAAAACCGGGACATGTCCCGGTTTTTTAAGTTTATTGTAAGATTGAAGGAGAATATTGCCTTTTTTGTTCCAGTGTGTTACTATGCTTTCAGACAAAGAAAAAGGAAGTGTGCCACATGATTAGAGCATTGGATACATTTTTTGAGTCTGTCTCCTGGACGATGGAGCGCATTCCTTCCTACGGAGCGTTCCATATTCTCTATACGCTGATTGGCTTTGCGGTCTGCGGCTTTGTCGCATGGAAGCTGCGTAAGGTCAGTGATAAGACTGCCAATTGGATTCTGTTTTCCATCGGCTTACTACTGGCGGTGTCCGAGGTGTTTAAACAGCTATTCTATTACTTTGCAGTTGAGAACAACAGCTATTCCTGGGACGATTTTCCTTTCCAGCTTTGCAGTGTTCCCATGTACATGTGTTTGATCGCTCCCTGGCTGAAGCCGGGCAAGCTGCAACGGGGCATGTTTAGCTTTATGGTGCTGTATAACCTGCTGGGCGGCGCCATTTCCTTTACCGAGCCTTCGGGACTGCTGCTGGATCGCTGGTTTTTGACGATCCATGCATTGATCTGGCATATGCTGCTGGTGTTTATCGGCTTGTTCCTTTGCTTCTCCAAACGTGGCGGCAACCGAAAGTCCGATTATAAAGGCGCAACATGGACGTTTATTGCCTTGTGCGGTATTGCATTCGGTCTGAATTGCTTTGTGCAGTTCGGGCTGGGAAAACACATGAATATGTTCTTTGTAGGACCGGGCAATTCTCCTCTGGCGGTGTTCTCCCAGTTTTCCCAGTGGTTTGGCTGGTATATCAACACGTTTATCTACATATTCGCAGTCTGCTTGGGTGCGTATATCGTGTTTGTGCTGATCTATTATCTGCAAAACAAAACGTTGCCTTTCCGTCAAAAAGAAAAAGTACATTAAAAAGAAGAACCGAAGGAAAGCTCCTTCGGTTCTTTTGTTTACTCTGTAGGCTTTTTAGAAAGATAGAAATGTGCGTAGGTGGTTTGGATGCCGGCGGTGCATTGCCATGCCAGTAGCAAACTCAGGAAAATCTGAACGATGTAGAAAAGGAAGAAGCTTACATCTGCGTTAATCGGCAGAGAAATGCCAACCATAGGAAGCAGAACATCCAACCAAGCCACAGCGGCCAGCAGCACTTGGGCAAGGTAGAACCACCAGAAATGCAGATCCAATTTGAACAGCGAGACACAGTTGTTTTTCATCATGTGATTGCTGATACGCATGGCAGCCAAGGCGCCGACTTTGGGATCGTCCATGATGACAAACTGGGACAAGCGGAAGCGGTAGAACAGGGGAATTGCCAGCGCACCGAACACAAGTGCCAGTATGATATACATAGGGATCAGCAGGGGAAGCAGTTGATTGATAAAGTCGCTGTTGGCAAAAGCCTGCTCCAGTTGCACCGGATCGCTGACCAGGGGCATGAGTTGATCTGTCAGTTCTTGGGAGAAGGGCGTCAGCATGTAGATCATGCTGGCCACATTAGAACACAGCAGTATCAGACCGAAATACATAACAAATTGCAGCAGGAACAGCCGCATGACCGGCATGATCCGCCGCAGACCCTCCAAAAGGGTGGCGGGAGTAGCAGGTTCGCCTCTTGCGATATGCATGCTTGCCCGGAAAAAACCGATCTCCCAAAATGGCAGCAGCAAAAGTCCGGCGGTAGACAGCACCATTTGTGCAGTAGACAGCACCGTTCGCAAACCGATGCCGGAAAGGCCGCCGGTGGAATCAATTCCCCGCTCCAAAACAAATTGCAGTACGGTTAAAATCAGTGAAAAAGCAAGCGAAACTCCGGCGTGAATCAGCGCCAGTTTTCTGGGATTATAGCTGGCGTTTTCCAAAGAGCGCCGGGTGTTGGCTTTCAATGACTGTATATCCATAAAAAACTCCTTTGTAGTGGTTATAACCCACTTATCTATTTTATAAGCCAAAAGGGAAAAAATAGCAAATGAATTTTTTGTAACGGTAGCTTTTTTGCGGTGAGTATGCTACAATGGGGTAAATATAAATTACCCAAGGAGGTGGGAGCATGGAGCTGGGCGCCAGATTGAAGCAGGCACGTTTGGAAAAAGGCTTATCCCAGCGGCAGTTGTGCGGCGAGGAGATCACCCGCAATATGCTGTCTCAAATTGAAAACGGCAGCGCCAAACCTTCCATGACCACCTTGGCATATTTGGCACGGCGGCTGGAAAAGCCGATCAGCTATTTCTTGGAAGAGGGGGAACAGACATCCCCTAATCAGGCATGCATCCTTCGTGCGCGGCAGGCATATGCAGCAGGGCAGTATCGTCTGGCATGTCAGATTTTAGAGGAATACCGGCAGCCGGATCCGGTGTTTGATGCGGAACGGTGGCTGTTAGAAGCTATAAGCCTTTTAGGGCAGGCATCCTCTGCGGTGGCAGAGGGGAAGTATATATTTGCCCAGAAGTTGACGGAAAAAGCTGCAGAGGCGGGAGAAAAAACACCCTACTATACGGCATCCATGGAACGGGAATGTCTGTTGCTGCGGTATACGGCACAGCCGGAAAATGCGGCGCAGATCAGCGCCCAGTTGCAGGCGGATTACCGGGAATCTTTTCTGCGGGCAGAAGCTTTGCTGCATAAAGAAGATTTTGCAGGCGCAGCTAATATTTTGGATAGTATTCCGGAATCCTCTGACAGATACCATCTGCTCAGAGCAAAAGCGGCTATGGGACAAAAGGCGTATGCCGTTGCCATCGAGCATTATCTGGCCGCAGAGGAAAGCGAACCTCAACAGTGTGCGCAAGCGCTGGAACAATGCTATTTGGCGCTGGAGGACTATAAACAGGCGTACCATTACGCCTGCAAACAACGGAATTTGCAACGGTAGTTTTCAATATAGAGAAAAGCGCACTGCCGCTACGGCAGTGGGCTTTCCGCTTTTGTTTCAAAAAAGAAGAGAGGTAGAAAAGAGGTTTCCCTCAGGAGGAAAGGTACGGCTCACGGCTTCCGTATCCTTTCTGTTTACAATATACAAGCCGCTTTTGAACATGTAATGACCCAAATGAAAATAATTTTCGACAAAAGTATGAACACATCTTGACGAAAATGCTATAATACACGGGAAAGGGTGTGATGCCATGGCGGTAGATTGTCATATGCATATGGTGCTGGACGGCGAAAATTGGCGCAGTGCTATTGAAAGGCATGCGGCCGGCGTGGACAAGCCGTGGGTGCATAGCGTTTTAAAACAGTATCAGGCGCAAGGATACACCTACTTGCGAGACGGCGGCGACAAATGGGGCGTTTGCGCTTATGCCCGGCAGATCGCCGATCAGTACGGTATCACTTACCGCATTCCCTTTGCACCTATTTCAAAAGCTGGACATTATGGTGGCTTTATCGGCGTGCAGTATGCCAGCTTGTCAGAATATGCGGCGCTGGTTGCCAAACATAGGGAGTCAGGTGCGGATTTTATTAAGATCATGATTTCCGGACTGATGGATTTTAATTATTATGGACTTCTGTCTGAGCAGGGATTGCCTGCTGAAGAAATCCAAGAATTGATCCACATTGCTCACGAAGAGGGCATGGCGGTCATGGCCCATGCCAATGCCGCCCGTACAGTAGAAGCGGGGGCGAAAGCCGGTGTGGATTCCATAGAACACGGTGCGTACTTAGATGGGGATGCGCTGCAAGCAATGCAGGAAGCGGGAACAATTTGGGTACCAACAGTCAGCACCATTGGAAATCTTCTGCATAAAGGTCGGTTTAACGACGTTGCGGTAGAGAAAATATTGGAAAGCGCATTGGAGAATATACGCAAATTTTCCAAAATGGGCGGTATGGTCGCAGCAGGTACGGATTCCGGTGCGTGGGCAGTGCCTCATGGCTGCGGTACAGAGGAAGTTTATTTACTGCGTGCCGGTGTAACGGAAGAACAAATGGCGATTGCAGCACAGCATCTTCAGGAGAAGTTTTGATTATGAAAGCATTTAACAAAGATATTGCTAAGATCGATGCGCTTTACGCCGGCAAGAAGCCTTTTTACGGAGAACTCCATGACCATTCTTCTTGCGGTGACGGAAAGAACACCCTGCAGGAATGGAAAGCCGGCATGGAAGCGTTGCAAATGGATTTTGCCACCATTGTGGATCATCATCAGGTTGCCCACATGTACCACCAGGATTTTGTTGATGGCATGTTTCTGGGCGGAACAGAGCCGGGCACAACCATTACGGATATGGAAGCGGCCCGTCCCAGACTGCATTACAATATGATCTTTGCAGACCCTAAGCCGCTGGAGCAGTTGCTTGGAGAGTTTGAGGAGTATCAATTTACCGGTGGGCAAGACGGATACTTTGGGTATCCCCGGTTTACCCAGCAGCGCTTTACCCAGCTGGTGGAAAGGGTTTTGGAATTGGGCGGATTTTTTGTCCATCCTCATCCCAAGCAGCTGATGGATTCTAAAAATGCGCTGGACTATTGGTTTGCAGATGATACCGGTTTGGAAGTGATATATACTTACCATTCAGACCGGGATGGTGAATACACAAAGGACAACTACAAGCTATGGTTGCAGTTGTTGGATTTAGGAAAACGTGTTTTTGCCACAGCCGGCAACGACGAGCATCATATGCCTTCGGACAAGGCGTTGACCACCATTTATGCAGAGTGTCGCAGCAGCGCATCTTATTTAGAACACCTAAGAAAAGGCGACTTTGTTGCCGGTCCGGTAGGCATCCAAATGTGCGTGGGAGATACCACCATGGGCGGCAAATGCAGTTTTGACGGGCAGCGGCTTGCGTTGCGGATTGGAGATTTCCACCCCAGTGTGGCAGATCCTACCCATACTTACCGGATGGTGTTGTACGCTGGTAAGCACCGGGTAGCACGCAAGGATATCTCCTGCGAAGAAAACACGTATTTTGCATGGAATACCAAAGCAGATGTGCCGTTTTACCGGGCAGAGGTGTGGGACACCACCTTGCATTCCCGCATTGCCATTGGCAACCCAATCTGGAATATGGAATAATAAAAAGCCACCGATCAATCCGATCGGTGGCTTTTTTTGTTCTCTCGTTGGTGACGGCGGTTGAAACGGTAGGTAGAGGGAGTCATGCCCTCTGTTTGTTTGAATTTATAACAGAAATAGCTTTGGGAGGAGTAGCCACATTTTCGGGCAACTTCTGCCAAGGGACAATCGTCATCGCGTAGGAATGCTTTTGCGGCCAGGTGGCGGTATCTCTCCAACTGCTGGGCAGGGGTTAGGCCAAAGGCTGCAGTGAATAATTTGTGGAAATATGTAGGGGATAGGTTGCTGGCCTGGGCTAACTTGTCAAGATCAAGCTCTTCGGCAATGTGGTCGCGCAGATATTGATTGGCATTGAGCAGCGCCTGCTGGTGGCGGCGTGGATTGCCGTTGACATTGCTGGAAATGGGGTTGTGCTGCCGCAACAGCAGCGTTAGAATGTTATACACGCACGAGCACATTTCCATACGGGTGTCCGGTGTGTGCCGTTCTACAATACCACGGGTGATGCTTTTGCAAACGTCGATGATCTCATCCATCTGTGGGTGGCTGGCAAAGGTGGGCAGGGAAGCAAATGCGTGCATTAGCTGTGGGTCGCTGGAGGATAAATATAAGTAGAAGCATTGCAGCGGCGTGGTCAGTTGTCGGGTTTGTCCCGGTTTGCATACACAAAAACTATCCTTCTGGCAATTATAGAAAACACCGTCTACAGTAATACCGCCGGACCAGTCTGCCGGGAAGAAATAAAACTCATAAGTGGATACCAGCGTTTCTACCAAATGGTGCCGAGAAACGGCTTTTTTAAGGGGATTTGAGAACATACCAATGGAGAAAAATTCATGAATCGTCAGTTGCGGTGCTTCCATAGGTCCACCTCCTTTTTTAGCAGTGTAACATAATATTGATAGAAAATCTATAAAAATTGCAAAATTTCTAAAAAACGAAACAAGTATATTAAAGCAAAAAATAAAAGGCAATGATACAATTAAGACATCAAAATATAAATCGTGGAGGTAGCGCGATGAAAAAGAATCTGTTTGTGATTCTTCTGGTGCTGGTTTTGCTGGTAACGGGTATTGCTGTATCCGTTCAGGCGGCTGGCGTTCCGGCGGGCACAGAAGTAATTGAGATTGGCACAGAAGCGCAATGGAAAGAGTGGTTTGACGGCGGCAGCAGCTCCAAGCTGATGAAGCAGTTGGACAGCACCGGTAAGGCGGTCCATATCAAGATCACCAATGACTTTGCGATCACCGGTGCAACCAAGGCAAGCTATTTGTCCTATGGCAGCAATACCGGCGATGTGTATCTGGACCTGAACGGACATACCTTGACCTATAAGGATACAGAGGTCAGATGGTTTGGTATTTACAATGCCAACGCTACGATCAATATCTTTGGCGGCACATTGATCAATGAGTCAGCAGCAGCGGGTTCCAACGGTGCATTTTGCATTATGACCAAAGGCAACCTGATCCTGGAAGATCTTGTTTACCGAGATAATACTACCCATGTTTATACCCAGAACAGTAAGTTTGTGCGTGTTCCGGCTGCTGCGACCCTCACTATGAACAACGTGGACATGCAGATCAATACCGAGAACAATACTAAGGGCGGTGTCATCTCCGCTGCCGGCAAGCTGACTATCAACAACAGCACCATTTCTGTCAGTGAGACCGGCAAGGCTTTTCAGGGCGGTATGATCTCTCTTGACGGCGGCACTACTACCATCAACAATACTACCCTCTATGGCGGTATGGCACAGACCGGCGGTATGATCCATATGACTGGAACGTCTACCAAGCTGATCCTAAACAGCGGCACCATTGCCGGCGGCACCGCTACCGGCAACGGCGGCAATATCTATATGGAGGGCGGCGCAAACCTGCAGATCAAGGATGGCGTGATCAAAGACGGCACCGCTGCCAACGGCGGTAACATCTATGCTGCCGTGATCGGTACAGAGACCGGCGATGATTATCAAACTGACATCGAAATGACCGGCGGCATCGTTACCGGTGGTTTGGCTGTAGAAGCCAGCGAGACCAGTGGTGGCGGAAATATCGCTCTGTTCGGTATTGCGGACAATAAAACCCAGCCTAAGCTAACCGTTTCCGGCGGCACTGTAGGCGGCACTATGCTGACCCCCGGCCGGGAAGTGGGCAAGGCTTATTGCGGCGGCAACATTTATGCATGCTACGGCTGTCTGGATGTGGGCGGCACGGCTGTGATTTCCAACGGTGAGGCAACATATTCGGGCGGTAATATCGGCTACTGCCGTGGTACCTTCAATGTTACCGGCGGTACGATCACCGGCGGTGTATGCGCTGAAATGGGCGGCAACATTGGTCTGAGCGGCACAGCCACCAAGGTTACTATTTCCGGCGGTGAGATCCTGGACGGTTACGCTCCGAAGGGCGGCAACATTTGCATTACCGCAAGAAGCATGCCCGTGAACATCACCGGCGGTCTCATTGCAAACGGCAGATGCTTAACGAACGGTGGTAATATCTGCGCAAGCAACGGTAAGCTGACCATCACCGGCGGTACCATCACCGGCGGTCAGGGCGGCAACGGCGGCAATATCTATGTTCAGTCCACTGGCAGCAGCTGTCTGACCACAATTGGCAACTGTACTATTTCCAACGGTACAGCCCGTAACTATGGCGACGATGTTTATGTGTCTGCCAGCGGCAAGCTGAAGGTAAAAAAGAATTTTGTGGGTAGTATATACTTATTTGTGGCAGAGCAACATTTGCCGGAAACTGCCGATGGCAACCTGTCAGCAACTAACCTGGCTTGCGAAGGTCCTCTTGCGGGCAAAGTGTACCTGCAGAACATTTCCACCAAGCCTGAACTGTATGGCTTGACCGGTGATACAAAGCTTTACATCTCCACCGCTGCGATCGCCCGAAAGGACGGAAGCATTGCGTGGTATAAGAACAATGATGAAATGATGGCTGCCTACAATGCTGATGCAGAGTATCTGATTCCTGCAGCAGGCGAGGTTAAGTTGTCCGGTGGCAGTTATGTGGCAGACCTGGCCGGTAAGCAGATTGTATTTACCGGTAGCGGCAATGTTACTTGTTTTGACAGTGCTAACGTCGATTACAAGACTTTCGGTAATGCTACATTTGACGGCGTTACTTTGGAAAATAGCCCGGCACAAACCATAAACGGCAAGGTTTACTGCAAGATTGCAGGCGAAAATGGAAGCGTATCCTTCCACCTGCTGGATATGGAGATCACCAGTGTTTCTCTGCGTACTTCTACAGCAGGTGTTTACTACTGGGCAGACTGGGACTGTGACGATGTTTTGGCACAGCAGATCGATACTTACGGCATTGCTTGCAGATTGCAGGATAAGCCTACCGTAGAGAATCTGACAGAACCGAAGGCAACCCAGCGATCCGTATTGCATGCAGAAAGTTCCGGTACGGCAGTATTTGCTAACCAGAAAGAAAAGGATGAGATCGCCGGCGCGGTGATGAATAACATTCTTTCCACCGAGAGTCGTACCGATGACAACGGCAAGATCCTGTCCAATGACTATTGCGGCAAGAAGCTGATCTATGCTGCACCCTATGTCACTTTGTTGGACGGAACGGTTTTGGTGGCAGAAAAGCAGATCGGCTATAGTCTGTACAATCTGGTGGAGTATCTCAGTAGCCAGAAATATACTTATGCTGTATTTGCAAAGCAGCTTGAGCAGTTCTTTGAAGTCTGGGAGCCTTACGGTATCAACTGGGCACTCAATTTTGATGTATCTGATGATATTATCCATCTGGAGTCCCTTTATGACGGACGTACCGCATATCACGGTGAGCTCCACGACCACTCCAATTCCGGTGGCACCAGTGATGGCAAATATACTCTGGAGCAGTGGGCAGAGGGTATGGCAAAGCTGGGTATGGACTATGCTGCGATTCTGGACCACAGACAGTCTCTGCATATGCGTCTGCCAGTTTGGGACGACAGCGTCTTTATTGGCGGTACAGAAGCAGCCGGCTCCATTACGGACCGTCCTGAAGCGTATAACTTCTTCCACTACAACATGCTGTTTGCAACACCCGAGCAGCTGGAAGCTGTGCTGCTGGCCTTCCCTGAGTATGAATTCAGGGAGCAAACTGAGGGCGAGCATATCGGTGAGTGGCACTTCAACTATGTTTCCTTCACCAGCGCACGCTTCAATGAACTGATTACTGCGGTTAAGGCAAACGGCGGCTTCTTCGCAATTCCTCACCCAACCGGAACAGAGCCGCAGTTCACACTGGAGAATGTAGAAGACATCTACTGGTTCCAGGATGAGACCGGCTGGGAGGTCTTCTACGGTAACGATGTCGACAATAGCGATTACTGGTTTACCAGACAGAACTACGCAGCATGGATCGAACTGCTGAAAGTCGGCAAGCGTGTCTGGGCAACCTCCGGCAACGATGATCACGAAATGCCCGCAACGACTTGCTTGAACACCATCTATTCCACCGAGGGTAAGGCGCAGGCGCACATTGATCAACTGCGTGTGGGTAACTTCACTGCAGGTCCCGTGGGTATCAAGATGTGCATCGGTGATACCCAGATGGGAGGTCAGTGTGACTTTACCGGTCAGCGGCTGGTATTCTGTATTGGTGATATCCACGAAAGCGCCTGGAAGGAAGGCTACACTTATACAGTCAATCTGTGGAAGAATGAGGAAGTGGTCAGCACATGGACCATTGACGGCACAGAGAATTTCTATTATGCAACCGATGTGGATGCAAATGCAGAGTACTACCGTGTTGAGGTTTATAACGAAACCTTGGGCAGACTGATTGCGTTGGGCAATCCCATCTGGAATTTGGACTAAGAATGATACCCCGGCAGCTTGCTGCCGGGGCATTTTTAGCCCCATATAACGTTTCGGTTTGCGACTGTATAACCGGTTGGTACATTGACTTTTTGTGGGCATTATATTAAAATAAAAACTCAGATGTCATAAAAAGGAGTAATTTTGATGAAAAAACTGTTTTGTTTACTTCTCGTCGCAATGCTGTTGCTTGCCGGTTGTGGCACAACTACACCCGCAGAGCCCACAGAACCTCCCTTTGAAGTTGAATTTCCTACCATGCCTCCTCTGGCTGAAGGCGCTACCGATGAAGAAATTCTGCAGTACCGCCGTGATCTTGTCGAGCAGAAGATGCGCTATATGTGCACCGTTCGTTGGACTCCCACGGAGACCATTGAGTACTCTCTGGTAAATAAGTCCAAGGGTCTGGAAGCTGACAAGCAGACCAACCCCGGCGACATCGTGACTCTGTACAAGGGCGTAATCTACGAAGGTCTGCCCTACACCCACGGCTCTAACTCCGCTTACGCATTTATGGAGTATGCAACCGGATTGACAGAGACTGGTACTTTGATTGTTGACGGCATTGAGACTGCTGACCTGAGTGGTTACGGCTATCAGGAGCCTGCCCGTTGCGCCCGTCTCGGCACCGACTGTGCTGACCAGGTGTACTGGGCATGGAACCACATCTCCACCTCCATTACCTTTGAGTACTGCGCAAATATGGTTCCCGGTAACGGCTGTATCCCCATTGGCGATTACACCCATAACGAGACCCAGTTTACATACACTTATCCCATTGCAGAAGCCAATGGTATGGATGTGATGTGCGAGTCCTACGCTAAGATGCAAAAGGGCGACGCTATGGTGTTCATTAACTCCAAGGGCGCTGGCCACGCCATCATGAACGTAGAAGTTCATGTTGTCCGCAATGAAGACGGCACGATCAATCCTCAGGAGAGCTACGCAATCACTCTGGAGCAGGAGTCCGGTGACGAGCGTACCCAGACCGATAGGTACGTCGATGAGACTACTGGTGAGAATATTGTCCGTCTGCAGGGCATTGACAGAAAGTACACCTTCGCTTTCTTGTACCAGAAGGGTTACCTGCCTGTTACCTGTAAGGAACTGATCGATCCTTCTCCTCTGGAGCCTGTTTCGGTTACTGACTCCATTGAGAATCCCACTATCGATCATATCTTCAAGGGTAAGATTACCTCTAAACACCGTATTTCCTACGTTACCGTCAAGATTGCTGATGCTAAGGGCAATACCGTTCAGGAGTGCACCACCTTCGCTATTTCTAAGGAAATGCACACCTTTGATATGATCCGTTTCATCAGCGACGTTGAGAAGCTGGTTCAGAAGGGTTCTATCGACCTGGACGCACTGGAGAGCGGCACTTACACCGTTACCCATACCGCAAGACTGGCTAACGGCGATGAGGTTGAGTTCCGTAACTTCACCTTTGAAAAATAATATAACCAAGAAGAACGCTGCCTTTTGCAGCGTTCTTTTTTATTGACGAGACCAGACCGATATAGTATAGTGATTGTACCAATCTGAGAGATAGGAGAGACGTTTATGAAGAGGTTTTTCTGTCTGCTGCTGGTCTCTTTTCTGCTGCTTGCCGGTTGTGGCACAACTACACCTGCAGAGCCTACCGAGCCGCCCTTTGAAGCTACCAATCCTCCTTTGCCTGCGCTGGCTGAGGATGGCAGCGCAGAGGAGATTCTGCAGGCTCGCCGTGATCTGGTTGAAAAGGCAATGCGTGATATGTGCACAATTCGTTGGACACCTGCTGAGACGATTCAGTACTCCCTATTTAATCAATCCCAGGGACTGGAGTCCGATAAGCAGACAAATCCTCAGGATATTGTCACACTGTACAAGGGTACGATTTATGAGGGGATTCCCTATACCCACGGCTCTAACTCTATTTATGCGTTTTTGGAGTATGCCACAGCCGAATCTGAGACCGGTACGCTCACGCTTAGCAATCTGGAGACTGCTGATTTCAGTGGATATGGTTATCAGGAGACTTTCCGTTGCGCCCGTTTGGGTACAGACTGTGCGGATCAGGTGTTTTGGGCGTGGAACCATATTTCCGACAGTATCACTTTTACAAGATGCCGCGAGATGACACCGGCATATGGTTGTATTCCTGTTGGCGATTATACACTTACCGAAAGCACATTGCCGTATACCTATCCTATTTTGGAAGCAAATGGTATGGACGTGATGTACGAATCCTATGCAAAGATGCTGAAAGGTGATGCGCTGTCGTTCATGAACAGCAAACAAGGCGGCCATACCATTATGAATGTGGAAGTCCACGTTGTCCGCAACGAGGATGGCACGATCAATGGACAAGAGAGTTATGCCATCACGTTAGAGCAGGAGTCCGGGGATGAACGTACGCAGACCGACACTTATGTGGACGAGACTACCGGTGAGACAATTGTTCGCCTGCAGGGCATTGACAGAAAGTATACCTTCCAGTATTTGTACCAGAAGGGTTACCTGCCGTTTACCTGCAAAGAACTGATCGATCCTGCACCATTGAATCCTGTTGAGCTTAAGGACTCTATTGAGAATCCCGGTATCGACAATATTTTTAAAGGCAAAGTTACCACCAACTACCGTATCTCTTATGTCACGATTGACATTGCCGATGAGAAAGGTAACATTGTTCAGTCTTGTACAACCCACTGTTTGATGAAGGAATTGTACACCTTTGAGATGATCCGTTTCATCAGCGATGTTGAGAAGCTGGTTCAGAAGGGTTCTATTGTTCTGGATGCACTGGAAAGCGGCACCTACACCGTTACCCATACCGCAAGACTGGCTAACGGCGATCTGGTTGCGTTCCGTAACTTCACCTTTGAAAAATAATCTTACAAAAACAAAAAGCGTGTTACCCGACCGGGCAACACGCTTTTTTATGGTCTTAGAGGGTTTCTGTCATGCCATCAAAGCAAAGGCAAACGGAGGTAGAAGTATCGTGGCTATACTGTGCAGCCAGATCTTCATATACTTGGCGATTGTCCAGTATTTGTCTGCCATGGTGGGTCATACGTAATTTTTGTACATTGCGGCTGACTGCAAAATCGAATACACTTTGTACATCGTGGTGGCCGGACTCCATGATCAGCATATCGCAGCCGTCACCGATTAGGGGAGTTAACTCTTCCGGGGATTTCACATCGCCGGAATATACGATTCGTTTCCCTTCAGCTTCAATCAGGAAGGAGTAGCTGTGCCAGCCGTTTGTGCCGTCTTCCTTCATGTGGGTGTTATGCAGGGCGGTGACCCGGACATTTTCGTCGGCAAACAGCAGACCGTCGGTAACCGGATACTCCTCCAGCGTATAGACCATAGTAGGGTCGGGACGACCAAAGGCCATATATTTTAATGCCTGCAGGATCTCCATATCCGGAAAATAAAGCTTCAACGTGTTGTTGCAAATCAGTTGCTTTTTAAAGCGCTTTGTCAGCTTTTGGAGGCATGCGAACAGAAGCGGCAGACCGCCAATATGGTCAATATGGGGATGGGACACGAAAATGGCAGCGGTGTTTGTGACCTCTACGCCGGAAGTGTGGGTGCGATGGGCGCAATTTTCGCCTGCATCAAACCAATAGTTGATGCCATTTACAGTCAGAATCCAGGATTGGTGGTGGGTATTCGGATAAGGCTCTGTGCCGGAGCACGTTCCCAAGAAATGAAGGTTTGCCATACTGAGACCTCCTAGTTTGCAGATACGCTAATTGTAGCATATTTTTTGCTTTATGGCAAGCGACTCTGTGGTTGACATCTCTGTGAATGTGTGATAATATGTGGAAAAATGTGGAGGTTTGTGGATATGCTTGCATCGCAAAGACAAAATCAAATTCATGAAATGCTGAAAAGCCAAGGCTCTGTCACGGTGGCGCACCTGACAGAAAAGTTCGGCGTATCCGTGGAAACCGTCCGTCGGGATCTTTTGACTATGGAGCAGGCTGGACTTTTATGCCGTGTACATGGCGGCGCGGTGGCTGCAACTGAGATGATGCCCTACCGTCCGTTAGAATCCCGCAATTTGGAACAGAGTTCTCAAAAAGATGCCCTTGCCCGTAATGCGGCAGCGCTTGTCAAGGAAGGGGATTATATCGCCATCGGCACAGGTTCTACACCGATTCACTTTGCTCAGGCATTGAAAGAACGGCTGCACACGCTGACAGTAGTAACCTATTCTCTGCACGTTTTTGAGATATTGCGTACTGTGCCCGGATTTCGGCTGATCCTTTTGGGCGGTCAGTATATTCCGGAGGAAAATTCCTTTTATGGACAACTGACTCTGGATATGTTGGATGGCTTGCATGTACAGAAGGCGTTTGTATTCCCATCTGCGCTTTCTTTGGAACATGGAATCTGGGGTTATGAGGAGACGCTGTACCCCATGCAGCAGAAAATGCTGCAGTGTTGTGATCAGGCATATATTTTGGCAGACAGCAGTAAGTTTGAACGCACTGCTTTGTATAAAGTTTCCGACATGCGTCCGGAGTATATTTATGTAACCGATCCGGAATTGCCGGAGCAGCTTCAGAAACTTTATGCCCAAAACGGATTTACGGTGATTACCGGAAAGGATCAGGCAGAATGAAAATCAGTTCAAGTGCAAGAAAAGCGCTGGCTATGGGATCTGTATGCGCCATAGCTTATTGCGCAGTCTATATATGCAGAAATATCCTCAGTGCGCTATCGCCCCAATTGAAAGAGTTAGGCGTAGCCAGTGAGGCGCAATTGGGCACCATGTCCTCTGTGTTCTTTGCAGTCTATGCGTTGGGACAGCTGATCAACGGCGCTATTGGCGACAAAGTCAAAGGCAAATATATGGTGTCTATGGGATTGGTGCTGGCCAGCGTTTGCGTGATATCTCTGGCGTGGCTTGCCGGTACACCCCTTGTGTCCTATGTGGTATATGGCTCCATGGGCTTTTTCTTGGCAATGGTCTATGCGCCGCTGACAAAATTGCTTTCTGAAAACAATGAACCGGTGCATGCCACCCGATGTGTTGTGGGTCTTGCCATCGGCTGTGATTTGGGCGCGCCGCTGGCAGGTTTGTTGGGAACAGCGTTGGCATGGCAAGGCGCATTTGTGACCAGTGGCGGAATTCTGCTGACCATGGGCGTAATATTCTTTCTGCTTTTTACCGTGTATGAAAAGAGGGGAATGGTCCGTTACGGTCAGTTCCGGCCGAGCAAGGAAAGTGGCGGAAGCATCCAACTGCTGCTTCGCAGACAGATTGTAAAATGGACCTTTATTTCCATGCTGACCGGTGTGATCCGGACGGCGGTTCTGTTCTGGCTGCCTACTTATATATCCCAGCATCTGCAGTTTCCGCCGGAGCAGGCAACACTTCTGTTCACAGCGGCAACAACGGTGCTGATGGCTGGTGCTTTCTTGTCGGTATTCATTCACGGACGCTTGAAGCACAATCTGAATCTGAGTGTACTGGTATTTTTCGCAAGCTCAGCCATTTGCTTCCTGCTTGTTTATCTGATTCGGCAGCCGATTGTGAATTTGGTGTTTATGGTGTTGGCCATGCTCAGTTCTAACTGCGCCGCTTGCTTGATGTGGAACCACTACTGTCCCAGTTTGCGGGATACGGGCATGGTCTCCAGCGCCACCGGCTTTTTGGATTTTGCCAGCTATATGGCTGCGGCAATCTCGTCCAAACTGTTTGCCAATGCGGTTGGCGCCATTGGTTGGAGCAATCTGATTCTGGTTTGGGTTTTACTTATGTGTTCCGGCGTTGTCGTAGCGTTGATCCGTCCAAAGAAACAAAACTAAAAATATTCTTGGAGGTATTTTTATGAAAAAACTTTTATGTTTCCTACTGGCTAGTTTGTTGCTGCTGTCCGGCTGCGGCGCTGCCCCTGCGGCAGATCCTACCGAGCCGCCTTTTGAGGCAACTGCACCTACAATGGCAGCGCTTCCCGAGGGCGCTACCGATGAAGAAATCCTGCAGTACCGCCGTGATTTGGTAGAGCAGCAGATGCGTTATATGTGCACTGTCCGCTGGACACCTGCCGAGACCATTGAGTATTCTCTGGTGAACAGTTCTTTGGGTCTGGAAGCAGATAAAATTTCCAATCCTGACGATATCATTACACTGCAGAAGGGCATTATTTACGAGGGCATTCCTTATACCCACGGTTGTCAATCTGCCTATGGTTTCTTGGAGTATGCGGCTTCTGAAACAGAGACCGGCACACTGGTGTTTGAAGATATGACCACCGAGGATCTCAGCGGCTATGGCAAAATGGAGCCTACCCGTTGCTGCCGTATTGGCACAGACTGTGCTGACCAGGTGTTCTGGGCATGGAACCATATTGCTACCAGCATTTCTTTCCAGGTTACCAATGCAATGACGCCGTTTTATGGTTGCATTTTGGTGGGCGATTATACCCACGACATGCAGAAACTGGAGCATACCTATAAGATCTGTGAGCAGAACGGCATGGAGGTTATGTTTGAATCCTATGCGCAGATGCTTAAGGGCGATGCTATGGTGTTCATTAACTCCAAGGGCTCAGGCCATGCCATTATGAACGTAGAAGTTCACGTTGTCCGCAAAGAGGATGGCTCCATCGATCCCCAGCAAAGCTATGCAATCACCTTGGAGCAGGAGTCCGGCGATGAGCGTACCCAGACCGATACATACATCGACGAGGTCACCGGCGAGAAGATCGTTCGCCTCCAGGGCATTGACAGAAAATATACCTTCCTTTCCTTGTACCAAAAGGGTTATCTGCCTGTTACCTGCAAAGAATTGATCGATCCGGCACCCCTTGCTGAGGTGAAAATTACCGATTCTATCACCGAGCATAACGAAAAGACTATGTTCAAGGGCACCATTTCCTGTCCTTACCGCATTTCCTACGTTACCATTGATATCACTGACAGCAAGGGCAATACCGTTCAGGCATGTACAACTTTCTCTATTGCCAACGAGATGCACGATTTCCAGCTGATTCGTTTCACCAGTGACGTGGAGAAGCTTGTCCAGAAAGGATATATCAATTTGGAGGAATTGCCCTCCGGAACTTACACGATCACCCACACTGCCCGGTTGGCAAATGGCGCCGAGATCGAGTTCCGCAATTGTACCTACGAGAAATAATTGAATTAAAAATACCCGATAGCCGTAATGGCTATCGGGTGTTTTTTGTTTCTTACAGACCTGCCAGCTTCAGCAGCTCGGGAACCTTTGCCTCCCAGCCCAGTGCCATGATGTGCAGGCCCTGGCAGTAAGGACGGCATTCCTTGATGATCTGTGCGGCGATCTCAACGCCGGTGATACCGGCCTTGGCGCGCTCCTTATCAGCAGCCAATGCGTCGATCATGTGCTGAGGCACATGGACACCGGCTACGTTGTTATTCATAAACTTAGCCATGCCGGCAGACTTGGGAATGATCACACCCAGTTGAACCGGCTTGCCAAACTGCTTTGCCTTCTCCATGAAGGAGATGAAACGCTCGGAATCGAATACAGCCTGGGTCTGGAAATACTCAGCACCGGCCATGACCTTGCGCTCCATTTTTGCCAGCTGCGCATCCACAGAGTCAGAGCAGGGGGAGACGACAGCGCCCTTGGCAAACTTGGGAGGCTGACCAACCAGCTCATTGCCTGCCAGATCCAAACCCTTTTCCAACTGACATGCAGTGTGCAGCAGGGAAACGGAGTCTAGGTCAAAAACGGGCTTTGCACCGGGGTGGTCGCCCATGACGGTGTGGTCGCCGGTCAGACACAGAATGTTGTCGATGCCCAGCATGGAAGCGCCCAGCAGCTCAGACTGCAGCGCAATGCGGTTGCGGTCACGGCAGGTCAACTGCAGAATGGGGTTCAGACCGGCCTGCTTCATGGCAACGCACACGGGCAGGCTGCCCATACGCATAACAGAAGACTGGTTGTCGGTAACATTAACAGCGTGAATGCCGCTCAGGTATTCCTTGGCTTCTTCTACAACGTGGCTGCAGTCTGTACCCTTGGGAGGACCAACCTCGGCGGTGATGACAAACTGGCCATTATCAAATAATTCAGTAATTCTCATATTCCGTTACTCCTATCGCCTTATTTGTTGTAATCCCGTAACTGGATGGGGCATTTCAGCACGTCCAAACGGCCGACCTGTGCTAATCTGCGCTGGATACGTTCCCAGCCACAGTCCATGTTGGGATCTACCTCGCACTTGCCGTTCTTTGCGCCGCCGCACTGACCGTTGATCAGGCTCTTGGAGCAAGCGGTGATGGGGCAGATGCCGCCGGTGAGATTCAAGTAGCATTGACCGCACTGCTTGCAGTCGTATTCCTGCGGGGTCACACCCTGGTGACCGGGCAGGGGATATGTGTTGCAGCCGGCGCAGACACGCTTGCCGGGGAAGAAATCAGCCACAGTCTGCACGCCTACACCGCAGGACAGCACCAAAATGGTGTCTGCTGCTTCGATCTGGGCGGCATACTTGTCGAACCGTGCGTTTTTGTATTCGGGATTACAGACATAGTCAGCATGAACAACGCCAACAAGGCGGTCGCTGTTTTTAAACTCTGCGATCAAGGATTCTACCTGATGCTCGGCATCGGGAAGGCTTACTTCCTTGCAGCCGAAGCAGGCGATCACAAAGACCTTGCCTTGTACTTGGGACAAAATTTCATCTGTGTTCTTTACAACATTCATCAGCATATTACTTCATCCCCCTTATAGCATTTTTGCCGGCACGGATCTTTGCGACCAGCGGAATCTTGGAGGAGCAGATGTACTCGCAGCAGCGGCACTCCATACAGTCCATAACATTCATGTTCTTCATGCCTTCCCAATCCTGGGCATCAGCCAGCTTTGCATAATGCAAAGGCTTCAGCTCCATGGGACAAACATCTACACAGCGGCCGCACTTGATACACGCCACTGCCTGTGCATTGTCGGTATCCACAGCAATCAGACCGTTGGAGCCCTTCATGACGGGTACGTTCAGATCACGCTGAGCAAAGCCCATCATAGGACCGCCTGCCTTGATGGTGGCATCGGGATCGGTGATGCCGCCGCAGTGAGCCACCAGATCTGCCATGTTGGTGCCGATCTTGGCGATGAAGTTACCGGGTTTTGCGATGTGGTTGCCGGTAACGGTGATGATACGCTCGATCAGAGGTATACCGAACTGAATGGCATCAGAAATTGCCTTTGCGGTGCTGACGTTGCAGACAACTGCGCCTACATCGGCAGGCAGACCGCCACTGGGAACCTGACGGCCCATAACCCGCTTAATGAGCATCTTTTCAGCGCCCTGGGGGTACTTGGTACGGGCGGTGACCAGTTCCAGGTTTTCTTCGTTTGCCAGCTTCTCTTCGAACAGAGCAACTGCATCCGGCTTGTTGTCTTCGATAACAATAACACCCTTGGGTGCGCCGACTGCTTTGACAATGGCCTTCAGACCGTAGATCACATCATCAGCATGCTCCAGAAGCAGACGATGGTCGGCAGTGAGCAAAGGCTCACATTCACAGCCGTTGAGCAAAATTGCATCAATCGGCTTGTTGGGCTTCAGCTTAACAAAAGTGGGGAAGCCTGCACCACCCATGCCGACGATGCCGGCATTTTTGACGATCTCGATGATTTCATCAGACGTCAGAGCGTCCAGACCCTTGGTGGGTTTGACAGATTCGTGCAGAGTGTTCTTGCCGTCGGATTCAATGACCACGGAAAGGCATGTGCCTCTTGTGGCGTGGGGACGGTCTTCAATGGCAATGACCTTGCCGCTGACAGATGCGTGAACCGGGGCAGAGATGAAGCCTGCTGCCTCGCCGATGACCTGGCCGACCTGCACAGCATCACCCACAGCAACTACCGGGTTGGCAGGTGCGCCGGCATGCATGGACAGAGGAATGACAGCGATTTCAGGGTCGGGGAAACGAACCAGCGCCATATGCTCGGTCATGTCCTTGTGCTCTGCAGGATGAACGCCGCCGTAGTAGCCGGCAAAGCGCTCGGCACGGATTGCCTTGACGTAGTCGTTGATGACCTTAAAGTTGATTTTAGAATAATCGCGCATCTGTACAGGCTGTGCAGCCAGCTCAGCAAGACGACCCTGCTCAGCAAGACGCTCCTGGATCTTTGCCCAAGCGCAGTCCTTATCGGGACTGACTTCGCATTTGCCGTCCTTAGCGCCGCCGCACTGGCCGTTGACCAGACTCTTGGAGCAGACCACGATGGGGCAGATGCCGCCGGTCATGCTCAGATAGCACTGGGCGCAGGCATCGCAGGCTTTCTTGGTCAGCGCCATGCCGTGATGGCCCTTGCAGGTGACAGAGTCTGCAGCGGCAAATACCGGCAGCTCCAGTACGTCTGCGACTGTTTGAATACCCAGACCGCAGCTGATTACGAAAACAGCTTTTGTGCCTTCCGGAACCATACCGGGCAGCAAATTCTTTGCTTTGTAGGAGTTGCACAGGAAATCAGCCCGTGCAGAGCCGGTGATGTTCTTTCCGGCTTCCTTTGCAATTGCTAAAAATTCGTCTAGCTCCGGCTCAATGGGAGTGTCAAATTCCTTAAAGCATTTGTTGCAGGCGATAACGAATATGTCATCAGTCTGCGCCAGCAGATCCTGCAGCTGTGCCAAAGGCTTCAAGGCATACTTGGTATAGTTTTCCAAATCCTCACCTTCCTTGGGTGTTATAAGTAAAAATAGAACATCACGAATATAACATATATAACCTTAAAATGCTACCCCCTATTTGTATATTTCGATAAAAAAAGTCGAATTGCACAAAAAAAGTGTTCGCAATGGCGAATATTCTGCTGCGCAGCCGGAAAGAAATTTCAAAATATGGTTGAAAAAATGGGGAATATATGCTAAAATGCAGGGTGACTATGGGCGGAGTATGCCCGTAGAAGGAATCTATAGGCGAGGAGGTATGTTATGCCTCATACCATTGCTGTCGCCGGTAAAGGCGGCGTAGGCAAAACGACCACCTGCGGCATGATTATCGACTACCTGTGCAAGAAGGGCCAAGGCCCTGTGCTGGTAGTAGATGCAGATGCCAATTCCAACCTGAACGAAGTGTTGGGTGTGGAGGTGGAAACCAGTCTGGGTGCCATCCGAGAGGAAATGGCGCAGGCTGAAATGAAAGGCACAGTGCCTGCCGGCATGACCAAGGCAGACTATGCTGAATTCAAGTTCAATTCCGCTCTGGTGGAAGAGGACGATTTTGATATGCTTGTTATGGGTCGTACCCAGGGTAAGGGTTGTTACTGTTACGTCAACGGCGTGCTGAAGACTCAGGTAGACAAGTATGCCAAGAACTACAAATACATTGTTATGGACAATGAGGCGGGTTTGGAGCATGTGGCTCGTGGTACGTTGCCTCATGTGGACACCATGCTGCTGATCTCCGACTGCTCCCGCAGAGGTGTGCAGGCGGCTGCCCGTGTGGCGGAAATGATCACAGAGCTGAACCTGAAACCCGGCAAGCTGGGTCTGATCATCAACCGTGCGCCCGGCGGCGTGCTGGATGACGGCGTGAAAGCCGAGATCGAAAAGCACGGCTTGGAGCTGATCGGTGTTCTGCCTCAGGACGAGGGTGTTTACCGTTGCGACTGTGACGGCGAGCCTTCTGCCAAACTGCCGGAGAGCAATCCGGTAAAAACTGCCCTGAAGGGCATCATGCAGTCCATCGGACTGTGATTCATTTGTTAATAAATTTATTTATTATAAAACCAAATCAAGGGGGAAACAAACTATGTCTTTCGTACCTAAGACGCAGCCCTTCAGCGGCAAGATCAATGCCGTGACTCTGGGCACCGGTGACAAGGCAATCGTCATCGGCGGTCAGAATGTGCTGCCGTTCTACACCTTCGATGCAGCTATCGAGAATGCACCGAAGATCGGCATCGAGATTTCCGATGCTATGGAGTCCTGGGATCTGCCCGGCCTGACCGAGCTGTACGCAGGCTGCACCACTATGGCTGAGCGTGCTAAGAAGGCTGAGTCCGTTGAGGGTGTTGACTTCCTGTGTCTGCACTTTGAGTCCGCTGATCCCAACGGCGCAAACCGTCCCACTGCTGAGTGCGTGGCTGACGCTGTCGCTGTTGCTGAAGCTTGCACCCTGCCCATCGTGGTTGTCGGCTGCAAGAACATGGAAAAGGATGGCGAACTGCTGGGCGCTATCGCTGACGCTCTGCGTGGCAAGAACATCCTGTGCATGAGCGCAAAGCAGGAGAACTGCAAGGCTGTCGGTGCTTCCGTTGCTCTGGCTTCCGGTCAGAAGGTTGGCGCTGAGACTGCTGACGACATCAACCTGGCAAAGCAGCTGAACATCATGCTGAAGAAGGACGCTAACGTAGCAGCTGAGTCCATCGTTATGGATATCGGTACTGCTGCTGTCGGCTACGGCTACGAGTATGCTGCTTCTACTTTCGATCGCATCCGTCTGGCTGCTCTGGCACAGTCCGATGCTGATCTGCAGATGCCCATTCTGGCAACTGTATCCCTGGACACCTACGGTGTTAAGGAATCCACCGCTTCCGCTGAGGACGAGCCCGCTTGGGGCGATCGGGAAGAGCGTGCTATCGGCATGGAAATCTCCACTGCTGCAGCCGACCTGACCGGCGGTGCAGACGCTGTTGTTCTGCGTCACCCTGCAACCATCGCAACCATCAAGCAGTTCATCGCTGAACTGGTCTAATCGGAAGAAGGAGGTTACATATTATGGCTTTGAAAGGTCTTGACATCTTTAAGATGTCCCCCAAGAAGAACTGTAAAGAGTGTGGCAGCCCCACTTGTATGGCTTTCTGTATGAAGGTCGCACAGGGCGCTATTGAAATCGACAAGTGTCCCTACTTCTCCGACGAGGCTAAGGCAATGCTCAACGAGCAGACTGCTCCTCCCATGAAGACTGTCTCTGTTGGCGAGCACAAGCTGGGCGGCGAGACTGTTCTGTTCCGTCACGAGAAGACTCTGGTCAACAAGAACCTGTACGCTGTCTCCGTCTGCACCTGCATGGACGAGGCAACTGTAGATGCTAAGCTGGCTGACGCTCTGAAGATCGACTACGAGCGTATCGGCGAGCGTATGTACGTAGAGTTCATCCAGGTTTCCAACTGCCAGGCTGATCCTGCTGTTTACGCAGCACTGGTCAAGAAGGCTGCCGCTACCGGCCGTCCTCTGGTTCTGGAGTGCTGGGATGTAGAGTGCGCTAAGGCTGCTCTGGAAGTTTGCGGCAAGGACGTGATCCTGGACGGCGCAACTCCCTCCAACTGGGAAGCTATGAACGAGCTGGCTACCGCTAAGGGCGTTGTTCTGGGCGTTTGGGCTGAGAACATCTCCGACCTGTACGACACCGTTAAGGCTCTGGAAGCTAAGGGCAACAAGAACCTGGTTCTGGACGTTACCGGCAAGACTGCTAAGGAGACCCTGGCCAATGCTGTTCTGGTTCGCCGTACCGCTGTTAAGGATGGCGACCGTACCTTCGGTTATCCCTCCATCGTCAACCTGGCTAAGATCGCTAAGGGCGACGCTCGTCTGGAGACTGCTTTCGCTTCTCTGTTCACTGAGAAGTACGCATCCATCATCGTCATGGGTAACATGAGCTATGCTCAGGCTCTGCCTCTGTACGGCCTGCGTCAGAACATCTTCACCGATCCTCAGAAGCCCATGAAGGTGGAAGCTAAGGTTTACCCCATCAACGGCGCTGACGAGAATGCACCCGTTGCTCTGACTGTTGACTTCGCTCTGACCTACTTCCTGGTCTCCGGCGAAATGGAGCGCTCCGGCGCACCCGTAAACCTGGTGATCTCCGACGCTTCCGGCATGTCTGTTCTGACTGCTTGGGCCGCCGGTAAGTTCTCTTCCACCACCATCAAGAAGACCTTCGATGAGCTGGATCTGGAGAACAAGATCAAGAACCGCACCCTGATCATCCCCGGCAAGGTTGCCGTTATGAAGGGCGAGATCCAGGAGAAGCTGCCCAACTGGAACGTTGTTGTTGGTCCTCTGGAAGCTGTTCAGCTGCCCAAGTACCTGAAGGACAAGGAGTATGAGTCTGCTGCCGCTGCCGCTGCCGCAGAGAATGCTGCCAAGGCTGCTACCGCAGCTACCACCGAGGTTAAGGAGCTTAGCTTCGACGAACTGCTGGCTACCAAGGTGCCTGCAATCGAAGTCAAGACCTGGGATACCCAGTACAAGGGCTACAACCCCGAGTCCTCCACCTTCGTTACCATCGGCGAGCGTATCCACTGCATCGCTCCCTCTATCCGTAAGGCTATGGACGAGCGTGATCCCGAGCCCATTCTGCAGCGTGCATACGAGCAGATCAAGGCCGGCGCTACTTATCTGGAGGTCAACATCGGCCCTGCTGAGAAGGACGGTCCCGAGCGTATGATGTGGGCAGTCAAGCTGCTGCAGGAGAACTTCAACAACGTGCCTCTGGCTCTGGATACTGCCAACATGAAGGCTATCGAGGCCGGTATCAAGGTCTACAACCGTACCAACGGTAAGCCCATCGTTAACTCTGCTGACGCAGGTTCTCGTATCGGCTACATCGACCTGGCTGCTGCTAACGATGCTATCTGTATCGCTCTGTGTTCCGCTGACGGTATCGCCAAGGACAACGAAGAGCGTATGATGCACTGTGACAACATGCTGGAGCGTGGCTTGAGCCTGGGTATGGATGCTACCGACCTGTGGTTTGACCCGTTGTTCCTGGTTGTTAAGGGTATGCAGGACAAGCAGATGGAAGTTCTGGAAGCTATCAAGATGTTCTCCGAGAAGGGCCTGAAGTCCACCGGCGGTCTGTCCAACAACAGTAACGGCGCTCCCAAGACTGTCCGTCCCATCATGGACTCCGCTCTGGTCGCAATGTGCATGATGCAGGGTCTGACCTCCGCAATCGTGAACCCCAACGACCTGCGCCTGATGGAGACCAGCAAGTCCTGCGACATCTTCAAGAACAACGTTCTGTACTCCGACTCCTACCTGGATCTGTAAGCGGTTTCGTGGCTGGTGCGGTTGTATTCGCAACTGCGATATGCCCGGTGTCGTTATATTGTATAGAACGAAGTGCATAGAGTTTTCTATGTAGACATTCCCGCAATACATGCCGGGAGGGAGAGCACCTCCCTCCCGGTTTTTGTAATTTTATAACGATTTTATAACAATTTTATAAAATTAGGAGGAAATTATTATGAGCGTAT